>CAZJBQ010000046.1:0-2053 GCA_964544625.1 uncultured Candidatus Peribacteria bacterium | reverse complement strand
CGACAGCCTGCATCTTTGTTGAGGCGAATTCTTGAGCCTTTTTCATACCCTTATTCGTCGCTTCCATGATAGCTTTTTCGAGCTTCTTTTCGTCACCGATAATAGCCTTGTCTTCGAACACAACAGACACGACCTTCATTTCACCATCGATAGTGATGACGAGGCCATCTACTTCTGCTTCGATATGAGTATTTGCGAGTTCTTTTTTGATCTTGCTCATCTCTTGTTGGAGACGCATGAGTTCTTTTGCTTTATTGTAGTCCATATGACATATATTAGGATATAACTGGAGGATTGTATGGTTTTTCTCTATTTTGCAAAAATGATGGAGATATTGACAATATAAAATATATATGTTAATATATGATTGTTATTTTTTAACCATAACAATATGCCTTCTACTTCTCCTTCTTCAAGCACATGAGTACTTCACTCAGTATGATCTGATAGGCTTATGCTGGATGGCGTTTCAGAAAAAGCTATGGAGCTACTCAAAGATGGAGGTAAGGTTTTTACCCTTCCACAAGCATTGGGTGGAGTACAGATGACTTCGAGACAGATTTTTAACGCAATTATGCGAATTTCGTACCCTGAGAATTCTGAGCGTAATTTTCAAATTGCTCCAGAACAGTTTCAGTGAAAAACTGTATATCGCGTTTCTCTCCCTGCGTTTCGAATAGGAGCGTATATGTTGACGGATTCAATTGGTGATACTCCAGAAGAGGCTGTATCTCAATGGGTAGAGAATTTTATCGATGTTTTAGATCAACACCAAAAAGCTGGAGATTTATCTGCCGAGCATTCATTTTGAGTTGGGAACAATTCCGTTCGATTCGACTCAGATACACAATCTTTTCAAAGAATATAAAATATGAAACCATCTCCACTCAATAATAAAGAATTTATTCGATACAACTGGTCGGATGCCGTTATAAAAAAGCTTCCAGGAGTCGCGAGAGTTATCAAGGGGGGAGCTATCGATATCGTAGAATTTTTGCCACCATCTGGAGGTCGTAGCGGTCTCTACATCGAGAATATGGTACAAAAACTGGAATACCCTTTAACCGAAATGGGCATTGATATATATCAAATAGCGTTTACGTATCCAGGAAATTCTAATCCCCTCAGAAAGCTCACACGGGAAGAGGGGGGAAATTATCGAAGCCTGACATTGGAGGAAGTGGGCATTGATAGAATCGGAGAGATACGATCAGATTTTTCTGCAGATGTAGGACATATCATACCGCTAAGTCTTGCAAAAGCTCCTGTGTATAGCTCGATTGATGCTCTCATTCATACCACCCATCATCTCCGCAGACTCGGTATAGATGCTCATGATATACAGATAGGGGCTCGATTTGAAGCTACTACTGCGAGGTCTAAACATACTCTGATTGTTGGGAAAGATGGCTTATTTCACATGGAAGACTCGAGTAATCCTAGAATGATAGGTAAAAACATGATTTGATTTCTTGAGGATGGTCGTCTTTATTGACGAGAATGAACTTCAACGTGATTTGTTAAATCCATGAAAAAACTCTAAAAAACTCTCCCAGTTCTTATCCCACCCTTTCGGTGGGATTTTTTTTATTTTCTCTATAATACCAGAGAATTCCTAAATTGTTCCCTATGTCCCTCGCTCTTCCTCTTCTCTTCTGACTCCTTGCGTGTGTCGCTATCGGTTTTGCCATGTATTATAAGTGACAAAATGCACAATCCTCTGAAAATCCTGATGAACTCAGACGTCTTAGCGAGGAAAATGCTGCACTCAAGGCGGAGCTCTGACAGAAAAATAGAGAAATCGGTCAATTGACTCAGGATCTCCAGACAGAAAAATCTGAGAAAGATAGATTATCGGGAGAAGGGAAGCGAATCTTTGTCGAAATCACGAACCTCAAAAAAGATTATTCGACCCTTGCCGAGGATAGAGATAGTCTCAAAGAACAACTCGTTCATTTCCAAGCTGAAGAAAAGAGAAAAACAACAGAATTTGATAAAAAAATTGCTCAACTCGAGGAAGCGAGGACATCTCTCGAAGATGAGAAAAACAGAA
>CAZJBQ010000045.1:0-2246 GCA_964544625.1 uncultured Candidatus Peribacteria bacterium | reverse complement strand
GAAGTGAAATACCGAGAGAGTACCATTTTTGGCTATCCGGAGGATTCTATGACTCCGAAAAAAATAAAGACACTTCTTCGAGCCATTGAGATGTATAGTCTCAAGAAAAGTATTGATTATTCTCAGACAAGACTGGATTTTCTTTGAATTTTACGATTGCCAGAAGGGGATTATGAGTATAGACTGATAGAAGACATAAATTAAAAATTATCAATTACGAATTACGAACGTTGGATTGTAAAAATAATAAAATTCGTAACCTGTTAAACGTGTTAAAATTACCAACTTATTAAACTTTTTTATGAAACTCTTCCTCGATACTGCCGATCTCAATCTCATCCGTCACTATGCTGCTCTTGGCATCGTTGATGGTGTCACAACAAATCCATCTATTATAGCTAAAGAAGGTGCTGATCAGGAAACACGCATTCGCGAAATTGCTGAGCTGATTCCTGGTCCTGTGAGTTGTGAAGTGACCACACTCACTGCCGAAGAGATGATTGAACAGGGGCGAAAATTTGCTTCTTGGGGTGAGAATATCTACGTCAAACTCCCTATTGTCCCAGAAGGGCTCAAAGCACTTAAAGTCCTCTCTGAAGAAGGAATTCCGACGAACATGACATTGTGTTTCTCTGTGACGCAGGCTTGGGCCGTTGCGAAACTCGGAGCTACTCTTGTGAGCCCATTTATTGGTCGCCTCGACGATATAGGTCAGGATGGTGTGAAACTCATCGAAGATATCGTGAATCTCTACCGTCTCCACGGATATGAGACTGCTGTGCTTGCGGCAAGTATCCGCTCTGTTGATCACATCAATCGTTCAGCGCTCGCAGGTGCAGATATCGTCACTCTTCCTCCGAAACTGATTGACGAGATGCTCCAGCATGACCTCACTGACAAAGGACTTGCGAAATTTATGGAGGACTTCAAAAATAGCCAAAAATAAAGAATCATTGAATTATAGTTTATGATGAAATTTCAAAAAATTATCTTATTGATACTTATTTTTCTCTATTTAATTTGATGATTATTTTTATATTTTTTTCAACGTCATCTTATTTATTTTCCGGATCAAGCTGACTTTTATTCTTGTGAGTCTTTTCGTGATGCAGAAAAAGTTAAATATGGAAATACACGTATGTATTTGGTTAAAAAAGATCCAACTAGACTCGTTGTTTTCTATCATGGTAATGCCGCTTCAGCTTGTTCCACTGCCTATATCCGTGATGTTATAGATAGTTCTGGCGCTTCTGTCCTTATTCCAGAATATATCTGATATTCTGGAGATCAAGCAAAGCCAACAAAAGAGGGGATATTATTTAATGTAGAGGAAGTTATTCAGTATATAAAAACACAAAAGTATTCTTCGATTACTGTTATTGGTGAGAGTTTGGGTACTGCCATGTCTTCTTACCATACATTACTCTTTGCACCTGAAAAATTAATTTTAATTTCCCCCTTTTCGCGTTTTATAGATATTGTAAAAGAGAGAATCTGGATGTATCCATCATGGATTACGACAGAAACATATGATAATGTTGAGAACTTGAAAAACTTTAGAAACAAAGTTCTCATCATACATGGTGATAGCGATGATGTTGTTCCAATTGGCCTTTCCGAAAAACTTTTTTCTCATATACCTTCGCAGAATAAAAAAAGAATAATTATTTCCTGATGAGAACATAATTACATTTGGTCAAATCAAGATGTGAGAGAATTAGTACGAGAATTTATTAAATAGTTTTTGCAGACACTCTTTGGTATATATAATTACTTTCTATGAATACTTTTTCTAAAACTTCCGACATAATTGAGCTTCAAAAAATAGCTCACCAGCTTCGTCTCGATGTCCTCGAGATGCTTCACCTCGCTGGTTCAGGTCATATAGGATGACCATTTGGGATGGCGGATATTTTTTCGGCCCTGTATTTCTCCTTTCTGAATACAACCCCCGGAAATCCATCGGATGAAAATCGTGATTATTGTCTCCTTTCCAATGGTCATATTTGTCCTATTTACTATGCAGCTTTGGCTCGTCGTGGATTTTTTCCCATTGAAGAGATGCAGAGACTTCGAAAGATTGATTCCCTTCTACAATGACATCCAAAGCTCTCTATTCCTGGTGTAGAAAATTCTTCTGGACCTCTCGGACACGGATTGTCTCAGGCGGTTGGTATCGCTCTTGCTCTCCGTATGGATGGCAAGAAAAATCGTGTTGTATGCTGTATGTCTGATGGTGAACATCA
>CAZJBQ010000044.1:0-2306 GCA_964544625.1 uncultured Candidatus Peribacteria bacterium | reverse complement strand
TTGTGGTACGTGCTGGACCGCCAATGCGTCTGACCGTGAGTGGTCCAGATACTATTCATGCTCGGGTTGATGCGCGTGACCAATACAAATTTTCGCTCTATGATACGTATGGTAACTCAACCTCTCTCTGAGAGTACCAATTTCATATTGAGTCAGACAAAAACAAGCTCATCAAAAATATCACTTCTCCTGTGTTTGTTTCCGAAGGTATATATGAATCCGAGATAGTGAGCCAGTGATATCCAGGTCGCATGCTCCTACGTGTTTGGTTGGAAAAGAACGGTAAAAAATCAACTATACCTACTCTAGAAAATGCTCTTCAAATCAATTTCCTTCCTGTCTTGACCCCGAGTGATATGGAGTGAAATTCTTGGAATACTTTGACCCAGGTCTTACTCGGTGGACCGTTTTGACAAACTCCGACATCTGGATATTTCGCAGGATCTTCGTTGTTCTCACCCAAAACAACGTCGCTCTCTATTTCGACACTGGTCGACTCTGTTCAGTCTCCAATTTTCACACTCAATCCTCAATGAGGTATCACGCTCTGATCATTGCGTTATGGTACCGGACTCGGTGTTTCTGTTGAATCATTTTCTCAGCGTATACTGAAACTCCTCATCTCTGATTCTCGTCTTGGTAAAGTAGCTCAGGTGACCTATCCTCAGTTCCCTGAGAGTATGTCTCTAACTCCTTGTGATTCCAATAAGGCTGGCGATTGTGAAAAAGATGGCATGTTCTTTGTTCCCGCTGATTCTACTGTCACATATGAGAATGGTAAAGTCTCAAAAAATGGTTCATTATTATTTGATATACGCGACATATTCAACTTCGGAGGTTTGTCATTTGATTTTAATTCTTCAATCGATGACACTCTCCAATTCTCTGTTCGCAATGGTAACGAGATTCTCGGTACTCTCCATCTTTTATGGAAATCTCGTATTGCCACGAGTGAAAAACCAACGTCAGATACGTATTATGTTCAACCACTTATTTCGACTCTTCTCTCGCGTGTTTCATGGACGCAGACAAGCTCGTATGAGATGCCAAGTGTGGCATTTTACGACTCACAAGAATCATCAGAATGAGTAGAGTGATCACACCAACAGGGGTGGTCGCAATATCCTGATAAAACTGGACTTGGTTGGACGTCAGACAATGTCTCTTTACTCCAGTTTGCTTCTGGACAAGAATGGTCTCCCGCTCTTCGTGACCATGCTGATTACCTCACTATCAATATCGGTGATCCGATTGTCACTCTCCCAGAATACAATGTCAATGTAGCGACTGGTTTCGACCATACTATTGGTACTCCGGTGTACCAGGGTATTTCCGATGTCTCTGATTTTACTTTCCGCGATATCAATAATGATGGCCGTCGTGACCTCGATGTCTACCATGACTCGTGAATTGTATGAGCACGTGTATCTCGTGATGGTGATCAATATGTTGATATGGGGAATTTGCTTTCGATTCAGGAGGCAGAAGATGGTATGATTCGTGTCGGTGATTTTACGGGTGATGGATTCGCCGACGTAGTGTATGTCGATACAGATGGAATCCTCCACTTGGTGAATCACGATGCAAATGGTCCAAAAGAGAAAACAATACAATACAATACTCAACCACTGTTATGACAGATACTTCAATTAGAGGTATTTGATATGGATCACGATGGTATAGATGATATAGTCCTCCTCGATCATCTCGGTTCTCTCTACATATTTTATGGAACTACGTCAGGCATATTTACCGTCCAATTACTCGAGCATGTCTATGATTTTGTCTTTTCTTCTCAACCACAGGCGACCTATTTCACAGGAGCAGTACGCTATGATGGTCCTGGTTTTGTCACGCCAGATAGTCTTACCAAGAAGACCAGTGATTTTGAAACCGTTTCGAAACAGACGCAAATAAACCAGTCACTCTTCACTCAAATACGGATGGCTCGTGCGACGGGTAGTGCCACTACTACACAAACAAGCGTCTCTCTCTGATCGACTATGTATGACAGTCTCAATAATGATTCAAATGGTTTTCTCCGTGGATACGATGGCAATGCATCTCAATTAGCCAGTACGCTCAGAACTGGTTATGATTCTCTCCAGACTTCTGGTAGTACTACCGTGAGTGTCCTGGGATGATCATCATGACAATATGATATCTTTGATGTCCTCCGTGCGCCTTTTGTCGATAAGACCAAACTGCTTATTACCAAAAAATATGATTCTCTTGAGGCTTCGAATCAAGTCGTGGCAGGCTCTCCAATCGAAGTAACCATGGAGGTAAAAAATAATTCTAATCAA
>CAZJBQ010000043.1:0-2533 GCA_964544625.1 uncultured Candidatus Peribacteria bacterium | reverse complement strand
ACTGTTTCGAGAGTGGTATCAGCGTAGTTTGTTGCCTTCATCGGTTTCTCAAACCGTATTTCAACGGTTATTTTTTCGTTTGGTACCAGGGCTGTGATGGTCTGAGCACCGACGCCGACATTTTTCATCTCACTCTTCCAGGCAGAAGTGCCGCCTATGGCACCATCAGTACCAGTATAGTTCATTTTCACATTTGGATCAGTCATGACCCATACAGAATACTTCTCCTGATTTTTGAGTAATTTCACATAGTCATACACCGTCTCACGAGGGGCATTGATAACTACAGATTTGCTGAGACGAAAATCACGAGGGAGAAAATAAGCCACGATGAGGACGAGACCTATGAGGACGACGAGTCCGAGAAAGAGTTTTTTAATCATAAAATAGAAAAAATAGAAGTGGATATATCTTACTCCGTACTTTCAAAACACAACAGGCTATTCCCTGTCATTCCTGCGGAGGCAGGAATCCAGGCCAGGAAACAGAGTCATTTTTGTACTTTTGACAACAAAAGTACCCAAAATTGCCGAAAGCAAATAAACTCGCTCTCCAATTTTGCATCTAAAATCTGTATTCATGACACTCAGACAGTATTTGCTCTCGGACTCTCGTTTCTGAATAGCTATTGTACTTATTTCCCAGCATTCTCATCTACCTGATACACACCAAAAACATTTCGATCATTATCGAGGAAATATCCTTGCCAACATTTTCCAGCCACAGGAAATTTTAGAATTGCGACCATACCGCCGTTTGCGAGGATTTTTTCTTGGAGTGCATCGAAATCCTCTACCTGCATAGAGCACATAAATGCATTGGTTGTTCACTTCATATGTTCGTTCCATGGCGTCTCACGTTGCATAAGTCCGCCCATCATACCGCCCGTCTGGATACGATAATAGGGGATAGGAATATTCATATCTCGCTCAAATGACCAACCAAAGACAGCGCTATAAAACTTGATAGATGCTTCGATATCTGTGACCTGGATTTCAAAGTAAGAGGGGGAGTTCATGGTGAGAAATAAGAAAACTAGGAGAGATATAATATAGTCACCAAAGTTATAACAAATATCGTCAGGGTGACAATCTGATAGGTGTGGATTTTTTGTATTGCTGTTTTCTGATGAAAACCACAAACTCCTCCTGGACAGAGTTTTGCTTTTTTATGAGTAATTGCTTCATACAACTTGCATCCAACACAGATGCCAAAGGCGCATTCTGCAAACATAAATGTGAGGCAGAGGAGACACATAATGAGATTAAAAATTCCACGAATTTCGAGAATATTCACCACGATAATCATCGTGAGTGCCATCATCCAACCTATTGCCCAAGCAAATCGTTTCTGTGGTGCGCCCGCATATTCTGGCACCTGATTATGTATAGCCAGACGAGCCAGTATCATGCTCGGAGCAATCTGAGGATTTACAAAGAGACGAAGGGTGAAGTCTACGAAAAAAATCACGACAAAGACCTTGAGGATTTCAAAATTTCCTACCAGCCATGCATTCATAAAAGCTACCATTGCACCAACAAAGAGGATTCCAGCCGCAGCGCGTACTTCTCGTTCATTAAAGACTCGAATATCGTAACCATGGACATGTTCACCAAAAGAGAAAAAGGAATGTTTCATAATTTATCGTAGTATCAGAGAATTAAAATATTTTTCCTGAAAATAGGTCAGAGCCTCGATTTGCTCATCAGTGAAATTGACTCCATCTGGTACAACAACGAGCTTGTCATCGTCATCGTTGGTTTTATGAATCACGGCTATACAACGACCTGAGAATTCTTCGCATGGTTCAAACACTCCGAGTACGTATGCATCGACCTCTTCACCATCTGGAGCAAGAGTTCATGGTATTCATCCATAATTCCAGATGTAATATATTTCAGGAATTCTTGGATGTCTCGTGCCCATTTGCCGATCCATTTTGACTGTGACTGTTTGATTCAAGAATTGAGTAGCGTAATTATCCATTCTATTTTCTCTTTATGAGATACTGGCTTGAGACAAGTCCCACAATAAATGCCATACAAATCTGTGTCGTTGTGATGATAGAAGCGAATTCTACTTCTCCTACGAGCATGCGCTTTGACATGATACCGTAGAGAGCCCAGATGATGACAAGATTAAAAAATACATCACGGTATTTCGTATACATGATGGTCCCGAGAAGTGTTGCCATGACGACGAGACCATTTGTCCAGGTAATCGCCGAAATCCCCCAACCACTCGCACCGATACTGACCGTCCACGCAGCGATATTTGCAATTGTTGCGACTGAAATCCACCCCAAATAAATACTAAAAACAGTGAAGGTGATATATCTATCGTTCCATGTGAGATTGGTTGGATTTTTTCGAATTGCTGTGTGGATGATGATAAGTGTCACGAGGAGACCGAGCATGACGAGGACTGAGAGTCCAACGAATTGATACTGCCAAGCGAGAATCCAAGCACCATTGAGTACACACGAAATCACGTACAGATAACCGATATTCTTCTCGACGAGTTTATTTTTCTG
>CAZJBQ010000042.1:0-2848 GCA_964544625.1 uncultured Candidatus Peribacteria bacterium | reverse complement strand
AACCCCCGATGCCGGATTCAGAGTCCGGAGCCTTACCACTTGGCGAATTCCCAACAGATGATCTCACTCATTCCGTAATGGGAATGAGGGGGAGAAATGCCTTGAATGGCATTTCGAGTCAACCCCCGATGCCGGATTCAGAGTCCGGAGCCTTACCACTTGGCGAATTCCCAACGTGTCTGCTATCCTACGAACATTTTTTATTTTTCAACCTATTTGCCCTTTGCCCTTCTCTTTTTGAGTAGTTCTGTCATCTTCAGAAGACGCGTGTACTCTATCGAAGTAGCATCTACTTGTCACCAGAGTACTGGTTTTTCGTCTCGTGATCGACGCAGACAATAGAGGTAGCTGATTTTCCCTCCTTCATTTCTGGTGAGTTGTGCCGTTGTTCGTAGACTCTCACCCTCCATGAGTTCTATGTTTGTATCAAAATTAAATATCCCTCATTCGTATACAAATATCTCTCCTTCTCTGAGGAGGCTATCCCCAACTGCCGCTCCTGTTTGTGCGACGATTTCGAGTAAAACACCTGTATCAAACTCCGGTATTCTCTGTGAATGGCTCCTTTCAAGTCATGAAGGGGTTCTGTAGGTTCCTCTAAAAAATGCATGCCCCTCACTCGATTGTGCTGCTGTGACAAATTGGAAACTTTTCCCTTGAGGGAGATTGAGAGGTTCTTTTTTTGCAAGGGGTATATGAGGTGGTATGTGTATGTTTTTTCCGAGTTCTGTATGTTCTTTTTCTACACTATGGCTGTGGACAATCATAACACCCTCACTCCCATTTCTGTTGATGAGTTGGATGCCTTCTGGAGCAACACGAATAACATCCCCAGCCACCAGAGGCTCAGTTATAGTACAACGAAATGATGTTTTATTATTTTTGACAGCGAGGAGGGTAACCATGCTGGTGAGTGGCACTATACCACAGGCAGCAGTGTCTCATTGCTCTGGAAAATGCGCCTTGAGTGTCTCGCTCTCTTCGCGTACTCGCCAGAGTGCTCCACTTATATCATCATGTTCAAAGATATCATGAAGGGTAGGGCTTTTACCGAGCTTTTGTACTGTTGGACAGGCGCCATAAGGAACAATCCTGACCACATTATCATAGATTGGTTGCCATTTGGCTCCTTGTAATTTCTCAGAAAAGGGTGTGGATTCGAACATATTTTAGGCATAAGTGAGCCACCAGAGCATAGCACGAGCGTGCTCTTTCCAATTATAAGTGATCATCTCGTGCGGTGTATCAAATATATTTTGCACGAGACTGTGAGCGTTTGTATCGGTCAGGTCGATAGTGTAGGTTTCTTCTTCACTGAATGCTATGGCCATTTCAGTCATTTCTGGGTGACCATTGACGGCTAGAGAATAGGGTTCATTGTTTTGGATTCTTTCCCAAAGTTTTGTCATCATGGCTCATTGTGCGATGGGGGCTGGTTTTTTGAGCGTGTATACTGTATTCTCAGGTGTGTCTGTGTGAGGGAGGAGGGATTTGAATTCGTATTTTCGCAGAAATGCGACGAGTTCGGGAGTGTAGTGTATGGCGTTGCTCTGTCGTGCCATATCTATGACATTGATATCATAGGGGACATCGGTGCGGATAGTCGCGAGAAACTGAGAATGTTTCGCTGTTTTGCCATCGCCGATAAGGGCTTGTAATTTCGGAGAGAGTTTGTCGATATTCACCAGGATGTTATCGAGGGTTTTGTATTCTTCGAGGAGTTTCACCGCGCCCTTTGGTCCGATTCATTTCACACCAGGGATATTGTCTGAGGTGTCTCCGATGAGGGCCAGATAGTCGACAATTTGTGATGGTTCGACTTCGAATTTTTTCATGGCTTCTTCTCGATCGTAGACCGTATCTTTCATCGCGTCATAGATAGAGACATTTCATCGGATAAATTGGAAGAGGTCTTTATCAGAAGAGATGATATAGATGTGTTCCATGTCTCGTTCATGTTTCATCACGAGTGTACCGATGATATCATCCGCTTCAAATCCTGGTACGGCTATACGTGGTACTTGCAACAAATCTGTCACGGCGAATATGAGGTCCATCTGGCTCGCGAGATCAGAGGGCATACCATCGCGTTGTGCCTTGTAGGTGGCATCAGCTTCACTCCGAAATGTTTCACCGCCACTGTCGAAGGTCATGATAACATAGGCAGCATCCATCGAGAGGATTTTCATGAGCGCTTTCGTATATCCGAAGAGAGCATTCACTGGTGTACCGTCTTTGGTATGAAAGGGTGGTACAGCATAAAATACCCGAAATATCAGATTAAATCCGTCGATGATGATGAGGTCGCGTTTCATTGCTTTTAGTATAAGCGCTGCGCTAGAAAAACAAGATTCCTTTCCGTCATTCCCGCGAAGGCGGGAATCCAGGCCAGTAATTATTTTCTTTATTTTACTTTTTGTGCAAAAAGTAACAAAAGCAGGGAGAAGTGAGTGAATCTCACTTCGGACGGGACAAAAACTCGGTCAGTTTATTCATCTTACAGTTCCGTATTCCTGGACCTTAAACAGTTTGTCCCCTAAAAACCCATTTCTATACTTCAGGCAAGGAACAACTTTTTTGCAAATATTGTTTATTCTTCTATCATTTCTCTATGTTCAATTTTTTTCGCAAAAAACCCAGTCGTCTCGAGATGTTTCGTTATTATCTCCCACAAATGGTGTATGGTGCTGTCGATGGAACAGTGACGACCTTTGCTGTTGTGGCTGGTGCGACGGGTGGTAATCTCACGAGTGCAACGATTATTATTCTCGGGCTCGCTAATCTCTTCGCTGACGGAGCATCGATGTCTATCAGTGCGTATCTCGCTGCGAAGAGTGAGAAACTCGGC
>CAZJBQ010000041.1:1075-2917 GCA_964544625.1 uncultured Candidatus Peribacteria bacterium | reverse complement strand
ATATAGTTTCTCGCTTCGAGTCCATCGCTTGATTGGAGTCATTTTTGATAAAAAATTGATACTTCATTGTAGAGTTTTATAAGTTGAGATTTTTCATCTGCTTTCCCATCCTGAATGGTATCTGTTTTGAGCTCCACTCCTGCACGTTTTGCGAGGATTTGGAGGGCTTCGCGGAACTCTATTTTTTCCAGGAGCATGAGTATCCTCAGAGGACCTCCTCCTTGATTTGTTCCAAAACAATAAGCAATCTGTTTCGCAGGAGAGACCACAAATGAGGGAGTTTTTTCTGGTTTAAAAGGGGAGAGTCATTTCCAATTCGCACCTGATTTTTTCAGTGGTACATATTCACGAACGAGCTCGACGATGTCAATACGTGATTCGATGTCGTCAGCTATATTATTCATAGGCGATTTGGAAGTAGAGAGCGCTCATGGTAGGTATCGTTATTGTAATAACAAGTAGGAACCAAATCAAGGTGTCTGTGTTGACGCCATAACGAAACAGTATCGATGCTGAGAGATAAACCATAGTGAGATTCACTGCCACGAGAGCTATAAAACCAGGATGTGCTTTTACCCATGAGACTTTTCCTGATGCCACATGAACACCTCATTTATTGGTTTTTTTGAATCACAAATGATTCCAGAATACGGCGAGAAATACGGCTCGAAAAATTGTAACGGTCAGAGAGGCTGAGGCGAGAACAGCCTGAAAAGCTTCTCCTCGACTGATATGCATACGATCACGATAAATAGACATCGTAGAGAGCATCAAAAATGCGACATAATAGAGCGTCAATAGGGCGAAATCGTAAGGAGCGTCGAAGCTGTAGGATTCATAAATAAAATAGCTTCAAAAGAGGAGGATTAATAAGTAAAATGGATAGAGAATCATCTGTCCCCAACCTATCCAGCCAAAGAGGTATTCAAACCGTTGTGCGAATGTCAGTTCGGAAGTAAGAAATATTTTTTTCCAATGCTTCTTGAAAATCATCATCGCTCCATATGCCCAACGAAAACGCTGTTTCTTGTATTCTTCGAAATTTCTCGGAGGGAGTCCAACACCAAACGTATGATCGATGTACATAATGCGCCCACCACTGCTCTGTATACGAAATCCGAGTTCAGAGTCTTCGCAGATAAAGCCATCACACCATTTTTCTTTTTTGAGGATATCATGTCGTATGAGACACATGGTTCCATTCATGATGACGGCATTAGCGCTGTTTCGGATAATCATACCTTGCTTATAAAAGAGGTCGAGCTCATAGCACATAATCTTCTGAAACACCGTAGCTCCTTCTGTTTTATTGGCTTGTGGACATTGTATGGCTGAGATGCTCTGATCGGCAAAGAGTCAGACAGTTTTTTTGAGCCAGTCAGGCTTGACGCAATAGTCTGCATCCAGGAGACCTATGATGTCTGCACGAGGATCTGTGAGGCTCAGAGCTTTATTCAGGGCTCATGATTTGTAGCCATCGAGTTCATCAAAATGATAGAAACGAATATGTGGTTTACCGAGAGAAGTCACATATTTCTCGACAGGCCTCCATATATTTTCATCACGAGTATTATTTTCTATGATGATGAGTTCGTAATTCGAATAATCGAGTTTTGTGACGTGTTCTATCGTTTGTATCAACATCTCAGGTTCTTCGTTGTAACTCGGAATATGGATCGAAATAAATGGTTCTTTTCCAGACAGATCACGCAAGTCTGAAAAAGTGAGGTGGTGGCGTATAACCCCTCTTCCAACAATTTTTAGATAGTCTCTCAGTTGGTAGAGTATGCCTGCTACGGGCAGCAGCATCAATGGTATATTGATCCAGAATTGGGGGAGAGA
>CAZJBQ010000041.1:0-1065 GCA_964544625.1 uncultured Candidatus Peribacteria bacterium | reverse complement strand
AGTGTCCAATCCAGGCTTTATAACCAATCATTATCATGATATTGATGAGTCCCAAGAGCGTCATGCTTCCATAAAAAAATGCTTTATTACGGAGATGTGATCCTGCCCAGCCATATATCATGCCTACTATGATAAAGAGGAGAGTTGTACAAACCATATTGACGTGTTCTTTCACCAGTAATTTTAGGAAATCTTTTGCATAACATATTTTGTCGAGCTTCCCATCTTCTCTACACAATGCCGCTACTCGTTCGTGTATGATGCTGATTGGCATGCCGTACAACGTAAATGGCCCTGAGAAAGAAAATTTCTCGCGACCGTGTTCGTCAAAAACTCCGAATGATCATCCTGCGTGTTTTTCTCATCCAAATATTTTCCAAGGCTGATCAAATGCTTCAATAATATTGTATCGTATTTTCTTTGATTCGAGATACTTGCTCGCACTACGGACATAGGTTGCCTCATTGAGGAGATTGGCCGATGCTTTACCATGGTCAACACCATTTGATGGCCAACCTGTTTCTGCTACAAATATTTCTTTATTTGGAAAAAGCTCTGTCATGAGACGATATTCTCATTCGAGAAAATTGAGAGCTCCATCAATAGGGACATTGTTCCAATAGGGAAATATATGAACCGCTATAAAATCTGAGAGGTCTCAGAGCATCCTGTATTGGTCCCAGGTTGATGCGATTTCTCCAGTAGAAACTGGTGTTTCAGTTTCCTTTTGAGCATAGAGAAGGTAGAGGTAGAGATAGCGAGGAGGGATTTTGTAATCACTAAAAGGGAAGAGTGCTTCGTTACCGACGAGGAGATGTGTAACGGATTTTTTATGAGTATTTGCGAGTTCGATAGCTTTTTCCAAATCGTACATATTTTCTATGAGGTCGGGGCTCACCCAGACTCACATGACGACACTGAGGCCATATTTTTCAGCAATCTCTGGTACACGGTCCATGCCGTGGAGAGTCGTATATGTTCGTACACAACGGAAACGTTTTGCTATGATTTTGAAATCATTCTCGATAGTTTCAGGAGTGACATGTTTTTTATTCTCATCGAGAC
>CAZJBQ010000040.1:1977-2937 GCA_964544625.1 uncultured Candidatus Peribacteria bacterium | reverse complement strand
TCCTCATGAAGCCATGATTTTTGGGAAAACAAACCTCCGGGGTACAAAAGTATCAAGCTGGGATCTCCGCTCAGGAGCAGCTATGCTCATCGCTGGTATGATAGCCTCCGGCACAACCGAACTCGATAATGTCTCACATATCGAACGAGGCTACGAAAACTTCGTAGAAAGACTCCAAAGCATTGGAGCGAAAATTGAAAAGAAAGACTAGGCAACTTTTTTCTGAGGTTGAGCAGGATGCTTCAGTCTTTTCCCAAATTGCTGTTTTGCACTTTGAGCATTAAAATCAAGCAAAATACATGCACCATCATCGAGTTTTTTAAATCGAGGATATTTGAGACATTCTGGATCACTGTTTGCAACTTTTTGTACTTCCTCAGCGAGCAACTTTGGCCCTCCTTGATCAAGTATATCAAGTATATGACGATAGTACGCATCATCCTTATTCCATGGAGTTTCAGTAGGAATTTCAAAGCCATCGGTAAATAATACAACTCTTTTTATACCACCATTTTTACTATACGGTATAAATCATTTTTGAATTCCTGAAGCAGGTGTATAATCCCCTCTCAATACTCCATATGAGCCCTTGTTGGCCTGTTTTCGTCACTCTTCAAGTACCTGAATCATACGTGGATGATAGCGTACATCTTGATATGTTGTCTGTGTCCCGAGTTCTTGGACCAGTTCAGACCAGAGTTTCAAAGCCTTCTCATCATGATCGACCTGTTCTGTAATGACCTGGATACTACCATCAGCAAATTCGACAACAATAGTACTATCTGCCACATTAGCGTACTCAATACCATGAGGAGTCTTCCGAACCAGAGAGGCAGAAGTCACATATCGACTCAGAGGATCTGAAGTATCAACTCCCGCATTATCCATTTCTCTTGATATAGCGACATTCGCCGCCTCTAAAATAGTAAGAGTATCTCCGCTCGTATTTTTGACCACTTC
>CAZJBQ010000040.1:0-1967 GCA_964544625.1 uncultured Candidatus Peribacteria bacterium | reverse complement strand
GCAAGTCCAGTGGCACCATCAAAGACACCAAACCAACCTCCATGATGAACGAGAGCATCTTCTGTTGGCTTCTCAGGAGACCCAGGAAACTCGCATGTATCTATAACATGTTCTGGGATTTCTGAAGATTCTAAAAGTCTCAATGTACCCTCACGAAATTTTTCTTTTTTATTTTCAACAGATTTTTTCCATGCGAGATAGCTCATCAAAAAATGTGGACCAATCCACTTGTGGCACAGAGGATTTTGTTTAATAAATTGTTCTAATCCTGTTGGTGATTTTCTGAGTTCTGGAGGTACATGTTGATTATAATACTCGAGCTGATTCTGTATTTCTGTTGGAGTAACGGGAACAAGAGATAGGGATTCTTTTTTATCTTTGGCTTTCTTCCAACTTTTTTTTATGTCTCAGAATGTAACAGAAGGCGGAAGAACGAGAGAAAAACTGACTTCTGGATTATTTCTTTTCGCATCAACAACAATACCAAGAGGAACAAGCACTGAAAAATCTGTATTAGAAATACCAAGTTCTCTCAAAATATGCGATTGCATACTAACAGCCATGTTAGAAATATCAGGCATACGTGGTATATTTTTCGTCTCAATTCAGACTTCTTCCCTCATTTCAGCTTTAGCGCCATCTCAAAGTGTAGCAATATCATATCGTCCAACTGGACGTTCATCTATAGCTCCCGAAGCACTTGCTTTCAGGCCATAATATTTGGTAGTTACAGCATTGTTATTACATTCTTGACCTATAATAGTTCCATCGTGGAGTTGTATCATAACACTCACTCAGAGAGAATTTGGGAGGATATATTCTCCTGCTGAATTTTGACCATTTTCTCATACCTGACTGAGTATATTGCGTAGTGATTGAGTGCCCTTCAAAGTATCTATATGAACTTCATCTAGGGATACACTAGTGCAAGCAAAAGCCCAATAAGGAATATTTTCGAGCTCCATCTGAATAGATCAATCTCCTTGAGTTAACATTCGTTTGAGAGATGTTACATTGTTATTGGTAAAACTTCTTTCAGGATTTTTATTAGATTCCTGAATTCTTTGTACTAATCTAACTAACAAGGCAGATAAAAAATTCTCTACATTTACTCAAAATTTTTCCTGTAAAACAGCATAAATGGGCTGAAATTTGGTATACAGATAATGAATGGTTTTCTCCACTTCTCGAACTTGTTCTGATGATATATCTATCATAAGAGGTTTCAAACTATCGAGAAAAGGACATAACTCGATATCACGTGAAACTACTTCCACGTCGACACCATGTTCTATAAGAGAAAAAAGTGTGTTTCAGGAAATATTTTCAATATTACCTTCTTCGGGTCATTGAGAACGATGAATCGACATGGATACAGTGTATCGTATATCAAGACTGATTGCAAGGAAAACTAATGATATCCGTGATGATTTTTAGCCTTTTGTGCCAGGAGTCTCTTTCCCTCGATAATAGTTTTAAATTCTTTGACTCCGAGTCGGCCGAAAAAAGCTGCTCGTAAACCAGCAAAACCGCTCATTTCTCGGGCAAATTGCATCTTTTTTTCATCATCTAGAAGACCAACCTGTTGGTTGGTCTTAGAGAGAATGTCACGTACAGAAGAAGACATAATAAATTAATTATTCATTACCATCGGGATAATCATGAATCTGTGCAACTCTTTTCTTGAGACGTGTAGCATATTCAAGCTGCTCTCTTCGTTCAGACGAAAGATCTTGATGGGAGAATGAATCTTCAAGAGTCATAAAAGGGTGAGTTACTTTTTCTCTTTTTCTTCTTTTTCTACTTTCACTGCTCACACTTTACCAGATTTGATTTCTTTTTCAATCTTATCCATGACTTTTGTGTGTTCGAGGAGGTATTGTTTGACGTTATCACGGCCTTGACCAAGTTTTTCATTATCGTACGTATAGAAAGCACCTGATTTATTGACCAAGTTTTTCTCTACC
>CAZJBQ010000039.1:0-3280 GCA_964544625.1 uncultured Candidatus Peribacteria bacterium | reverse complement strand
CGGGGGAGTGGTGAGAATTTTTTCATCCGAGCATTTCTCCTTTTGGATATAATGAAACTATTGGTGCCGATGACCAGCCGCTTGATCGTACAACGGTGGAAAAGTATGGTTGGAGGTGGTATGATATACCAAAAAAAGAAAGAACGGGAGAGTATGTTGTTCCTCTCGATACGGCTGAATATAATCCTGAGAAAGTGAGTACGGAAATTGCAGCAAAAAATATTGATACACTCCTTGCAGGCGTCATACAGTGTGAAAAAACAGGGGAGCCATTTCGTATCCTCAAAGAAGAGCTCCGATTTTATATCAAACATGATTTGCCAATACCAAGGAAACATCCACAGACACGCTATAATGAGAGGATTACTTTTATGAATCGTAAACAATTAAGAGATGCTCAATGTAGTGAATGTCATGTTCCTATGCAGACAACGTATGATCCTACAATACGCAGAGTAGTGTGCGAGGATTGCTATCGAAAAATTGTTTATTAAATATGATTCCTCCTGGAGAGAAAATTATCGAGACCAAAAAATGTCGACTAAGTGGCAAGGAGTTTATCGTGACAGATAAAGATTTGGAATTCTATGACAAAATTTCTCCGATTTTTTCAGGAAAGAAATATAGTATATCGAGTCCGACTTTGTGCCCAGATGAGCGTCTCAGAAGACGTATGATGCATCGCAATGAGATAACACTTTATAAGAGAATCTGTGACCTCACAGGAAAAGGAATCATATCTCTCTATAATCCAACATATATTTGACCAGTTTATGATATAAAATCTTGGTGGAGCGATGATTGGAATCCTCTTTCATATGGTCGGGATTTTGATTTTTGAAAGACATTTTTTGAACAATTTCAGTCACTCTCACAATCTGTACCACACCCAGCAGTCGTAAACGATAATGGTCTCGCGAGCGAGAATTGTGAATACACGAATGATTGTTGGTATGCAAAAGATTGTTATCTCGTGAGTTGTGCTTGGAGAATGCGTGATTGTTACTATTGTCACAAGACACTTTCGGATATGCAGAATTGTATTGATTGCGAGTGACCACTGAGTGAGGTTCAATATTGTTATGACTGTATTGTGAGATCAAAGCTCGCACATTGTATCTCGCTCATCAATTGTCATAATTGTAGTGACTGTAAATTTGGTATCAATCTCACGGGTTGTCGGAATTGTTACGGATGTTCAAATATAGTGAATAAAGAATTTCATTTTTTTAATACAGCACTTTCCAAGGAAGCATATTTTGATGCTCTGAAAAACATATCGTTCTCTGAATGAAAGAAAAAATTTGAAGAAAATTTATCCAGTATTTTTTATAAAGAAAATTGTAATATCAGCTGTGAAAATTGTGTAGGTGAATATCTCTTTTACTCGAAGAATTGTTGTGATTGTTTTGAGGCCTACAAGATGCAGGATTGTAAATATTATCAGACTGGTGACACAGGAGCAAATTGCCAAGATATAACAATATCTTGACTCTGTCAATGGAACTATGAAAACCTCACTTGTGATGAATGAGGCATGACTCGTTTTTCTATTTATTCGCCAAAATGTCGTGATATACTCTATTCTGAATTGTGTCATAGTTGTGAAAATATTTTTGGCTGTATCTGACTCCGGAGACATCAAAAAAATGCTATTTTTAATACACTCTATAGTCAATTAGAGTATGAGTCTCTCGCTGTGAAAATCATCGAACATATGAGGGCCACAGGTGAATGGTGAGAATTTTTCCCACATCAAGTAAGCCCTTATGGTTATAATGAAACAATTGCACAAGAGTATTTCCCGATTACTCCAGAGGTTTCTCTCGAACAAGGTTGGTGATGGTATGATGATGTCTCGAAGCAATCATATGCTGCTGAAAGTGTCCCATTATTCTCCATTAACCACTATGACGAAAAAATTGTTTGATATGAAGTTGCACAAAAAAATATCAATACTCTTCTTTCATGATTTTTGATTTGTTCTGAATCAAAAAAACCATTCAGAATTCTCCCCAAAGAGCTCGCTTTTTACATAGAGTATCATATTCCAATACCTACAAAACATCCAGAAATTCGTCGTATTGACCGTTCTAAAAAGAAGAATTGACGAAAACTCTCAGAAAGGTCCTGCCAAGAGTGTCAAAAATCTATTATTACCACTTATACACCTGATAGACCAGAGAGGGTAGTGTGTGAAGAGTGCTATCGCAAGTTGGTTTATTAGGATTTTCCCTATAATGCTCCTATGATTTCTCTCATTATTGGCACACTCGAGCTCATAGATGGTAATGATATCACCCTCCTTACAAACTGAGTAGGATATACTGTGACAGTTCAATCCAAAACTATAGGACTGAAGAGTCTCGGTGATACTCTCAGACTCTGGATATATCACCATCAAACTGAAGCCGGCTCGCGACTCATTGGCTTTGAAACTATGGAGGATAAAAAGATCTTTAGTAAACTCCTCTCGGTCAATGGACTTGGACCAAAATGAGCACTTTCTCTCCTAGAGCTCGGTCAAAATGAAGTTATGCAGGCCATAGCGAGTGGCGAATCAAAACGTCTAACGCAGGCGAGTGGTATTGGTCCAAAACTCGCTAGTAAAATCATTGTTGAACTTCGCTGATCTCTCGATACCGAAACCCTTCAGAGTATCACCAATGTCCAAAAGAAACATCTCAAAAATACTAAAATATATTCTGATCTCGATCAGTCGATTATCACTTCTCTTGTTGGCATGGGGTATGATAAGAAAACAGTTGAGAATCTCATAGAGCAAATACCTGAAAACCTTACGGGAGTAGGTGATAGGACAGTATGGTGTATACGTAATCTCCATCATCGATAGTCCATGAAGATAGTACTTTTTACAGCCACTTGAGCTGAAAATCTCGGCGATGAACTCATCACTCTGTGTGAAATACAGCGTTTTTTATCGATGGACGAAAACGTTCAGATAACGTTATTTTCTCATGATATTAATAGGACAAAGAGATTTCTTTTGTCACAAAAACTTTCACTCGAGCAGATAATGCTACAAGAATATTTTCCAAATGCTTTTCGGACTCATCCCATCAGAAATATCCGACTTTTTTTGCAGATGTTGAAATCTATAAAAAATGCTGACCATGTCTATGTTTGAGGGGGCGGCCTTCTGTATTCCAAAAATGAAGAATGAAAATCTCCACTGCTTCTCTGGTCTCTCCGTGCCAGAATAGCTCGATTTTTTTGAAAGCCCCTCACATATCTTTCTCTCTGAATTACTGCAACTCTC
>CAZJBQ010000038.1:0-3505 GCA_964544625.1 uncultured Candidatus Peribacteria bacterium | reverse complement strand
TCTCGCGACGGGGATAGGATATATACCATGGATAGCGACGACCTATCTCTATGATATTATTCATATTTTTGGGAGCCCTACGTGGTCGATCGTTCAGTTTGAGCTCGGAGAATACAGAGAGTATATTTTGTTCTTTTTGTTATCATTGTTATTCTTGGGGATTGTGAAATCTACGCTTCGTTCACATGCAAAAACACAGGCATCTCTATAGATACTATTCTCGGAACTCTCCACTCTGGATGGTCCAGAGCTTCGCATAGGTACCTCCGTGTTTCATGAGTTCAGCATGAGAGCCATCTTCTATTATTTTACCATTATCGAAGACGAGTATGCGTTCTAGATGGACAATAGTTGAGAGACGATGGGCGATGACGAGAGCTGTTTTGCCTTCTATGGCATCAAACATGGCTTCCTGGATATATTGTTCTGATTCACTATCGAGAGCTGAGGTTGCTTCATCAAAGACTATGATAGGAGTTTCAGCAATCAATGCACGAGCGATGGCAACTCTTTGTCTCTCTCAGCCGGAGAGTTTGATACCTCTCTCTCAGACGAGAGTTTTGTAGGCATGAGGGAGTTTTTCGATAAATGAGTCACAGCGGGCTATACGACAATATTTCTGGAAATCTATGTCTGAAATATCTGGCTGAGCATAGCGAATATTTTCTTCGAGAGTTCGGTGGAAGAGGATAGGGTCTTGTGGTATCAGAGCGATAGTCTGATGCAGACTCTCTTGTGTGACATCTCGTATTGATTGACCATCGATAAATATTTCACCCTTTTGCACATCATAGAGACGCATCAGGAGTTTCGTGAGAGTGGACTTGCCAGAACCGCTCACTCCTACAATACCCACCTTTTGATAGGGCTTTATTGTGAGATTGAGATTGGCAAATATCTCCTCTTTTCCATATCAGAATGATACATTTTTAAATCTTATTTCTCCATTTTGAGGGATGAGTGTTTTTGCATGTTTTTTATCGACGATAGAGTGGGGAGTGTGCAGTATTTCATATCCTTCACGTGCATCGGCCGTGATTTTCCCAAAAGTTTTGAAGACGTTACTGACGGCCCAGAGTCTATCCGTGAGATTACCATTATAGGTATTGATAATGAGAAATGTCGCGAAAAGTATCTCACCACGAGTTGCCATATAGAGAGCAAAACCAGTGATTATCCAGTAATTGACGTAGGCAATAATACCCAATATTCATGACATGATATTCCCTCGTTTCCATGATTCGTATAGTGATTGGTAGGTGATGCGGCATTTTTCTTCAAATTTTTTCAACTCATTTCAGAATCGACCAAAGGATAAGATTGTACTGTGATTACCTATCGTGTCTGTAACATATCCAGAAAATGCTGAATCGAGTCGGTCATGTTTGTCGACCAAGGGGTGCTGCCATCGTACCAAGAAAAAACTGATAATACAAAACAAGAGTACATAAGCTACGACTATTAGTCCAGCTCAAAAAGAGAAACTGACGATAAATACGAGTGTGACGATGAGATGTATGAGCATCGGTGTTATCTGATAAATCAGCAGATCGGAGAAATCTTCAAAAGTTCTCACATATCGAGAAAGACGCTTAAAAAGAGAACCAGCAAAATTATCGGAGAAATATTGGTGTGAATGGTGATGGATATAACTAAATATCCGAATATAAATATATTGGGCAATCTGAGTCTGTGAAATACATATCATCCTCTCATACATTCTATGGAAAATCCATGTCAACGTTCCTGTTCCAATGAGCCAATAAAATGGTGTATATATATTCGCACTCCGATCACCGGCTAGAAAGAGTCTGAGTTTATCGATGATGATGGATACAAAGTATGTATCTAGACTGGAAAATATGTGAGCGCATATCGCTGCTAAAAATCCAAAGATGAACCAATTATTTTTGAAAAACTCTGAAAAGAAATTTTTCACAATAGTTTTTGCGGAGATAGAGGCACGAGTCGCTTTCATAGAAAAAGTATACAATATATTATAGTCGAATACAAACAGGTATTCATGATTCCAAACACAGGAAAAGGGACTATGTTTTGTCTGTTTTTAGAGCGCTACAGCTGGTTCACTTCCGAAGAATGGATCGACGTTGATGCCTTGGAGGAGGAGAATCATTTTTTTGGTCACACCACGAGCGACACGTGCCGCATCAGCTGGTTCGATATTCACACCACGGTCATAGAGGAAATGAGCGAGTACGTGAGCTGAGAGCTTGACGAGACCTTCTTCGTGCATGGTATTCATCATGTCGTTGATTTTTTTGGTCATCGTCTGCGAAGGATCTATTGTGATACATCCACGGAGTGTCTCCATCCAGATATTGAGATGTTTGGAGAGGTTTGGGTCGAGTGGTTCTGTATAGGCTTTGCGTTCTGCGACAGGGAGGAGTGATGGGATTTCTGCTATACTGAGACCGAGTGATTCACGTGTCTTCATCATATATTCATCAGAGAGCGGTAGCAGGTATCAGAGGAGGAGATGTGATGGACAGCGAGCATTGAGGAGAGGGACGAGTTGTGTGATGACATGATCATACACGGAGCTTTGGAGGAGTTTTTTCACGAGTTCAGCGAGCCAGACATCATATTTTGCTGCTTTTTTTTCATCTTTTTGCGTTCTCTGGATCCCAGCGAGTGCCGCTGCGGCTTCTTCGCGCTGTTGCTCACTCTGCTCTGCGACTTTACCAGAGAGATTCAGACCGTCCAGGCTATCATTTCATGTGTTGAGTGACATAGGGGTATTATAGTTGACTCTTTGTAGGTGCAAATTTTTAGAAATTGATTACTCCTGTGAGACCTATTGGATGAAATTGCTCGTCTGTTTTTCCTGATGGTGCTCGTTGTGCGGTTGTTGTCGGTCCTAGCAATATCTGAGCCGTACCTTTTTTATTTTCGATACCAATGCCCATTGTGGTGCTCCCCATAGATCCATCATTATTTTCTGCCGAGAGCGTTCATCGAACGAGATGCCAGTTTTTTTCCTTCTTCTCTGGTTTTGCTGGCTCAGGCTTTTCTTCTGTTCCTTTTGTCGGCTGCTTCTCTGTCTTTTTTGGTGTCGGCTTTTCTTTCTTTGCGGGTTCTTCTTTCTTTTTTGGTGTTGGCTTGTCTGCTTTATTGGCCTGTATGAGCCTCTCTTGTGCACGACCATTCGCTGCCACTATCCCTGGAGCTTCCTTTTTTGGTGCTTCTCCAGATTCTTGAGGTGCGTTGGCTGGTTTTTTTGGTTCGGCCATATCTTTATTATGTATTACCTACCAATAGTATATCTTATTTTATCGGAGACTGCAATAGTATTCTCAGGTATTCCCGTACACATTTTTTACTCGGTCCATTTTTTAAATCTGAAATAAAACTCACAAAAAACTCACAAATAGTTATTTTTTCATTCAGATTAGACTTGTCTATATGTCGTTATTTGTTTATTTGAAGCCCAAAGGTACATTTTTTAAAAATGTTTTGACTTAGGGTATTTTTTCTCTATATTACG
>CAZJBQ010000037.1:0-3525 GCA_964544625.1 uncultured Candidatus Peribacteria bacterium | reverse complement strand
AGCTTATCGGAAAACCACACAATACAACTCGCCATCCGGATATGCCAAAAGAAGTCTTCAAAGAGATGTGGTCAACGATTGGCCGCGGCAACATGTTCCGTGGTATCGTTAAAAATATTTTTACAGGTATAATCATTAACTGGAGCATTTGGCAGGAGTCGCATAGTTAAGAGCGCTGTTCCGAGAAATTCTTGTCTTGTTACCTTATTATCTATCGGGAAATTTGTTGAGTTAATTGCTCATTCATTGACTATACCTTCTTCTACCAGCTTATTCGCTGCCGCGAGTACTGAATATTGAGACTGAAGACTTGTTGTAGAAACTTCTCCGCTTACTGTCCCATCAGTTACGACTATATTTTTACTTGATTCTGTACCAGATTCCAAATCTTTGACGGTTACAGTGATGGCGCCAGCTTTTTTGAATTTGAGAGCATTGTCAATTGAGAGAGTACCATCGACGAGCGTCTGTGCCGTCAGTGGGAAAGTAGCATTTGGATCACCATCGACGAGAATGATAACTTGTTTATTGTAGGTAGTGTCTACAGAATTATCATTTTTGATAGCAGAGATGCTGATATTTGTTGCTGTATTGATGAGCACAGAATCTGCCATAGTAATCGTGAATCACTTGAGTGTATTAATAGGTGCATCGAGACAGACACCATCACTACAACCATTTGGACAGGTTGTCTGAGTTGTTCCTATGTTTTGTTTGTTGACACATTGAGTTTGGACGAGCACATTGCCTTGGCATGTATCAGTAGAGCTCGGAGAGCCATTTTGAAATGTCACAGTACCTTTTACTGTTATATCGTTCGTCGCATCAGTTGTGCTACAAACAGTTGCAAAAAATTCATCATACCACGCGATAAAACTCTCACGAATGTTCTTATCGTTTACTTGTTTATTGATAGAGTCGAGGAGAGTTTTGAGTTCTGTATTCGTACTATAGGTACCCATCTTATTCTCAACATTGTTTATAAAATAGCTCCGAGGTGCTCTGAGAGTAAAATTGTCCAGAATTGCTGTCTGGAGATTCACCTCCGAAATCATGCCTTTTGCACGAGAAGTGTCACTATTGATGGTTGTAGTAAGCAGAGCAATGCGTGCTTGCGATTCTTCCCTGGTTGTTTTGAGAAGTGCTAGTTCCGAATCAGTAAGGGTATCGGTGTAGAGTGCACTCGATTGCAATCGAGACATGAGTGCACTGGCTTGAGCAAATTTGTCACCCACGACATTACTTCTGAAAAAAACAACGCCGAGGAGTATGAGACAAGCTCATACGAAAATCACTAAACGAACATTTTTACTGCGCATACATGGATTTAGAAATAGAAAGTGTCGTCAGTATAAGTATACACGCACTTCTATGCAAAAATATGTATAGTATTAGACACTATTTTTCTGTTTTTTCCAGTAAATTACACCACTCAGAAGCACTGCAATAAATAGGAGTATAGTATTTTCTGCTGGACCTGTTGGAACTTTTGATGCTGCAATCGTTGTTGGATCAGCGGCAGAATTTAGTTGTACGACCGGAGAAGTGTATGATTGAACTGTATTATTCGTAGTGGGTGATGGAGGAATTGTAGTTTGAGGATTTGCAACGGTATTATTTGTTTGAGTTGTAGCTATTGCTGGAGGAGTTGTCGTTGACGTAGTATTTGTTGCAGTAGCTATATTTGTGCTGGTTGTAGTAGTACTGGTAGGTGGTGGAGTCGTGGTATTTGGAGCCGGAGAATTTGTATTTGTATTTGTATTTGTGGTTGGTGTCGTGGTTGTTGTTGGTTTCGGTATTGGAGCAACAGGAGTTGTAGGAGTTGATGGAGTGATCGGAGGAGTTGTTGTAGTAGAGTTAGCTGCTGGTGGGGTAGTCGTGGTTGGAGCGGGTACCGGTGTTGCTGGCGGAGTGTTTGTGGCTACAGGAGTTGTCGGAGGAGTAGTTGCAGAATTTCCAGAATTGAGATTGTTCGCTGAAAATGTCAGGTCATAGAGCAAACAGATGTTTCTCGTTTTTGATTCACTTTCTTTGAGCTTCGCGACTTCTCTGTCCACATAATTGAGTTCTGATTTTATGAGGACTGTTGGAGAGAGAGCGCCTCATTTCCCATATATTTTGATGTTTCCTTCTGGTATGAGCTCTACGAGCGTTGTTTCTTTGCCACTGGCGAGAGCGTATTCACCAATACCAGTCCAGGGATTGGTGAATTTCCAGAGCTCATCGAGCACATCGGGGTCCGTGACGATTTTGTGGTCACTTATAATTTTGGGGATATCATTATCAATTTCAAAAGCCACCTCAGATATACCAGTTTGAGTATTTTTCCAAGGAACTTTTATATCAGTAATTTCGAGGGCAGTACCAGTTCCTGTGACAGGATTTGATTCTTTGTAACAAACGCCGCACTCATTATCTCCAAAGAGCTTGTTTGTGCTACACTCTACTGTCTCAGCAGCAGCAAAAGAAAAGCTATTCAGTGAGATAATAGATAGTGTTGCAGAAAGGAAAAAGAGTTTTTTCGTGGACAACATGCTGTCAGAGTACCATATATTGTCTTCTGATGCAAATTTTGAGCGATTTTTCTTGATATTATTTAGAGTCCAGCTATCAGCAGCTCTTCTCGTACAATATTTGCCAAATCAATCGTACTTTCACGGATGTCGATATACTGTATATCATCAGGATCCTGAGGTTGTTTTTTGAGATGAAATTCACGAGAAATATTGGTGATATTGAGTTCTTTATTTTCGATACCTTCGGAGGGGATTTCAATGGTGGATTGGACATGGAGTAATAAGCACTCAATGCCATAGTCTTGTCGTATGAGTTTTATCTTCATTGATAATCATTCATGACAAATCAAATCTTCGAAGGTTTCAACGGGGATATCTTGATCAAATTGAAACTCCTCTGTTGTACCAACAGGGGAACTGAGCAGGGTTAAGATATCGATAGTGAAGAGAGACATTCTCTAAAAGAAATACTTAATCTTATCGCTTGCAGGATGGTTTCGTAGTTTTTGAAGAGTCTTTGCTTCGATCTGTCGGACACGTTCACGAGTCACACCAAATTCTTTGCCGACTTCTTCGAGTGTGTGAACTTCGCCACCATCGAGACCGAAACGCATGATGACTATCTTGCGTTCACGAGGTGTGAGGAAGTCGAGCATATCGTAGAGATTGGTTTTCACCATATGCATATTTGCTGCATCATCAGGTTTCTCGTACTTATCATCCTGGATGAAGTCTCCAAGGGTGGTATCTTCTTCTTTGCCAACTGGTGTATCAATAGAGAGGATATCCTGAGATATACGCATGATTTGACGGACTTTTCGTACGTCCATCTCGAGTTCGACGGCGAGTTCTTCAATCAATGGCTCACGATTCAATTCCTGCGTCATCATACGGTAGGTGTAGTTGAACCGATTGATAGTCTCTGTCATGTGAACAGGAACACGAATGGTACGAGATTGGTCAGCGATAGCACGAGTGACACCCTGACGGATCCACCAGGTTGCGTAGG
>CAZJBQ010000036.1:0-3593 GCA_964544625.1 uncultured Candidatus Peribacteria bacterium | reverse complement strand
GCTAAAAAAGCTGCTGCTCCTAAAAAAGCAAAAGCTGCTCCTAAAAAAGCTGCTAAGAAAGTTGCAAAGAAAAAATAATTATTTTTTCTCAACTGCTTCAATACCTCTCGTTTTCGGGAGGTATTTTTTTGTTTTATTTTTACATCAAATATCCAATCACAAATCCCATCGCACTGAGAGCAACTATCGTATATCCTGCAGTGATGAAATAGAGTTTCGCTGGACGCATGTCATACAGATAATGGATGGCGATAAAGAGTGCCGCTACCATACCGAAATTATAACCGAATATAAATCCTTGTGCGCCAGTATCCCAGTGCAGGAGCCGGAGAAATGCTGAGATATCTACTGCGAGGATAAAGAGGATGGGCGTCTGCCAGATAATCGCCGTCTTGGCTCGTTGCTTGAGTGAGATATCCTGGAGTTCGAGATTCGCGAGTCGTCTCCATGTCGGACCGAACACGAGAGAGCTATACCATACGACACCGATAGCGAGAGCAGCACCGATAGCGAGAGCAGTTGCCACCCAATCTATATTGATGATATGTGTGATGATGTGATCAAAATCGATAGTGATAATCATAATAAAAATGAGAAAAATTTATAATAAGTATAGATTCTGTTATGACTTTGCAAGTCTCTCGATTGGTATTCATCGAAATACTCCTATACTGTCTCCATGCCTCATAAAAATAAAAAACACACTATGAATACACCGCTCATCGTCGGTACTGTTATCATAGTCATCGCGCTCCTCTGGTCTATCGGGAGCTGGCTCGTCGTCCGAAATATCGAAGAACCGAGTTATACCGTTGTGGAAAAAAGAGATGGTTACGAAATCCGTGACTATGCACCCTACATCGTCGCAGAAGTCGAAGTCACTGGATCACGAAGTGAATCACTCAATCAATGATTCCGTCTCCTCGCTGATTCTATATTCTGAAACAATACAAAGAGTTCGCCGATAGCGATGACCGCTCCCGTCGCTGAATCTGCTTCTGAGCCAGTTGCGATGACCGTGCCAGTGATGGAGCAAGGAACAGGCGATACACGTCGTGTGACATTTTCTATGCCATCGAAATACACGCTCGCCACTCTCCCAAAACCAAATAATTCTGCTGTGACACTTCGAGAGATACCAGCGCACCGCGTCGCCGTCCTCCGATTTTCATGGTACGCGACGAATAGTCGTGTCGCTCGTCTCGAATCACAACTCCTGGATATGCTTAAACGCGATAATATCAAAACTCTCTGAATGCCAGCTTACGCAGGATACAATCCTCCCTTTAGTGCTCCGTGGATACAGAGAAATGAGGTGATGGTGGATATCGTGAAATAAGAAAAACTCTCTCAAAATTCCGTCTCGAAAAGGCGGAGTTTTTTGATTGTGAAAAGGAGAGAATGGATATAATCCTCGTATGTCTTCTCAAATCGCGTCATATCTCTCAAAAGTTGCACAATCTCTCGCGTCTGGCCATGCGACAGAACATAGTTATCGTCCAGAACTTCGAGACCTCTTTGTGGCTCTCACGAAATACAATGTCATCAACGAACCAAAAGGAAGCGAGCATGGAAAGCCAGATTTTATTTTCCTCTCGGGACAGTGAGCGGAGCTTTTTCCTGTCGCGTATGGAGAGGCAAAAGATATCCACGTTAATCTCGAAAAAACGACAAAAAGTGAACAGCTCGCACGGTATTTCGGATACGCTCGACTCATACTCACAAATGGTACAGAATTCCGATTCTTCAAAAATGGTTCTCCCTATGGTGAACCAGTTGTTCTCGCGACAAAAGATGGAAACACGTTAAAACTTCACGAAGAAAAATTTAATGTTTTTGTTGATACTCTTTCTGCATTTCTCACTGAGTCGGTTGACTCAATTCGTTCATCAAAACACCTCGCACAAATCATGGGTGGCAAGGCTCGACGTATCCGTGATAATCTCCGAGAGATGGTCACCGAAGCAAATCGTACCGCAGGGAAATATGCTGACATATTTGCACTCTATGATATTTTCAAAAAAGAAATTCTCCATGATTTAGACTATTATAACTTCGCCGACCTCTACGCTCAGACCCTTGTGTATGGACTCTTCGTCGCACGATACAATGATACAACGCCAGAGAATTTCACACGCAGTGAAGCTCGTGATCTCGTCCCAAAAAGTAATCCACTTCTCCGAAAATTCTTCGACCATATAGCTGGTGAAGGATTTGAGAAGCGACTCTGATATATCGTCGATGAACTCTGTGAAGTCTTTGCTCATGCAGATGTGCGTGCTCTGATGCACGGACTTTATCAAAAAGCTGATATTGAGACACATGATCCTGTGATTCATTTCTATGAAGACTTCCTGGGAGAATATGATGCGAGTATGCGAAAACAGCGATGAGTCTTTTATACGCCTGCACCTGTTGTACGATTCATCGTGCGAGCGGTGGATGATGTTCTCAAGACGCATTTCTGACTCAAGCGAGGACTCGCTGACACGAGCAAAATCAAACATGAGACGATGGGGCATGTGACCGACAAGCGAGGAAAGATGTCGACAAAATCTCTCACTGAAGAAGTCCATCGTGTGCAAATCCTCGACCCTGCGACGGGAACAGGAACATTTCTCAATGAAGTTATCCGACACATTCATGCCAGCATGAAAGACCAAGCAGGTATCTGGCCTTCGTATGTCCAAAATGACCTCATCCCACGACTGCACGGATTTGAGCTGATGATGGCGAGTTATACTATCGCACATCTCAAGCTCTGACTCACGCTCGCAGAAACTGGTGTCTCTGAACTCGACCAACACCTCCAAGTCTATCTCACTAATTCTCTCGAAGAAGCGAAGACAAATCGTGAAACACAAGGGACACTCTTCGGACTCGCTGAGAGTATCACAAGAGAAGGACAATATGCTGATGAGGTGAAAGCTGATAAACCGATTATGGTTGTTTTATGAAATCCTCACTACAGTTGAGAATCAGGCAATAAATGATTGTTTGAAAAAGAATTAGAAGTTTACAAACAAGAACCAAGTGGATGAAAACTCCAAGAAAGAAATTCAAAATGGCTCAACGATGACTATGTTAAATTCTTCCGATTTGCAGAGTCAATGATTGAAAAGAAGGATGAAGGAGTGTTATGATTTATTACAAACCATAGCTATTTGGACAATCCTACATTTAGATGAATGCGTTGGCATTTACTCCAGACATTTGATTATATTTATGTAGTTGATTTGCACGGTAGTGCCAAGAAAAAAGAGATCAATAAAGATGAGAATGTATTTGATATTCAGCAATGAACTGCCATATTTATCGGTGTTAAAACAGATAAGAAAAAATCCTGAGATTTAGCTCAAATATTCCATATTGATCAATATGGTAAAAGACAAGAAAAATATGATTGGTTAGAATCAAATAGTTTTTCTTCGATAAAAAAATCTCTAAATTTTATTAAACCATATTATTTTTTTACTGAGAAGGATTTTTCTAATGAATCAGAATATAATTTATGATTTAAAGTAAATGAATTATTCCCAGTTAATAGTATTGGGGTCGTAACTGCGAAAGATGCAATTCTCATTAATAGTTGT
>CAZJBQ010000035.1:0-3777 GCA_964544625.1 uncultured Candidatus Peribacteria bacterium | reverse complement strand
TGAGAGTATAGATGATGAGATTTCATTCTGTAGCGACTTTCCAGACGATAGTAGAATCGAGATAGCGGACTGTACCAGCTTTGTCGAGAGCGATAAGCGGTCTAAAGTCAGTATCCGTGATATAAGAACCTCACTGGAGATTTGTATCATTGAGTGATGGAGGCTCGAGACGGATGCCTGATCATACGAAAAATATACCAGTGCTACGAATATCAGTCTTCTGAGCAATTTGTGAAAATTTCCATGCACTAGTCTGGTACGACAATTGGAGTTTCTTGTCGCCTTTTGTATCTCGTACAGCGAGAGCAAGAGGCTTACCGAGCGTCAAATCAGGGACGAGAGTCGTACCGACCGAGAGGATCATACTACCATCCTGACGATTGAGAGTGACGAGCTGAGATGAGGCACTACTGATCTCAAATTTTGGCGTATCAGTAAACGAAGTACTAAAGGCAGTATCGTCGAGTGATATACCCGTAGCGAGTGTCCATACCTTGCGAGCGATGTATGATTGTATACCGACTGGTAAGACAGTAGTTTCGTTGAGGTGCCCCTTCAAGGCTCACTGAGTCGATACAGAATCTATGACGAGTTTCGGAGTCTTGGTAACCAACGTCGTATCATAATCACGGACGAGGCCATGAGCAGTGATTCGGAGGAGGATCTCCTTTCTCTCCTTCTGAGTTTGGAATATGATTTTGGTTGGAGACTGAGTATCGCGACGCCATTCTGATTCAGCGAGGCGGAGGACTTCGACGTTATCGAGGGTATCAGCTGGGAAATAATCCTGGAAATCTATCTCTGTTGGTTGATCAAAAGAAATAGGGATCTCTGTCGGAATTTGAGAGAGAGCCTCAGAAGGATCAAATTCGCTGTAGGCATCAAAGATAGTAGAACGCGAGATGCGTGATTCAGAGAGAGTATGGGCGTTTTCGATATGACCATAGTACCAGTATGGATCGACAGAGAGAGTCGAAGCAGAAATACCAATGGCTGGATCATACACTTCGAGCGTCCAGCGTTGATTCTGCGTCAATGTCGTCTGTGTCTCATCAGGGAACGAGATATCGACAGAACCATTGTTGTCCGTCACGATTTTGTCTCCTGGGAGGAGCGGTCGAGATATATCTCGGAGAGTGAGGAGGCGTTTTTCTACTGTTGTTGAGAGGAGCATCAATGAGCCCTCTCGTACATCGACTTGCACATCATCCGCAAACACGATTCTGTCACCAGGACGCAGATTATATTCATGCTCTTGTCCCTGGTGGTAGACACTGAGAGTAGTCCTCTCTGCGGTGTATCCAGACTGATTGGCACGGATAACAAAATCAGATGAGAGTTGTCGCATATCTCCTACATCATCGATATAGATCTGATTCGGTATGAGTGTGCGGTAGACAGTAGCATGCTCTATCGATGCCTGACCATCAATATCACGGATGACAGGCTGAGGCACGACGGCAGTTGTGCTGAGTGATGAGATATCGAAATCTGGCACTATATCAGTTACATACATAGCATCTTTTTTGTCTGTATGGAAAAGTGAATGGAAGAGGAAGAGTCTCAGGTGGTCATCCTGGTCTCGCGCGAGATATTGATAGCGAACAGCGTCCCTCTTATCAGTTCTGAGGAGATCAATCTGAGCATCACCAAAGAGCGACTCGACACGTGGTGTATCGATATCAAAGAAGTCTGAGTAGATATCAGCCACACTGTACACAATTGGTGCATCGGCTATGAAATATTTCTGAGGTTTATTCGCATGATTTTCTTTACGATAAATCGTATCACCAATTGAGTAGTATACATCCCTATCCCCGTCCCTATCATCATCGTAGGCATGTATTTTTGTATCGCCATTGAGGTCTTCTGTGTAGTCGATCAATTTCTGTGTGATAGCACCTCGAGTGACATAGAGTCATCGGGTAGTACGGAGACTCGAAGTATCGAGAGCTTTGTTGCTAAATGTCGTAGCAGCCGAAGGAGCTGGTACAGCAGGAGGCGTCACAACAGCTGCGGTAGACACAGTATTTTGTACGAAGCTACCGACGAAATCACGTGTTGGAGCCAAGACACTCTGTCCGAGACTCATAAAGCGTGAGAGCGGTGTGCTAGTCGAACTCGCGAGATGGATACTGCCTGGAATTCGTGATCCTATAAAGGCTATTTCTTCTGGCTTCTTGGAGCCATTTGACCAGGCCTGGAGATCAGCCAGTATTTTCGAATTATCTTGTATATCCAGAGCCAGTGCGTCATTCATAGTCTCAAATCTTTGCTGGAATTTTTCTTGGACTCATGAGAATTTCTGATCAATATCGGAGGATGGCTGAGCTGCGATGATTTGTTGGATTTTTTCACGACGTTCAGGAGCAACATCGATGTTTTGCATCATGTCATTGAGATATTTCTGACCTTGGAGTGGATCGACATAGACGATGTTATCGAGAGTATGGAAAAGCTCTGTCAACAAACGAGGGAGCTCATGGACAGGATCAGAGGTCGATGCCTGCGGATTGAGATCAATATGGACCGGCTCCGTCGTCCCTCCTCAGAGACTCTGGAGGTCTCTCGGGAAATTCGTAAATGGTTCTAATGCTGACTCTATCATATCCGTCACAAAATCGACATCATAGGTGAGCTTGATATGTGTAGCCACACGTATCGTATCGATAAATTCTGTCGTCACACTCGGCATACGAACATCCAAGAAATCAAATGGGAGATATCATTGACGTTCAGTTTTGTGCGCGACTTTTGTACCGACATACCATTCTGGAGAGAGTGGTACTTTTCTATACAGACACATGATGAGGACAATCAATTTAAATATCTTGAGCACGACAGTTATCGCCTGAGAGAGTTCTGGAATTTTTGGTGGTGGTGGGAGGTCAGGAAGTTTTGGAAGCTGTATAACTGGTATCTCGAAATCAATATCGAGATTTGGCAGTTGTGGGAGCTGTGGCATCGGATCGAGAGAGAATCAGCTCAGTGTCGGTGCTGGTGCATCAGGGAGTTGGACAGGATAGAATGAGAGATTGAATACAGGGTATGCGATATCGAGCGAGAGATCGATATCAGTGAAATTGAGCTCTATATCAGGCCATCTCGGCATCTGGATAACAGGTATCGGTGGTATGATGAGTGATATGATGATCCAGATCCAGTGTTGGAGATTCCATCGTTCATTACGACAGACACCGCATGAAACTTCGTAATCATTGAAGACGTCAAATAATACCTGCCAGAGATCCCAGAGTCGAGTCACGAGTATAAACGTCTCAACCCAAGCCTTGAATCGTAGACCATTATCATAGAGCCATCCTCCCATCAAGTTCTGAATCGCCTGCACGTTTTGGATAATACCGTAGAGGAGTTTCTCTTTGAGATAAAAGAGTGTCTGTAATCGTTCTGGGAGCTCGAGATAGGTTCGGACAGTTTCTATATTTGATTGGATACTCGAGATAAGTGGTGCAGTATTGATACTATTCACAGCAGTGCTTGGGAGTTTCTCCCAGCTCTCCAGTATAGCCTCATTTCGAGCTATCCACGCCTGCGCTTCTTGTTTACCGACCCATGGGATATTGAAACTAATAGTCTTCGGATGCACATCGATAATTGGGAGCGTACCGAGATATTCAAAGGCATTTTGTATACCCGTCGTTTTTTGTTGTATCACCGAAGTGACAGTATTTTTGGCTGTATCAAGTGGTCATAAAACTTTTCCTACTCCAGTACTCACGAAATTGAGTCATGAATCAAGAGTATTGGTCACAGCAT
>CAZJBQ010000034.1:1319-3895 GCA_964544625.1 uncultured Candidatus Peribacteria bacterium | reverse complement strand
CACCATTACGGAAGTAATGCTGGATACGAGGTCCAAATACTTCTTCATCAAAGATTTTGATAAAGATAGAGGTAGCATCGAGTGCGGCTCGGTCCTTTTCAATTGCTCGTAAATCAGGATCAGTAGCGATGACCTCGAGCATGTTCATACCCATCGGTCTCTCGTAGTCAGACGGGTCAAATATGACCATATCACGAGCACGGTCTTTCGGAGTAAACGCTATAATGTCTTCAATCAAATCTCCATGAGGATCGATAACAGCGATACCCTCACCAGCCCAGAGATCCTGTCGTGCGAGATACCCAATGAGGACGGATTTACCTCCTCATGATTTACCGATGATATAGTGATGACGACCACGGTCTTTTTTGTCAAAATAAATCGGTTGTTTCTTGTTTCTGTACTCATTCCATCCGAGGAGGGTAGCATCTTTGTAAACAGGGAATCCACCGAGGAGACGTTCTTTTTCTTCTGATTTTGGGAGCTTGCCCTCATCGACTGGTTGTCCTCTATTATCACCATCAGCTTGGAGCGGTACCGCCTTATCATCTTCGGTAATAAAGCCGTCATCAGCACCTCGTGCGAGATTACCATATTTATCGGTTTTGAGTTTCGTACCGTCCTCTGTGATTATGAAATTTCCATCCCTGACATAATCAGTCATGATGACTTTGTCTTTTGGTACTTTGAGATTTGGTGGTGGGGAGACTTTTTTGTACCCGAGCCACGCTATGATAGGAGACTTGTTGTAATTGACGTCAGGGAAGTGGTAGAGTGTTGTTAGCTCGTCCACACTATAGGATGACATCTTCGTGAAAAATCCCGCGAGCTTGAAACGGAAAGCGAGATTATGAATTGGTCGTACGAGCCATCGAAATGCTCACTCGAGAAATTGGTTATTATCGAGCTCATTACAATATTCATTGGTGAAAACACTCGTAGAAGTCAGCATGCTGTCAATACCACCTTGTGCACTCTCGACAGTATCGCTCCCGACGACGACGAGAATAGTTGCAGAAAATGCACTCTGGGCAGCACTTTCTCCCACCATTTTTTGAGCTTCTTGCTCTGCTTGGTTAAAAATCTTGTATGAGTCTCCTCCTGATGCACCTGGAGCATTGCTGTCTTCTCCCTTGTTCTGTACGAGATTGGTCACTATCCAGCTCAGTGGTCATAAGAGCTTGCTCATGGAAGTGAGCGAGAAGAGAAAACTCCCTCCTTGTTTGTACTTGCCTTTACTGTAGAGACCAGCTATTTCCTTCGCTTTATCGTTGTAGCTATGAGGGAGAGGTTTGGCAACTATCTGATAGATAGCGACATCAGTTTTTTTCAATCCTCCAAAGACATTGGTAATAGTGGCGAGCGGGTCTTCTTCGAAATACTTGTAAGTCTTGATAGGGAAGTACGGATCGTCTGTTTTGCGAATACTTGTTGTCCGGACGACGCTATGACTACCAGTGAAATTGATATAGTCTTTTTTATCACGAATTACCACTTCAGCATCGCTATAGATAGAGGTAATCGCCTGACTAATAGTCGGAAATATACTCTTGTAAGTCACCAGGAAAAAATATACCTGACCTTCTTTGTAGATAATCTCGTAGGAGATTTTTATATAGTTAAATATCCAGTTGAGAATGGTGTATTTGAGTGATGTAGTACTGATTTTCCAGAAAGAGTTATGAACCAGGTTCATGATCCCTATCTTTTCTTTGAAGTCTTTTTTTGTTTCGTGTTCTTTATCGAGTTTTGAGTCGCTTCGAGGCATCGAGACCTGTATATAGACCAGATTTTTCGAGAGCCAGAGCTCTACCAAGAGTCGTATGAGCCAGCGGAGGATGAAAAACCCAATAATAATTCAGACAGTCCAATAAAATATCTCACTCATACTCATGCTCGTCTGAGCAACGGTTTCTACTGGAGGTATGCTGATTGGTAACTCGTCTGGTGTGCTGTTAGGTATGAATATGCTCGCCATGTCGTTATAATACCCAAATATGGGTAAGTCTGCAAATGGTTTTGTGCATAAAATTCACACTTTCTTTACACAAAACTGAAAAAATCAGTATAATAGAGGAAGTTGGAAGATAATAGAACAAAGAGCGAGAACATAGATTGGATTTTGATAATCCTCTCTATGCGCTATGCACTTAATCTATGCCTTTTAACTTTGTTCTCGTAAAGGGGGTGACCGGTTTCTATCGGCGCCTGTGGAATCATCTCTGCTCTTCGGTAGATGTCTGTATCTCCCGTCAACACCAAAACAGACTCAACTTAAGTGCTAACACGTTTAACACTATGAGAAAATCTGCATTTGCTGCTGTCAAAGGCGCATTTGCTCCTTCTCTTGCTATTGCCTAGTGCATTAGCGGTCACTTTCCTTCGGGATGACAAGGCAATTGCCTGTGACAACTCTGAGATCGGTGCATAGAAGGCCATCTCATCGTATAATTCTTCTCTCGTAGATTCTTGCCTGATAGGCGTAATTATCTCCGTATCTTGTCTATCGTCTCAGTACATTCTTTGTTTGGTTTGTTCTGTACTGAGTATCCAAATCAAACTATGAGAGTAGGCGG
>CAZJBQ010000034.1:0-1309 GCA_964544625.1 uncultured Candidatus Peribacteria bacterium | reverse complement strand
TCTCGTATATAGAGTTCGAGCATATTGCGAACCACGCTCATATTGCTCTTTCTCACTATATACCGCATCTGTTCAAATTTATCCCGAAGGATTCCACCAAAACATAAAAATTGTATTTGTCAAAGTAATTTACTTGTATGACTATTAAGGAAAGAATGGAAATTGTTGAAGAGATATGAAGTCACCTTCAATCTAACTACACCTACGCTGATATAGATGTTATATTAGCGGCTTTTAGTCTTCCCAATAATGGTGCTTATGATGGAAATAATAGTAAGAGAGTGTATGTAAAACATAGACTTAAATGAGCATCGGAATCAGTTCTTCTTCAAATACAAAAAGAACTTGAATTGGTATCTCAACATTCTCATAGTTCTAAAGTTCTTCCAAAAAACTGGACAGGCAAAGACAGTGCTGTAAAATTTTTTATAAGTCATTTATCTCAGCATAAAATTTATGCAAAAAGATTAAAAGATTGCCTTGAATTGAACAACGTAGTTGCTTTTGTCGCACATGAGGATATTTTGCCCACAGAAACATGGATGCATGAAATAAAAAATGCCCTTGATACCATGGATGTCTTTATTTCTCTGCATACTGAATGATTTAATGAAAGTATCTGGTGTCAGCAAGAGGTTTGATATGCTTTTGGTACTTGAAAAAAAATGATTCCAATAAAATTTGATGGGAATCCTGTTTGATTCTTGTCATCAATACAAGCTTTGAATAGGCGTGATAAAAAAGCTGAAGATATTACTAAGGAAATATTCCAAATTCTTAAACAAGACAAGGACACAAAGTATTTATATGATAAAATTTTTCCTCCTACCGATGATCTACCTTGGTAACATGAGTAAATAGTCATCCCGAGTATCTGTTCTTTTGTATGTGCCTTGTATTATTCTTTCCATTTTAAGCTTCATGAGCTTTAGGTCTTCAATATCTTTTCGAAACAAGGCTCTGTAGAGTTTTCCATATTTTGCATATACTTCTTCGTAGTCTCTGGGTTCTAACTTTCCGACATCAGTCCCACCAAATATTTAAAATGTTAAAACTCGAATTTCCTCATCTATCACACAAACAATCGTATCTGGATATGATTGTCGAGTGGAGAGCTGTGGCAGTGCCGACAAGTCCTGGTAAACTTTTTGCTGGAGATACTTTCGAGCATTTTCTCGAGATAGTTGAGAAAGACACAGTAGCAAATCCTGATGGCGTCAATTCGCACCTCTTTTTCCTTGTGGAAAACGAGAGAATTCTCTGAGCTATTCAAATACGTCACTCAATAGACCATCCGAGACTTATCGAA
>CAZJBQ010000033.1:269-4161 GCA_964544625.1 uncultured Candidatus Peribacteria bacterium | reverse complement strand
AATTCTCTGAGCTATTCAAATACGTCACTCAATAGACCATCCGAGACTTATCGAAGTATGATGACATATCGGCTACGGTATTCGTCCGAGTGAAAGAGGGAAATGATATGCCACTGAGATGCTTCGTCTTGGACTGTTCGAAGCACAGAAATTAGGACTTCAAAAAGTATTAATAACATGCCATGAAGATAATATCCCTTCTGCGAAAGTGATTGAAAATAATGGAGGAGTATTTGAACGATTTGCTCAGAGAGACGGGAAACAGTATAAGAGGTTCTGGATTAATATGACTCAATAATCCTCTCAAGCCTCTCACAGAACTCCTCTAAATCTGAGAGGTATATATGCTCACGAGTCGTGTGCATATTGTGGCACGTAGCACCAATAGAGACCCACTGAGTCCCAGGATATTTATCGGCGAGGATGCCGACTTCGACAGTGGCGTGCGTCGTGACGGCTGGGACTTTTGGTCATTTTTTTGTATTGATAGTGTCTGTTATTTGTTCTATGAATTCATTGTTTGGGTCCGCGTACCAGACGGGTGTTTCGTGATCAAACTCATAGGAGAGGGCATGGAGCTTGCTTTGAGGGAATTTCGCAAAAACATCTGTGATTTTTCGCTTCATAGGAGCTATACCTCCTGGTTTATTGGTACGGAGAAAGTATGCCCATTTCATTTTTCATTCCTTGAGACGGAGTTTGCCGAGATTCCACGATGATTGAGGGGATTTCTCTGCACCATATTCTTGGACACCTGATCAGACTTTGTAGAGAGGGGAGAGTATGTCTTTTTGATAGTGGGCCTCATAGTCTTCGTTCACGATTTTGTATGATACGCCGATATCTTCGTTATTGTATTTTTTTTGGAGTGATTTCTCTCGTTTTTCGAGCCATGATTCGAGCACTGACTCATCTCCTGTGAACAGTACAATCGCTCGAGCACTCCGAGGGATAGCGTTGTCTGCATCACCTCATTTGATATCGGTGATACCGACGATATCGTCTCGTTCGTTGATGATGTGTATGAGTTCGAGGATAGCATTCCCTTGTCATTTGTGTATTTCTATACCAGAGTGTCATCCGAGGAGTCCCGAGACACGTATTTTGATGGTTTTCCCTTTGCGTGTGGTCTTTTTTGGTTCATACCGAGTAGTGATCAGCAGTGTCCCGCCACAACCAATGCCGATACTCTCTGAGTTACACCAATCGAGATTGATACCATAGTTCGCACTGATAGGGAGGTCGAGATTGTGGGCTCCGACAAGTCCGACTTCTTCGCCAGTGGTGAAGAGGAGCTCCAGCGACGGCCTTTCTGTTCGCTCGGCTATTGCCATCATCGCTGCAACCCCTATACCATTATCCGCACCAAGTGTCGTCTTATCTCAGGACAAAATACCATCTTCTTTGATGACGGTCACGCCTTCCTCTGACCAATCATGAGATTCTTGTGATACGCAGACCATATCCATATGTCCCTGGAGGCAGAGTGTCTCTGATGAGCTGCCAGGAGCCTTTATGAGGAGATTGTCTGATTTATCATCTTCATACTCCCAATCATTCTCTTTTGCCCATGCAATGAGCCATTTTTTGACCCGTTTTTCTTCATAAGAGCGTCGAGGGATTTTGGAAAGCTCGAGAAAATACCGAAGTGTTTTCTTGTAGAGTGACATTATCTTTGATTGTAATGATAGTTTCAGAGTTACAAGTACAATACTTGCGACTTTCCCAACTTCTGTATAATCTGCCTTACTATGATACGACGAATCTTCCTCTTTGTACTCACCAATATCGCGATTATCGTGATGGGTACTATTATTCTGTGACTTATTCAGAAATTTTTTGGTATCGACGTCACGGGTACCCTGCATACCAATTACTTCTCTCTTGCTCTTTTTGCTCTCTTTTACTGATTTTTTGGCGCTTTCGTGTCCCTGCTCACTTCTCGCTGGATGGCCAAGAAGTTCCATCATATGAGACTCCTCTCACCAGAAGATATCGCAACATGGACCTCTGCGGAGAAACTCGTCTATGAAACTGTTGATAAAATCGCTCAAACAAATGGTATTACTACGCCAGAGGTTGGCATCTATGAATCTCCTGAAGTAAATGCCTTTGCGACAGGCGCTACTCGTAACTCTTCTCTTGTAGCTGTCTCAAGCGGACTCTTGCATCAAATGAAATCAGATGAAATAGAGGGTGTTGTGGCTCATGAAATGGCTCATATTCTCAATGGGGATATGGTTACCATGACTCTCCTCCAGGGTGTTATCAATGCATTTGTGATTTTCCTCTCACGGGCTATAGCACAAATCGTTTCTATGGCTGGTCGTCGTGATGAGGAAGGAGCGAATGGTCTTGTCTATTTTATTGTGACTATAGTTCTCGAGATTCTCTTGGGCATACTCGGGTCTCTCGTGGTTATGGCATACTCTCGTCGTCGCGAGTTTGCTGCTGATGCTGGTAGTGCTGGCTTTGTCGGTAAAAATAAGATGATCAATGCCCTCAAAGCTCTCCAACGTATACATGAAAACAATATCGCAATTCCATCTGACCCAAAGATTGCTGCGCTCAAAATAGATGGAAAGACCACAGGATTTATGCATCTTCTTGCGAGTCATCCATCTCTCGAAGACCGCATTAGTCGCCTCCTTACCTATACTCTCTAATTTTTCTTATGAGTTTCCTCCTTGTTTACGAACTTCTCTGGCTGGAAATGATCCTCCTCGGGTTCGGTATGTTTTATATATTTTTCCATTTTGGTCATGGTCTCTGGTCCAAGATAGGCTCTATCCGAGAGTTCAATCTTTTTTATAAAAAACAACGTAGCAAAATACTCCGTAAGCACACCCTCGAGCAGAAAAAAGTCGATGATCAGACCCGTCGTGCTGATGTATCACTCAATAGTACCAAGAAAAAACTCACAGCTCGTGAAAAGCTCGCTCTCGAAAATACACTCAAATCTGTTCAGGGGAAACTCGCAGTTCAGGACTATGCCGGAGCACGTTCTCATATCATAGAGGGGCTCATGATAGACCGTCATAACCAAGAACTCAATATCCTCTTGGCTCAACTCTATGAAAAAGAGTTTGATTTTGAAAAAGCTGAGATTCTTTTCCGTGACCTCATACTCCACCATGATCCAAAAAAGGCTGATCTCTATGTCTATCTCGGTAATAATCTTATCTTTCAAAAAAAACAGACATTGGCGTATGATATTTTCAAAAAGTGACTCGAAAAAGAGTCACGAAGTATCGAATTACTCCAGACACTTGCAGAACTCGGTTATGAACTTCATGAATATGAAGAATCGCTCCTCTATGCTCGTCGTCTCACAGAAGCTCAACCAAAACACATACGAGCCCATGAGATCCTCGCACTTTCAAATCTCCAGGTTGGTTCGGATCAGAAAGCATACGATACATTTCTTAGTCTTCGAAAACTTGATCCATATAATCAGGTTGTTCTGGCTTGGCTTCCAAAAGTGGAAGAAAAACTCGGGCTCCATCCTGATGCGAAGCGTTTTGCTGATAGATAATTATTTCTTTTTATGGTTGCAAAAGTCCCTCCATCATCTCTAGAATCCGAACGAAGCCTCTTGGGGTCTCTTTTGATTGATCGTGAAGGTGTCATAAAGGTCGCAGATATTGTTTCAAAAGACGACTTTTATGATGATAATCATGGTGTTATTTATTCGGCTATTATTGAATTGTATCGTAAAAATAGGCCTATTGACCTCGTGACTGTCTCAGAAGCTCTGGCTGCAAGTGGACATCTGGATACTGTCGGAGGCAATACCTATTTAGCAGATCTGACCATCAGTGTCCCTACTAGTGCTCACGTCTTTGAATACGCGCAAATCGTAAAATCCAAAGCCATTCTTCGCCGTCTCATA
>CAZJBQ010000033.1:0-246 GCA_964544625.1 uncultured Candidatus Peribacteria bacterium | reverse complement strand
GGTGACACAGACATTTATCAAAAATCGATTGACTCATATACGAGAAATCCTCGATCTTCGCTATGAAGAATACGCTGAAACCCACGAAGATCCCCGAAAAATGGAAGACGGGAAAATCATGACAACTTTTAAAAATCTCGATAATAAATTACAGGGTTTAAAAGGTGGTGACCTGGTCATCCACACCCAGCTCCACCATCGCGTCGTTGAACGTCTTGAAGAAGCCCGCGTAGTCGCCCTTCGCCG
>CAZJBQ010000032.1:3159-4352 GCA_964544625.1 uncultured Candidatus Peribacteria bacterium | reverse complement strand
GGAGGGAAATATTATGATTCAGTGAAAAGTTGTATTTGTAGTACTGGCTATTGAACATGAACAGATGGAAAGTGCTATCAAAGAGATTGTGGTGTAGGAGGGAAATATTATGATTCAGTGAAAAGTTGTATTTGTAGTACTGGCTATTGAACATGAACAGATGGAAAGTGCTATCAAAGAGATTGTGGTGTAGGAGGGAAATATTATGATTCAGTGAAAAGTTGTATTTGTAGTACTGGCTATTGAAAACTGGCTGATGGGAAATGCTACCAATAATATACCTTTCTGCGTTGAAAACGCGGGGATAAGCATATAATATAGTAAATATTACTATTACGATTGAGATTATGGATTGGGAAAAAGAAACAGACACAAAAACAGAAAATGGTAGAAAAAATTTTACACTCCTCACAGGTAATGAAAGTCTCTATTTGTTAACCATAATAACATTAGAATGTTGTGACCGAGTAATTCAATATGTTCCACTTAACCTATTACACCGATACTTTCAATCAGATTGAGGGGAAGAAGTGACCAAAATTATTATTGGAAAACTAGATAAGTGTTATAAAGATTTCAGAACTTCGAATCACATTATTTCAATTGAATATTTTGATGAATTTTTTGAAAAAATACGAAAAGAAGTCGTTGCAGAGGAAGATCCAGTACTCCAGGCAAAAAAAAGGGAAATACTAGTGCAGTTTCAATCACTAAGTAAGAACATTCTTCCCCCACTTCCTCAGAAACCAAAGAAAAAATTTATTAACAGAGAAACTTTCAACTACATTCAGTGATACAAAGCTTTCGAATATGCAAGAGAATCAACAACAATTTGATTCGATCTGATTCCTGCTCACTTTAGCAGAGATGAACTCAATCAAAGACTAAAAAAAATTTTTGATAATTTAAAAGAGATTTCAAAAGTATTTGCAACAAGTGATCTCACCTACGAAATAGGAATGTCGGGAGATATACTTGAAGAGCTTTCAGAATGAAAAGACATATTCAAAATTCCATATAGCAAGGTAGGCAGAAAACAGAGAGTAAATCTTATTCGACTCATGAAGTACTGGGAAGTAAATGAAATTGCGATTGTTGACGATTGGCTCGGGGATGAAGAATGATGGACTATTAAAATTCTAAATAGAACAGAAAAAAATGCAGTCGACGGTTTTCTTTTCAAGATTAATCGA
>CAZJBQ010000032.1:792-3149 GCA_964544625.1 uncultured Candidatus Peribacteria bacterium | reverse complement strand
TCCTAGACGAACAAATTTTGGAAACAAGATATGAGCAAGAACTTCTCGCTGAAATGAGATGATTTGACTTCACAAGCGTATTTACCGATGAAATCTTTTTATGAAAAATAAAAAAACTCAAAGCAACTCCTCAGGGAATTTGGTCAGCAAAAAGTACAAGATGATACAGTACAGAAATTGCAAATGCAATTATTGAGTGGGAAAATGTCTTTAAATACTATGTTTCTACACACGAACACGATCACACACAGAAAAAAGAAGAGACAATTACTGGCGATCCAATTTTACCTACACACAATCCTGTCCCAGGGATAGTCCTTAATAAAGAAAACTGATTCCTGACTATAAATGGCAAAAAAAAATGATGGGTCTCTGAAGAAACACAACCGTTCTACTTCTTGGAATGTTTAGTCTCCAATCCAGAAGTGTCAGTAAGCCATGACGATATTATTAAATACATAAAAGAGAAACGGGGTACTATTAGCGGAAAGGTTTCAAGTGAATCTGAGAAGTCTTCTTATTGTTCTAATTTAAAGAACGATCTGCCTGAGAAAATAAAATCATTTATCTCTGGCAAAAACCATAAGTACAAATTCACGATGGTTAAGACTAAAAGGTCATAATCAACAATACCAGAATTTTACCAGAATAGAGCCAGATTTTTTCGGTAATATTTCGGGCGATTTCTAATCCAGGAGAATGATAATGGAGTTAACACTTCGCGAATGTGTTTGCTCTATTTTTTTATCTCTAAATTACTATGTCAGATTACACAACCAGCGACCTTAGTCTCGCCACAGCTCTACTATGCTCAAATTTCCCACTTATGAGTCTTCATAAGCAAGATGGAAAGGGGTATTTTCACTTCGACCATTCACCAGAATTAGACCAATTCGTGGAGGATTACTTTGCCAACCGTACTCTCGTCAACCCACTTGCGTACTCCTGATCGACCAGGGCACTTAAGAACTATCTCTATAGCCAGAAATAGCCATGACTACTCAAGATATACAAGAATATCAGACAATCTATCAGAGAGTCTATGGTCAGGAGATTTCCTACCAAGAGGCGTATGAACAGGCACACGCTTTGGTTACCTTCATCGAGTATTCCTGCAAACTCTAATTCTAACTTATTAATATTATGCAACCAATTACAATCAAAGATTATTTGAGTGAAAAACTTATCAAATACCACGAACACGGAAAAGAACTCATCACTCATTGTCTCTTCAATGAGGCACATCTCTATTTCAATGCCCAGACGGGTCAATATCAATGTAAGAAATGTCTCACAGAGGGCAATATGCTTACTCTAATGAAACAACTGGGCGATAATCCAGGTGACTATGATATAGCAGGTCATGAAAAAGTGAATTTTGAACCTCGAGTCACTGCAAAGAAAAATGCTATCGATGAAAAGGATGTCACGAAGTATCACAAGGCACTCCCAAAAGAAATAAGAGAATACCTGATAAATAGGTGAATAACAGAAGCAATCATCAATGAAAAGAAACTCGGGTATGGCACATTTCATGGTCAGACCTGGATAACCATTCCCATCCGTGACAGGGATGGGGAAGTACTTTTTTTTAAGCTCAGGCGGTCCCCAGAACGAGAGGAATGAAACAAGTATATGTTTTATCCTTCTGGCAATGAAGCTCAGCTATACGGTCAAAATTGCCTCATAGATAATGATGACTATGTTTTTATTTGCGAAGGAGAATTTGACCAGATGATATTGGAGAGAGAATGACTCCCTGCGCTTACTTCCACGGGATGAGCTGGGACCTTCAAATCAGACTGGATAGAACTCCTCAAGGATCTCAAAACCGTATTTATAGCTTTTGATAATGATGAAGCTGGAGTACTCGGAGCAAATAAGCTCGCAAATACTCTCAATGCACGATTTCCATATCTGGATATAAAAATAGTGATGCTCCCTTCTGAAAAAGGAAAAGACATATCTGAGTATTTTATGCACGGTGGGACGATAGATGGACTCGTGAGTACATATAGTGAGACATCCCTGGGGGTAAAAACAGATGGTTTTGCTCCAATGGGTATCACAGACTTACAAGAAGTATTGTCTCTTACAATCAGAGAGGACAATATCAATAAGGTTGTTGTCTTTCTGGCAATGCTCTCAGCGTTTACAAATGACTCTCAGATAAATATCCTCCTCAATGCTCCATCATCGAGTGGAAAATCATATATTCCTCTTGAGATAGCTCAGCTCTTCCCAGAGGATGCTATCATGAAGCTCCAATATGTTTCACAGAATGCTTTTTTCCATGAAAATGGAGAGTATGACAAAGAGAAAAATGAGACGCATATTCGGCTTGATAGAAAAATCAT
>CAZJBQ010000032.1:0-778 GCA_964544625.1 uncultured Candidatus Peribacteria bacterium | reverse complement strand
ACTCCTGGCGAGACTTCGCCCACTCCTCTCTCATGATGAGAAGGTGATGGTGAGCAAAATCACTGATAAATCAGGTAAAGGCGGGAATAAAACAAAAAATGTCGTCATACATGGCTATCCGACAGCTATATTTTGTACTGCGAGCACACAGATGGATGAGCAAGAAGCAACCAGATTTCTCCTGATTTCTCCAGAAACGACACAGAAGAAACTGCAAGCAACCATCGAAAACAAGATATGTTATGAATCAGACAAAGATGCCATTAAACTATCTGTCATGCTCGATACTGAAAGAAAAAGACTGGTAGAGAGAATTGCCTATATCAGAGATGCAAAAATAGATGATGTCGTCATAGAAAACACAGACTCAATACGCAAACACTTTCTAGGTAATACTACTATGCTTCATCCTCGAGATCAGCGAGATATTGGAAGACTCATGGCGTTTATCAAATGCTTCACGCTCCTCAATATGACTCATCGCAAGCGTATTGGGTCAACGCTCTATGCTACTGAAGATGATATACAAGAAGCATTCACTCTCTGGAACGCTGTGAGTCCTGGTCAAAAGTATTGAGTCTCTCCTTATATGCTCGAGATATATGAAATGGTATTTTTGCCTGCATATCGTGAATACAACGCTGAAAATATGTCCTGACCTTTTCGAACCGATACGCTCATGTGAGTCCCACGACTTCGAGTACTCAAGAAACATATGGAAGTCTATGGGCGAACACTCTCGGACGCTCGATGGAGGCAAGAGCTCGAGCCAACTCTC
>CAZJBQ010000031.1:0-4963 GCA_964544625.1 uncultured Candidatus Peribacteria bacterium | reverse complement strand
TGGAGTTTTTCGAGACCTTCAGCGGTGAGCTGGTGCTTCTTTGCCATAAAATAATGATTAGAATTATAGAGAGATTATAAAAAATTATTGCAAAAGTAAACCCTTTAATGTCTCGTACTCATCACGTACGAGCTCAAAACCAAAAGTGGTGCCATTGATTTCAGTAATAAAACGAACAAACTGACCGTCAGAGTTTTTCTCATTGAGATACATCGTCTTACCAAAAAAATCAGTCGTATCCTGAAAATTATACAGTGCTCAGAGGAGGAGCATATTTTTTCGAACAAGAGAATATTCTTCTTCGAATTTATACATACGGACGCTGCCACCTACTCGGCTATCAACAGCAAATTGGAATATAAAAGCTCAGAATATATCTTTTTCTCGAGAAGTACGGAATTTGTAGGCTCTGTCGAGTCGCGCGATGACATCTTGAGCTCGTGAAGTTGTCTCTGTAGGAATAACAGCTCCACTCTCATCGCTGACCGTGCCTCGAGTCGTCACGAAACTGCTCTGATCACGAAAGAATAAGACAATGAGCGTAAAGGCAAAAATACCAGTACAGAGAAATATAATGTAGGCAATCGTTCGAAGCATACTCTGATGATAAGAAGTTGGAGAAATTTGCAAGAGAGAAACTACGCCATCCATGCCTGAATTCTCGGGAACATAACACTCCTATCGAGTCCATATTTCTTCCAGAGCTCTCGGTGGGTACCAGACTCAGCAAATACATCATCAATACCGATTTTGAGAAGTCTCGTTGGACAATTCTCAGAGAGAGCAGAGGAAACTGCATCACCGAGTCATCCGTGGATACTGTGTTCTTCGAAAACGACGACCTGTCCTGTCTTCTGGGCAGAAGCACAGATACTCTCAGTATCGAGAGGTTTGATGGTATGAATATTTAGGAAATCGACACTCTTCCCTGTTGCGATAAGCATCTCTGCGACTTTGAGTGCTTCGTACACCATAGACCCTGTTGCGATAAACGTGATATGTTGACCGTCCGTCAATTTCTGAGCTTTCCCAATCTCTATCGATGTTTCGTCGAGAAACACCGGGAAATCCGCACGAGTAACACGGATATAGTCTGTCGTCGTCGAATCAGCCATCGCAGCCACCATCTGTATTGCCTGACCGTAATCAGCAGGACAGAGCACTCGCATACCAGGGATGGCTCGCATCATCGCTATATCCTCTGCCATCTGTGCACTCGCACCATCAGGACCGACATTGAGTCCATAGTGACTCCCGACCACTTTGAGTGGAAGGTGTGACATCGCAGCGAGACGAATCTGAGAATAATTGAGTCCAGGATTAAACGCCGCAAAACTTGTGATAAAGGGAATCTTGCCAGCATGGGCCATACCAGTCGCTATACCAGCCATATTCTGTTCCGCGACACCCACTTGAAAATATCTCTCAGGAAACTCATGGATAAATCCTTCGAGCTTGAGCGAACCAGGGAGATCAGCATTGAGAACAACGACATTGTTGTTCTCCCGAGCCAATCGCACTATCCCCTCTCCCCATCCTGCACGGATAGATTTTTTTGTGAGAGCAGATTCATCAGACCAATGTGAAAGAAGCATAAAAATAATTTATGAAATTATGTATATTCCTGACGTCATTTCAAGGCATTCATGAGGGTCAAACTGTCGACATAGTCGATATATCAAGCATTAGGAAGTCCTCGTGAAAGTCGTGTCATCTTGATAGTCTTTGGGAAATGCTCTCGGAGATAGAGTGCTGTCGCTTCTCATTCAAAATTTGGATTTGTGGCAATAATAATCTCTCTGACCCCCTCGAGCCGAGAAAAAAGGAGATCAAAAGAGAGATCACGAGGACCACGACCATGGAGTGGTGAAAGAGAACCTCAAAGTATATGGTAGAGTCACTTGTATGAGCCTGTCTGATCGATAGCAAGCAAATCAGCATACTCCTCTACAATACAAATAATCGATCTATCTCGTTTGAGATCTGAACAATAATTACAATGAGGCTGGTCTCGATCTTTGAGGCCATTACAAACAGGGCAAGTATCGATATCTTTTTGTACTTTGAGGAGTTTATCGGCCAACTCTGGGAGGAGTTGTATTTTTTTAGTCACGATATAAAACGCGAGTTTCATCGCTGTCTTTTCACCAACACCAGGGAGCTTTGCAAAAGCATCGATGAGATATTTGAGAGATTCAGGCATTATTCGAGATGAATATAAGTGATGTCTTCTGGAGGAGTATATCTCGTATTATCATCAAAAGTTTCGAGGACTTTGAGAGATTCTTGTTTCGCACGTTGTGCTCGAAGAAAGTCTTTTTCTTGCTGTTTTTCACGGCGTAGTCACTCTATACGTGTCATCTGATAGCCACTATTGGCACTCGAATTCAGGAGCCACACATAGAGCGCTCAGAGAATCACAATCAAAACAAAAGAGAGTATATAAGCCCTATGAAACGATATATAGAGCTGCTCTCGAGTCTCTTTTCTGATAGACTGAAATGTTTTTTGAATTTGATTGGAGAGGTATTTATTCATGACTTACTGTTTATAGGCAACCCTCAAGAGAGCACTCCGAGAGCGAGGATTGAGCGATACTTCTTGTTCTGTCGGTATAATAGGTTTTTTGTTTTGTATTTCAAGAGTTCCAGGAGTTATATCTTGTCCTGTAAGAGGATCTCGAATTGCTTCTGATTTTTCTCGGAAAAAATGCTTCACAATGCGATCTTCCCCAGAGTGAAAAGATATAATTGAGATGCTCCCCCCTCGAACCAATCTATCGTGTGTTTCGTGGAGAAGTTTTTTGAGAGAACCATATTCATCATTGACTGCTATCCGAAGTGCCTGAAAAATACGAGGAAGTGAATCACGCCAAGCCTTCACGACAGTATCAGCGAGTTGTTGCGTGCTTTCAAATGGGCGAATCATACGCGCTTCAATAATTTTTTTAGCGATAAAACCAGCTCGGCTCTCATCTCCGTAGATACGAAAAATCTCAGCCATCTTCTCATAGGGAAGTGTATTGATAAGGTGCGCAGCAGTGACTCATTGTGTGACATCGAGACGCATATCGAGAGGCCCCTCGAATCGAAAAGAAAAACCCCGTTCTGGAGTATCAAAATGGACACTACTCACACCCAAGTCAGCATAGAGAGCAGTGATATGTGGTATTTTCAGTGTATCTAATGTATTGTCGAGTACACTAAAATTCGTATGAACAAAATACAATATTGGTCGTTTATTTTCTGGTATCTCGGAGAGAGTTTTTTGTATTCTCTCTTTGGCAGAAACGAGATTCGACTCGTCACAGTCAAGACCAACAAAGATATCTCATGGACCGAGTTTCTGAATAACACCCGAGGCGTGTCCACCGAGACCAAGTGTCGCATCAACGATGATATTATTTCCAGTTTCAAAAAAATGGAGAGACTCGATGAGCTCTCCGTATAAAACCGGTATATGTTTTTCCTGAACCTCTGGCATTATTTTTTTGGTTGGGCTGCTGGAGCTGGAGTAGGTGCTGGAGTTTCTTCGAGAGTACATCCATTTTTGAATGCCATTTCCGCATTATCTTTCATGATTTTGATATATGTATCACATGTTTGTGCAACGCGAGCAGGATCATCGTTGGCAATACGAGCTTTTGTATCTTCGAGCGCTTTACGTGCAGTTGCCTTTTTTGCCTCAGGAGCTTTTTCGAGTGAACATTCGAGGTATTTGATAAATGGTTCACAAACTTTGGCAGATTGTGCTGAGTTTTCGATAGGTGTATTGGCAGTAATAACTCCGGCTTCTGCAGGATTGGCTTTTTTACCACAAGAAACGAGCAATACAGCAGTAGAGAGGATGACAAAAGTTGAGAGAATTGTTTTTTTCATAAGGATGTTGATTGGTACGATTGAATGGTACAGAAGTACTCTTAGTTGTCAATTTTTGGGGCTTGACAGTTGACGATACGAAACTCTCTTCATAATTCCGCAGGGACAATATCAACAGTGATAGTTGGTACTACAGTTTCTGCGAGAATTTCAGGCCATTCAATAATACAAATAGATGACTCGTCATCAAATATATCCTGTGCCCCCGTACGGATAATATCGATGGCACTCTCAGCTCTGTAGAGATCAAAATGATAGAGATTGTCGCCATACTTCTGATAGTATGTATACGTCGGCGATGTGATATGTGATTCTGAATTATTGAGGTATTTGTGGATGAGCTTACGAGCAAATGTCGTCTTGCCAGCGCCGAGATTACCACGGAGAAATATGCGATCACCCGGATGAAGATCAAACATTACATCATCTATATGGTCGAGAGTTACTATCATATTTTTTGAATTTTTTTATCGAGTAAAGTAATTATCTCTATCACTGTTACGGTTTTTGGATTGAGATATTCGATACCATTTTGTTCAAGTATAAATTGAGTTTTCTTCCCATAACTCACAGCTACGAGTGGTATATCATACACAAGTGAGAGGATAATACTGTGAAGTCGCATACCAATAATGGCATCACAACTTGCATATGATTCAAGTGTCTGTTCTATGCTTTGTGCTATTCTCACCCCTGGAAAGAGAAATTTCTGTAAATAATATCCATCATGAGCATGTTCGTCTGTAGGATGGAGTGAGTGAGGGAGCAAGAACACATCATAATTTTTTTTGAGCAATCATCGCACAATATCATTCACAACAGAATCCTCTAGAAAACCAGCACGCAAAGCTAAACCAATAGTTTTTTTCTCGCCATGAGTAGTTTTTTTCTGAGGAATATAATCAAAAACAGGATCGCGTTGAACAGTTGATTTGTAGCCAAGTTGAGCAAGTAAATCCTGTGACTCTTTGTCTCGAACAGTAATTTCAGTTCATGAAAAAAGTGAAGATGTATAGGGTTTGAGCTCAGCGAGAGTTGCAGTAATTCAGAGAGAAAGATATGTGAGGGGCTTTCAAAAAAATCGA
>CAZJBQ010000030.1:0-5118 GCA_964544625.1 uncultured Candidatus Peribacteria bacterium | reverse complement strand
GTATGGATGGCAAGAAAAATCGTGTTGTATGCTGTATGTCTGATGGTGAACATCAAGAAGGACAGACATGGGAAGCAGTCATGTCTGCAAATAAGTGGAAACTCTGAAACCTCATCGCTATCATGGACTGTAATCGTCTCCAGATTGAGGGAACGACGGATGAGATTATGCCGCTTGGTGATTTGGCACAAAAATATATCTCATTTGGTTGGGAGGTTCGCGAGATCAATGGTCATGATTTTACAGAAATTCTCGAGGCTCTTTCTTGGGCTGATGGAAATACGAAACCAACTATGCTCATCGCTCATACAACGCTTGGGAAAGGTGTCTCATTTATGGAGAATAACTGGGCGTACCATGACTGGGCAGGGAAGCCGGGTGACGCGGAAAAAGCACTCGCTGAGCTTACTGCTTAGATTTGAGCGATTGCCAGAGACCTTCAAACATGGTTTTTTGGAGGTTTGTTAGAATAGTATTTTGCACTTCCAGAAGCTGCATATTGTCAGCATACGAAATGAGAAAAAAGTGTTCATCAAAGAAGATGCTATCTGCCTGAGTGCTCTTTGGTATGAGTCGTACTTCATAGTTCTCTGATCGAATCTGTTTTTGATATCTACGGGCGAGAGGACAATCAACAAATATATCACGTGCTCGTTTGTTTTTGGCGACGATATCTCTTCCTATATCCCAGACAATTTTTTCGAGATCATCGTGAGATTGTGTTTTTTCAAAAACGGAAACATCAAAAAAAGAGCACCACTCTGGAGCATCAAAGAGTGAATCGTAGAGCTTTCGTACCGCTTCTTTCCCTGTAAAGAGTCGTATTTTTGGGAGGTCAGCTCTCTTTGATTCAATTGCGCGGAGTTCTGGTATACTTTCACGGAAAAACTGGATTTTATTCGACATCTGACGGTGTTTCTGGAGAAATACTTCAGCGAGATCATCAGGATCGACAGCACTAAACTGTATTACTCAGTTACGACTCGATTGAGATATAAATCCTTGTTTTATGAGTCATTCGAGAATGAGATAAACTGTAGGACGTTTTATTCATGTCTTATCTGCGATAATGGATGCAGGACTTGGTCCAAGAGCGAGACATGTAAGATAGACCTTTTCTTCGTGAGTCGAAATTCAAAAATCTGAAAAATACGACATATTATGTTTTGTTGTCAGAAAATAATGACAGAATATAGTATATGCTTTTTAGCTTATAAATGCAATTTTAATGCTATTTAAACTAACTCATATATTGATATTGTCATATAATTATTATTATTGACTTGTATATTATTTTAATTTTAACTATATGAAAAAACATCCAACTGAAGCGAGAATATATGATGAGTCTGATTTGAAATCTCTTATTCAGGGAAAACTCTGATACGATATTACCTGGCCGTATTTTGAACAAGCTTTATGGGAAGATGTACAATTATTGGCCAAACAGTCGTCTCATTATCAGCATATATTTTCTGCATTTTCACAAAGTCGTCATAGTGGCAATTGATTTTGTTATGGTCCGTCTATTTTAACTCACCTGATCACTCCGGAGTGAGAATTATCAAGTTTGTGTTTGGGTGCAATGTATAGTGCCTGCCGCGTAGAAAAAGGAGTATGACAGTCTTGATTACACACTCTTCGGATGGCTGTTAAGCATTTTCCTAATCAAGTTCGTGAAATTTTAGATGGAATTTCGAACTCAGATTGTGCTAATAACTAATTTTCTTAATATCTATACTATGCTCCCTCCAAATGAAAAAATTGTAGAAACCAAAAAATGCCGACTTTCTGGTCGAGAGTTTTTTGTGACGGATAAAGACCTCGAATTTTATGATAAGATTTCGCCTGTTTTTGCAGGGAAGAAATATGCACTCCCGAGTCCAACGCTGTGTCCTATTGAACGTACTAGACGACGTCTTACTTGGAGAAATGATAGAGGTCTCTCTATGTCTTCTCTGGAAGGCGGACTCTCTATGTTTAACAAGGCATTTTGATATACTTCTTATCAGCCTCGGAAGTATTGGTCTGATGATTGGACACCTTTTGATTTTCAAGGAAATTTTGATTTTTCTGCCAGCGCATTCTCTCAATTTCATACCCTTGATAAGCGTGTCCCAAAATTAGCCCGTTCGATGCTCCTCGAAGAAAACTGCGACTACGTGAATCAGGCAGGACACGTAAAGGATTGTTACTGGATTTTTGAAGCCGAAGACTCTGAAAAATGTTATTTTGGAGAGGATTGTCTTTTCACGAAATATTCTTTTGATTTCTTAGGAGCAAATCACTGCGAATTTTGTTACGAAATTGTTGATTGCATTCGATGTAACAATCTCTTTTTTTCGAGAAATTGTTTGGATTGTAAGGATTCAAAATTTCTCTGGTCTTGCTTTGATTGCAAGAATTGTTTTTGATGTATTAACCTCTCGAAAAAAGAATATTGTTTTTTTAATGAACAACTCACAAAGGAGGAGTACACTCGTCGTATGAATGAGCTCTCTCTCGAGAAACATTTTTCGGCTATTAAGATGAAAATTCGATCATTTTTTGATAAACAATTTTTCCGAGAACATCAAAACAAGAAATCAGAAAATGTTTTTGGTGATAAAATATTTGAGTCACAAAATGTATCCAATTCTTTTGATGTCATCAATGGCAAAGATATACACTATTGTGAGATTATAAAAGGTCCTATTCATGACTGTTATGACGTGAGTAGTTTTGGGATTAATTCTTCTTATTGTTATGAATCTGTCACAGTTGGTCATCATGCAAACAGTGTTCATCTTTGTTCTGAATGTTGGGAAAATGTCACCAATCTCTGGTATTGTCTATATTGCAATAAGGGTATCAAGGATTGTTTTCTCTGTACTGGCCTCAAACAAAAAGCGGACCATTGCATCCTCAATCGTCCTTACTCTACCACCGAATATGAGCAACTCTGTTGAAAGATCATAGACCACATGAGAAGTACAGGTGAGTGGTGAGAGTTCTTTCCTCATGAACTTTCTCCATTTGGATACAATGAGACAGTGGCTCAAGAATATTTCCCTATGACACGAGAAGAAGTCCTCTCACGATGATGGAATTGGTATGATGCTCCAGACAAAACATTTGAAGGTAGTACACTCACTCCTCTCCCTATTGCTGAATATGATGAAAGGAAAGTGGGTTATGAAACAGCACAGAAAAATATCGATACTCTCCTCTCATGAGTTATCAAGTGTGAAGTGACTGGAAAACCATTTAAAATCATCAAACAAGAGTTAGCCTTTTACATAGAACATTCTCTTCCTCTTCCTACAAAACATCCAGACCAGAGACACAAAGAAAGAATGGAACTCAGAAATCCACGAGAACTCTATGAGAGACAGTGTACAGAGTGTCACAAAGGTATCATCACCACCTACAGTCCAGACAGACCTGAGAGAGTTGTGTGTGAAGAGTGTTATCGTAAACTCGTTTATTAATTATGAAGAAATGTTTTTTGATATTTCTGATATGTATGACGGAGGTCTTGTTTGCCTATACTCCTACTTCTGCAGTCGCATTTGATTCACGAAATATTTCTAACCGTATCAATCTCTACCTCGAAAAACAAAAACCTGATAAAAAAACGAGCTTATTAAAGACTCTCTCAAAACAGCTCCCTATCCTGCAGGCTCGGATGGTGGAGGTGGGTAATATCGATAGAGCGTATTTGTTTGAGTATGTGCGTCGACACTTACCAGGCTCGATGATGATAGATACTCCTGATCTTATCGATGATGATAATCGTGGTGTAACATGGACGCATGCGCCACGATGATTTGAAGTTATTTATGAGCCCTACGATACTCCAGCTTTATCTCGTCTAGCAACAGAAAAAAATTTTTCTACCCTCATAAATGGTTCCTATTTTGCTCGAACGGAATGAGGTAATTACCCAGCTGGAGTCCTCTATATGGATGGGTCTCGGTATACTCCATTTGTTTCTGATGATCCTCAGGTAACCCACGTTATTTGTACTGACACCAATGGCACAATAAGTTTTTGGGAGAATAAGGATTATACAGAAGAGGGTCTGAGTTCTTGCAAAACTGCTTTCCAGTCTGGCCCCATGATCTATGAATCTAGTGGTGGTCAAAAGAAAGAGAATCTCGCCACAAAGCAATACATAGGTTTACCACATACTCGGACAGTTATGGTCGTATTTACTCGTACAGACAATACTCAAGATGTATGGTTTTTGACTGTCTATACCAAAATGACGCTTGCTCAGGTTCGAGATGCTGTTTTGTCTGAGACGCGTTTTTATGGGACATATCAGTCCCTCTCTATTATGAATCTCGATGGTGGCAGTTCTGTCGCCTATATTTCACAGTCTTTCCCAGAATTGAATTTTGGTACAAATAAAATTCTCCCTATAGTATTGGGTATAAAATAAATATATGAATCTCTTTTCACTTCCTGGAGAAAACATAGTTGAGAAAAAAAGGTGCGCCTTATCGGGTGAGGATTTTGTTGTCACTGACAGGGATATAGCTCTCTATGATCAAATGTCTCCAGTTTTCGCTGGTAAAAAATACAGTATACCAACTCCAACACTCGCACCTATTACTCGTATGCAGAGGCGTATGGCATTTCGAAATGAACGCTATCTCTACGAGAAAAAATCATGCCTTTCTGGCAAAAATCTCATCACCATGTATCATCCTGATGATGATAGAAAGATATGTGAGCCAAAACTCTGGCACGGTGATAGTTGGTCTGCTTTTGATTATGGAAGAAAAGTGGATTTTGATCGACCAATTCTCCCTCAAATTGGAGAACTCTGGCATGACGTACCAATGATGGCACTCTACAGTACAGGAACGAATGAAAACTGCGATTATACGAATTGGTTCTGAGGAGGGAAGGTAGCCTCAAAGAACTGTTATCTTTGTTTTAATGGCTGAGTCAGTGAAGATTGTATGTTTTGTAAATGAGTCGTAGAATCCAAAGACTGTCTCGAGATGTATTTCTGAAAAAAAGACTATGAATCATACGAGTGTGTCAACTGCAATGAGTGCTATGCCGTCTTTCACTCTCAAGACTGTACCAACTGTCGTGAGTGCAATTTTTGTTCTTCGTGTGTGG
>CAZJBQ010000029.1:0-5809 GCA_964544625.1 uncultured Candidatus Peribacteria bacterium | reverse complement strand
CAGTTTTATCTTTTCATGCTCGATCTATCTGTGTCTGTGCTATATAGACTGCCTTGAGCGTATCTTTCTGAGTCTTGAGCGGCCAATACAGCAACCGCAGCCGTCATTTTCTCTTCAGGCTTTTTTGGGAATTTTGCCAATTCTCACTGTATGTCTTTGATAGCTTTTTCGATGGCTGGTTTTTGTATTGTTTCGAGGTTGTTGAGCTCATTTTGTGCTGCTGTGAGTTCTGTTTTATCTTTCGAACCACCAGCTATATATTTTTTTTCTAATTCGACTACTTTTGTTTTTGCCTGTCTGATGCTGATATTGATATCTTTTAATTTTTGTTCTGTGGCTGAGAGTGTTTCTTCAACTCTTTTTTTCGATTCGGTCACTTTCCCATCGACAGTGGCTTTTGCTGTATTTACGTTGTTCTGAGCATTTTCTACGTTCTTTTTTCTTTCTTCTTCGGTGCCTGTTGTAGCAACTTTTGCCGTAGCGAGTTCCTGTTCTGCTTTTGCTAAAGCCTCGTCAACATCTTCAGCACTTTTTATTTCGGCTTTTTCTGCTGCGAGCTTATCTGCTTCTGTTGGTTTTGCTGGTTCTGCCTCTGTTTGTGTTGATGCGGGTGCTATTTTGTCCATCTCATCTGTAGATGCTAGGAGCATAAGGTGATTCCTTTCTGTTTCATCTCCAGGGAGAGTAAATATAGCATTGAGCTTATCTTTTGCCGTCATTTTATCTTTTGGATGATTGTCTCTGAGTTCTATATAGTTTCATCGTAATGCATAGAGAGTGTCTTTGTCCACAGATTCTGGTATATCTTCTCATGCTTTACTATCACCGGTGAATATGAATTTGAGAATGGGTTGTATATTTTCGATAGGGAGGCCGAGTCATTTGATTTTCTCAACGATTGCTTCTTTATCTTTGACATCACTTATACTCTTCACTGATTCACCCATATATTCTGGGAGAAATCTGAATGTTGCCTCGACATGCTGTTTGGAGAGGTTGTTGGCGTATCACTCAGTTTGTGCGAGAGAATCGCGTACGTCAAAGCCTAATCCTGCTAAAAATTTATAGAAAGCGATTTTTATTTTATTGAGAAAGTTTGTGAAAAAATTTCCTGCTTCTGGAGGTTTTTCATCAAAGACAATACCCTTGGCGACGAAGAATTTTTGAGCCTGCTTTATCTCATCTTGGGTCCCGGGCGGTAATTCTTCTTTTGGTTTTTCTGTTGGAATTACTTCATTGGCATTCAATTTTGCTTCGATTTTGTCTGTTAATTCATTTATTCGTCCATCTATTTCTGCATCATCCAGATGTTCTTTGCCTGATGTCTCATCATCCGTCTTTTCATCTATATCTTTGTTTTCATCTTTTCTTTCTTGCTCTATTTTTCATTTAAATGCGTCTAATTCTGCCTGTACAGATCAAATTTCTTTGGTCTTTTTTGCTTCATGTTTTTTTGCTAAAGCATCGATAGCATCCTTGTATTTTTTTTCAAACTTTGTTTTTACGTCGGGTGCCATATTGGCATTTTCCAGGTACTTGAGCACATCCGCATGCCCTGACTGTAGTTTTTCTATAGTCGTGTAGCTGGCGATTTCTGCCGGTCCTGATTGTGGAGTGGGAGTCATAAAAGGTTGGCTATCTTTCTTATAATACCTTACTTTTTCTGCCTTTGCAAAGAATTGTAATTTTTGTTCATTTTTTAAAGAATTGACATATTATTTTTTATGCAAAAGAGCTATTTTGAAATAACGCGTAACTGCTTATAATCACTCTATGACAAAGTCTGCCGATACAGACATCCTCATACAAGAAATAATCACTCAATATCAGAAATATGGAGACTGAGACAGTGCTATGATTACTCGGGCCTATGAATTTGCCAAGGAGTCGCATAAAGGAGTCGTGAGAAAATCAGGAGAGCTCTATATAATTCATCCTGTTGGTGCAGCTCGTGAACTGATGGTTATCGAACCTGATTTGATTAGCATCATGTCCGCATTGCTCCATGATACGGTCTCAGATGGAAGTGCTACTTTTGTTGATATTGAGAAAAATTTCTGAACCGAAGTACGTCGCATTGTCGAGGCTCTCGATAAAATCGGTTTTATCAAATATCACGGCAATCAGTCAACTATTGAGCGATTACAGAGGACGCTCCTCGCCATGGCTCAGGATGTGCGAAGCATATTCGTCAAATTCGCAGACCGTATCGATAATCTCCGCACTCTTCAATATCATGAAAATCCAGAAAAATCTCGACGAATTGCTGATGAATCACTCTCGATCTATGCTCCTATTGCAGCACGACTGGGGCTCTATGCTTTCAAAGAAACAATGGAGTCTCTCGCTCTCCGAGAACTCGACCTCGATTGATATCTACAGGTAGTAGGGGAGCTCGCCCACTACACTCTTGAACAAGAACAATTCCTCACACAATCAGTCGAAAAAATACGTGGTATACTCCCAGAGAAATACAGACAATCTGTGAGCTACAGAGTTAAAAAACCATACTCCATCTATCGGAAGCTCAAGCAGCAAGGCGTCAAAAGTATTCGAGATATTTATGATGTTTTTGCTTTGCGTATCGTGGTTGATGATATATCTGATTGCTATGCTATCTTGGGAATTATTCATGGTCACATGACTCCAATTTCAGAGCGTTTCAAGGACTTCATTGCTGTCCCAAAATCCAATGGATATCAGAGTCTCCATACGACAGTTCTCGGATTCGAAGGGTATAGGCAACCAATAGAAATACAGATTCGTACTAAAGACATGGATCAGCATGCCGAACAGGGGACTGCTGCACACGTTCTCTATAAAATCCATGGAGATGCTATGCAAAAAAAAGATGCCTATCAAGACTTGGTACAGATGACGATGGATTCACTCCTGAATCAATGATCTCTCCTAGGAGAAAAGGTGTCGCTTCCCACTATCTTTGTGTTTTCACCTAAGGGTGATGTCTTTGAGCTCCCTCATAAATCAACACCTGTCGACTTCGCTTATGCAGTACATACCAATGTCGGATATCATAGCGTTGGTGCTCGTGTCAATGGGAAGATGACTACACTGGATGCTCTGCTTCATGATGGTGATATCGTCGAAATCATCACGAGCCAGCAGGCTCATCCGGTCGAAAACTGGCTCGATTTCGTGGTCTCATCAAAAGCGAAATCTCAAATTGGAGTCGAAGTAAAAAGACTCTCAGGTGATCGAAGCCGTACCGTTGAGAAATGAAAAAAATTGCTTTTCGATACATTTAAGGCGGCGGGTATTTCATTGGATGAGAATCTTTCCAATTTTTCTCTGTACTATGGCAGTGTCTTGGACGAAAAAAAACGAGAAGAATTATATTATCATATTGGAGAGGGTATACGAAAACCATCGAGTTTCCTCCCTCGAAAAGAGCGAAAGAAAAAAGCTATTGTCCACAAAATTGCACAGCTCCCTGTGAGTGTCATTGTTGGAGGCGCAAAACGCATCCCACATCAAATGGCTCAATGCTGTAATCCACATTTTTCGGACGATATAGTCGCAGTACTTCGTACAGGATGAAAATGTATGATTCACAAATCGAACTGTGGTAGCCTCACTCGAGTCAATCCGGATCGACTCTTGTCTGCTTATTGGCAAACGAGTGAAAAGGGGAAGGTGGTTTCTTTCTCCCTTCTCTTTCATGATGTCCCTGGATTAGTTTCTCGAGTAACCAAGATTTTCTATGAAATGGGCATCAATATCATAGATATGACTGTCAATAACCTCGATAACAATACTTGCCGTATATTTGTACACATAGAAATACCGAGGGATGATGCCTCTTTTTTGGACCGTTTATTAGAGCGAATTCGTCTTCATATACCTGAATACCTCCTTCATGGAGAGGATTTTTTTGACAAGAAAAAATAATCCATACAATTCAGATACTTATTTACCAGTCTCAACGCTACTTATGGTTAGATTTTACGCTACAAAGAAAGAAGGAGAATCAAGCGACAAGATGCTTGTTCGTTTCAAAAAGCTCCTCTACGGTTCACGTTTGATTACGAATCTCCGTGCTACTCGATATAATTTCAAAACACCTTCAAAACGAAAAATACGAGAAAAAGCTCTCGTATGTTCTAAGTATCGAGAACTCGCCGAAGAATTATCATAATTCTGTATTACACATCAAAAGCCAAGGGTATCCTTGGCTTTTTTATTGAAAAAATTGTTGCCTTCTCTAGACTGTTTGCGTAAAAGCAACTGTTGTTATTCCTATTTAGATTATTATGGTCCTCTTTTGAACTTTTTGTCTTGTATTTGGTATAGCAATACTCTTCAACCCAGCTTTATTGGGTTTTATTGTTGGATTTTTACTTATTGTGTTGGGTTCTTGGGTAATCCTCGGGTGGTATAAAGTTAATAAGGTTTTGGAAAAAAAGTTTTCTGTTGGTAAATACAACATTATTTTTCAGGAAAATCTTCAATCTTCTAAAAAGAAGGGTTCTTAGCTTTCCTTTTTCATGCAGTTTATCTTTGTTTTCTTGTCAGCTGGTGTTTCATTTTTTCTCTGGATGTATTTGATTACTTATTTTATGCACCGCGGAGCAGGGGATCGTTTTACGGCCTGAGCGAGGATAGGTGCCTTGAGATGAATGATTATCGCAGGAGTTTTTTTATTGATACAATATAGCCCCATAGGTGATTCACTCATCTACACGGATTGGCTTGTACTACCGTTTATATTTTTTTGTATCGCCCTCCCATCTCTCTGGGAACGTCTTCATTGGTTTTCGATTCTTCCATTTTTCATAGCGTTTTCCCTGTTTTTGTATAGTATCGGGTATCATATAGATACTGTTATTTGGGCGCCATTCCATGAAGAAATTGCTAAGTGGTTACAATCCTTCACTATGGCATACCCTGCCGTGATGAGCCCATTTATCAGCATAGGTTTTAGTTTTATAGAAAACCTCAAATACTTTTCTGAAAATTCGCAGATCAGCTACATGTTGGCGAGAAGTCTTTTTGCTCTTCCGCTCCATCTTTTTGCGACATTTTTTGGGCTTTGGTGTTTCTTTTCTTGTCGATCTCGTCTTGTGTGAATCCTTGTCGGGATACTATCGGCAGTTACTATTCATGCTCTCTATAATTGGTCACTGAGTTCGTCTATTCTTACCACACTCATACTCATAACCATCGGTTATTTGTTTTATGGATGGAGTATCGAGAACGGATGGTGGAAAAAGAAAGTGTAATTCTCTTATTTCTTGAGTTCTGCGAGTTCTTTTTCGAGTCTTTCAATCTCTAACCCCTGAGCTCCGCTATTAGTCTTGAGCCATTTCTGGTAGAGGTCTGCTGCCATAGCTGCTCGAGTTTTTTCTCCGAGTACTCCAGCAAAATCAGAATTTGCGTTCTCTATGACCTTGAGATCAATTTGGTATTTGATCAATGCAGCTTTTGTGAGTGAGCCAAATATAGCAGTATCTTTGACACTGAGATATCCTCCGTCTTTGAGGATCTTCTGGAGTGTGCGGACTTCAGGATGGACGAGTCCGATCTTGAGAGTTGGGATTTTAGCTACCATATCTACGAATTCTTTTTTCTTGCTCTCATTTTGTTTATCCTGTTCTGCTTTTACTTTTGCTATTGCTTCTTCGAGAGAGGCTATTTTAGCTTTTTTCTCTAGGTAGGCCCTGTGGGCTTCTTCAACGGTAGATTTGGTGACAGGACCGTAGTAGCCAGCTCCTTGTTCTGTTGCGTTATCGACAATCTTTCTCTCGAGTTGAAATGTGTAAATAGCATCAACGAGTCTTTTATTATAGAG
>CAZJBQ010000028.1:0-6275 GCA_964544625.1 uncultured Candidatus Peribacteria bacterium | reverse complement strand
ATTGCTGACCTCGATAGTTCCGAGTGTTTCGAGACACCACTCTGGCCGGATATACATATTCGAGCAGTCCATCATATTTTTCACTTCTACACCGAGCTGTACATATTTGCAGTTCTCAGAATCGGAGACGTCGTAACATTCTATACAGTTTTTGGAATTGATGATGAAGTCTCCGACGCAGTTTTCTGAATTAAGTATCTCTGCGTATTTGACCGGGAAAGTGCTCGAATAGTTGTGGAAGTATTCTTGTACTTTTCTCACCATCGAGATATCACTGAGTTTTGATTCTGCGAGCTTCTTTTTGTAGTCTTCTTTTGAGAGGGGCTGATTTTTGAAATGGTATTCTTTGTTTACCAGATTTGTACACATGAAACAATTGCTGCATCCTGTACAGTTTTTCACGAAGTAACAATCACGGCAATTTTTGGAGTTTGAGGAGTAATAACAGCCGAAACATTTCTCACAGTTGAAACACTCGTAGAGCATCTCAGAATCATAGATATAGCTACTATCGATGATATCTTTTGAACTCTGGATGAGTTTCCCATAATAGCATCGCTCACAGTATTCTGAAGAGTTGATAAGGTAACAATTTTTACAGTAACCCGTTCCAGTGGTAAATTCTGAATTTTCATTGCCCATCGTCACTGTTGCAGCACGGGGAATTGGTTTCTGTAGGGCAGAGAATTGGTCAAAAAATGTTCAATCAGTTCGATACTCGCGGGCATAGTCGAGTGGGTTCCATTGATCTGAAAACCACTCTTCTCGGAGGACTGACTTGAGATCTTCACGAGGGGAATAGAGGGTGATAATTGGCTTATCGCTGAGGGCTGATTTTGCATTGTAGAGTTTTGATTCATTTCGATGTATGGTACGTCTCCTGCATCGCTCATCGGGTGATAATGTGGGAGTTGGGACAGCGTATTTTTTGCCTCCTATGACGGGAGAGATTTTATCATAAAAATCCACATCACGATCCGTGATAAAAAAATCTTTTCCTGAGAGGAGACATTTTTTTGTCTCGACTATTGTTTCATCTGGAGGGAGGTAGGTCATAATTAGTGTTTATTTGCATCAACAAAATCAGTATAGTATAAATTACAGATAATACTCTTATTTTTCATTTTACTTGATTAAATAAGGATTTATGATACTATATTTCTGTAGAAAAAATTTTACAACATGGATATACATAATACATTACGCCAGCTCGGATTCTCTGAAATAGAATCCATCGTGTACCTCTCCCTCCTCCAATCGGGCGGGGATTATGTTTCGACCCTAGCGAAGCGTACCAAGCAGGGGAGAGTTGGTCTCTATTACACGCTCGATACCCTTCAGAAGAAGTCTCTCGTATCAGTCGTGAAGCGTCATGGGGCAAAATTCTTTGTTCCAGAAAAACCGGAAAGGATAGTGAATATCGAGCGAGAACGGCTCAATCTCTCGGAGATGATCCTCCCATCACTGAAGACTCTCGTTCATGCTGAGGCATTTCGCCCTGCCTTTACTCTGATTGATGACGAAAAAGATATCGATGATTTCCTCGCGGAACTCGCGAAATCAGAAGAAGTTCTCTCGTATGCCAATATGCACGTCTGGCATGAAAATGAGAAAGAGAGACTCCTGAAATTCCTCGAAAAGATCCTCAAAAAAGCCAAAAAGACACAATTTATCCTCCCATACCATGAAGAAACTCAGACACTCTTCCGAAATCTCTCCAAGAAATATCCGCATCTCTCACTCGTGACCATCGAAGAGGGGCAGTTTCCATTTCGCTATGACATCTTTATTACCGAGAGTGTCGTAGGGCTTTTCTTCTTTGAAGATGGTGAATTCCGTGCTATTCGTATAGCGAGTCGTGAATATGCCGATTCTCAACGGGCTATTTTTTACCTTGCTTGGCTCGGAGGGACTGGATTTGTGACGAGTTAGATTATTTTTAATTTATAAGTTGACAATAGTATATTAGTAATAATATCTATATTATTATGTTAGATATACCAACAGAACCATTAGGTGGTAGGCATTTTTTGGAAATGACATTTGATGGATCATGTGTTCATAAATGTCCGTGATGTGTTTATGCTCGTAATTCTACAGAGAGTGCAGTAACTCCTGATGAAAAAATGTTGAGTCTGTTGACTGCTATCCGTAGCAGATTTCCTTATGCAATGAATGTATTTCTTACCACTCCCATTTTGCAGATGGCGGGAGATTTCAGATTGCCAAGACAAATATTTCATCCTGCCATAGAAATATGATTATCTCTCGATCTGGATGCAGAAAAATATTCAAGTCAGGCACAAGATTTTATCAGAAGATTGCCAGATGTTTTTCGGGATTTCTTACCAACTGATGAGATTGAGATAGGCGTTGAATTGGGGTATAGAGGTAATGATTATGATTTTCTGATAGACGCGGCACACGATATGATGACTCGTTTATTAGCTCTTCGACAGGAAAAAGGAATAACGCCAAAAATAGTTGGGTTGCGAGTAAATCATTCTAACAATCATACTGGATCTGAAGAGGTGTTTCGTGATATACGTACCAGATTTCTTGAATGAAAATTTCATGTTGATAGAATTGTTGATACTAGTTTTAAGCCTAAACTTCCACGTTTATATACAGTTAGAGAAGTATTTTATAACCCTCCTCGAAATATTGGTGGAATAGAGGAGCATAAAGCTTTTGCTGCGAGTGAAGTTATTACAGTACAGAAAGCAAAACTTACTGACACACGTATGCAATGTTTTATAGATTTTAGATTCGCTTATAACGGTGGATGATATGGTAAGAGTATAGCTGCTGAGACTCGTGTACCTTATTCTACTATTTATTTTTCTCCTGACGCAGCTCATCTGCATCATTCAGCTGGAAATATGCGACATTGGGATGCTTTGCGGAGAACACATGAAGAAGTGGCAAAAGTTCTGGCAGATTTACCTCCAGATTCTTCTTATCCAGATTTTATAGACAGAATTCAGAAATGTAAGGGGTAGTTTAGCTTGCCCTCACCACAGGAAACCTTCTGCAAAACGTCCTCACTTCCTCTCGAAGTGCTTTTAAAACTTCTTCATTATCAGCATTTTTGAGTGCTCGGTCGATGAAGTCACCGATCTGGCATGCATCGTCCTCGCGGATACCACGAGTGGTCATGGCTGGGAGACCGAGACGGAGACCTGATGGTCGGAATGGAGGATTTGGATCGTCGGGGATAGTGGATTTCGATGTCGAGATACCAATAGCGTCGAGGGTGAGTTCTGATTTTTTACCGTCCATGTCTGTGCCTGAGAAATCGATGACGATGATATTGTTATCTGTTCCACCAGTGACGAGTTTGTAGCCACGAGAGACAAGTGTCTCAGCGAGCGCTTGATTATTTGAGAGGACTCTTCGACCATACTCACGGAATTCATCTGTGTCAGCTTCGTGGAGAGCAACGGCGATAGCTGCTACTTGATTCATATGTGGCCCACCTTGGACGCCAGGGAAGACTGAACGGTCGATGAGTGTTGGTATATTTTCAATGGTTTTTTCAGGAGCCTTCAGGGGATTGCTGACGATACCTTTTGAGAGGATGAGAGCGCCACGAGGTCCACGGAGCGTCTTGTGTGTTGTCGTCATCATCACGTGAAATCCATAATCGAGAGGATTTTTCATGACGCCAGCAGCGATGAGACCGCCAAAGTGTGAGACATCGGCCATCATGATAGCGCCGACTTCTTTTCCTATGGCGACGAATTTTTCATAATCGAGTTCACGAGGATGAGCAGAGTAACCTGCGATGATGAGTTTTGGTTTGTGTTCGAGCGCCATAGCACGGAGATTGTCATAGTCCATGAAATTATTATTCGTTGGACTTGTTTTATATCGTACGAAATTGTAGACCTTGCTCATGAGAGTCACAGGAGAACCGTGTGTGAGATGTCCACCGTGCGAGAGGTCCATACCGAGGACGGTATCGCCTGGTTCGAGAAGAGCATTGTAGATACAAACATTCGCAGCAGCACCAGAGAGAGCTTGCACATTTGCATGATCAGCATGAAATATTTTCTTCGCACGCTCAATAGTGATAGTCTCCATCTCATCGGTGAATTCCTGTCCGCCGTAGTAGCGTTTTCCTGGGAAACCTTCTGCGTATTTATTCACAAAGACGCTTCCAAGTGCTTCTTGCACAGCAGGGGAGGTGTAGTTTTCTGATGCGATGAGCTCCATGCCATCGTTTTCACGAGCGAATTCTCACTCGATGGTTGCCCAAATAGCTGGGTCTGTGATTTTGAGGGGGAGATTTTTGAACATAAAAGAAAAAGTTATTAATTATACACGTACGCACTACCCCATCGAGATGGCCGTGAAGCCAGATTGTTTATTGATATATTTTGGCATAATCATTTATTTAAGAATATGTTCAAACGGAACACTGTGGAGTATAGTCACTTTTTCATACAAGTCACGAGCTGTTTCCCAGGAATAGTCACTGTGTTCATGAGAGAGTTTGATCGAAACATCTTGAGTCAGTTTACAGATATAAACCAGCAGCAGCAAGCGGGGAAGGGCAGAGTGCGATTTGATATATTTATCCGTCCAGAGAACTATTCACTCTAATACTACCTCGATAGTGTCTCAAACTATACCAGCTTCTTCTGAGAGCTCATTTCTGAGCGTCTCAATGATATTTTCTCCTTCAGCGATACGTCCACCAGGCAAGTCAAAATACCCTTCACTCGATTTCAGACACAAATAAAGACCGTCTTTGTTTTGCACGAGTCACTTGACTCCTATCTGAAAGAGTTGTTCTGGTTTTGCACGATTATTCATGGAGCTATTATAGGTATGCTCCCTGGTCTATCAATGCTTGGATTTTGTTTTTTGCCTCAGCGCGATCCTCAGGGTATGTCATACCAAACCAAGAGCTTGTGGTTGAGAGGGCTGTGATAGTACCGACGTTTTCTTTGATGATCTGCATAACCACAGAAGGGAGGAAAAATTCTCGTTTGAGATCGTGTCAAAATTCAGTGAAAAATTTCTCACATTCGCGACCCAGTATTTCAAAAAAGCTCTTATGAAAGCCAAAGAGATTCATATTCGCTGGGGCATCTTCCGGGACGATGATTTCGTGCCCATCTTCTGCTGTGTGGATGAGTTTGCCGTCTTTACGAGCGACTTTGGTGTGTTCGACGATTTTTGTGAGTTTACCATCTTCTACGGCGCAGATACCACGAGAGACAGTTCCGTAGTCTGAGAGAGTGCTCGTAATAGGGTAGGTGATGATACAGTGCTCTGTGTCAGCACTGTGATGTGCTAGAAATTCGTAGGCTTGTTTGAGAGCATCACGACCGTAGAAATCATCCGCATTCATCACGATAAACGGTCACTGAATGACGTCTCGTGCACACCACACTGCGTGAGCTGTGCCCCAGGGTTTGACTCGTTCAGCGTGAGTTGTGACACCAGTCGGAAGGGAAGTGAGCGCCTGTGTAACGAGGGTAATTTTGAGAGCTGGATATTTCGCGACAATCATGGATTCGAAATCAGCACGAATAGTCTCACTGACAATCACCACAACTTCTTCTATTCAGAGTGTTATGGCATCTTTGAGAGCGAACTCGAGGAGGATTTCTCTGTGTGGTCCGACGGGATCGATTTGTTTCAATCCTCCATAGCGGCTTCCGAGACCAGCCGCCATGATTAATAATACAGGTTTCATAAAAAAGTTACTAGGTTAATAAGTTTACTATGTTTTCTAGGTTGAGGATTTTTTATATGTATGTAGATACTTGAGGAATCATAGTGTGATATTTTGAATTGTTTGATTATGTTCTAAGAGATTATTGTACGTTTCTTGCGAGATGTAGTCTAGGTCATAAGCTAAGTATATCATGGAACGAACTTCATTCAGGGAAGCGATGGCTATATTGAAAAATTGTATTGTATCTTTTGTTGTGAAACGTGAAAAGCCTTCAGCTATATTGTTCATGACAGATACAGAAGCTCTCTGTATTTGGTCTCGAAATCAATAATCACGACAGTTTTCTAATGCTTTATAAATAGATTTGGTTCACTTTCTCGCTTCTTGCCAGCACTGCAGATCTTCAAATTTCTCAATTTTTGACATACAAATAACTTAGTAAACCTAAAAAACTTAGCAACTTGTTAAACTTGCGGCATTACATGCCGCCGCCCATCATCCCACCGAGGTCGATACCCATGTCTTTTGCGACAGCCTGCATCTTTGTTGAGGCGAATTCTTGAGCCTTTTTCATACCCTTATT
>CAZJBQ010000027.1:0-8058 GCA_964544625.1 uncultured Candidatus Peribacteria bacterium | reverse complement strand
CCACCCCCAGGATATCACAATAAACTAATGCAATCAGTTACATATCATTGTTGTAAAGGTATAAAACAACCAGCTGTAACTACTTGGAATTTAGATTCTTGAATAGGAGAGGTGATGTGTTTTAACCAAAAATTATCCATTGTTCGTTCATCATCGTCTATCCATGCTAAAATGTCACCTTTTGAATGATAAATAGCTTGATTTCGATAAAATCAAAATCATAGATTTTTGTCATAATTATAAACCCTGATCGGAATAAGATTTTCCGGAAAATTTACATCATAAGAATTATACTTGATTTTTACACTTTTTTTTTCACAACAAGAAAATTTTATATTACTAAGATCAATATTTCACTGAAGTATAATAACAATTTCAAAAGGCATCTCAGAAATTTGTTTGACAAGAGATTCTAAAGTCAAATAGAGCGACTTTCGTCAAAGTGAAATGATACAGACTGAAATCACAAATTATCTAATTAAATAACGATACTCGTTACCAGGCCCCCAATTCCCACCTATACCCTCACTAGAGCGCGCACGGAGATCAAATTTAAAATCTAGAGCATTTAAAAATCAAACCTGAGAGGAAATATTTTTATCATACCCATTACATGGATATTTGTTATGACTAATGCCCCAAGACACACCTCCAAAATTCATCATATAATCTAAATTTTGGTAATTGATAACCTTATTGTTATTGGTAATATTCCAATTTGCCCCTCGTGGTAATCTTAAACAAGCATTTTCTGTTCTTCCCAAAACAGCATCACTGAGCGCCCAATTCAGAGCATGTGAAGTACTAAAAGTAAATTTCACCCACTTTTTGACATCACCAGTACGATTACGAATGAGGATTTCTTTGGACCCCATGCTGATAAAATGGGAATAATCGAGAAGGCCTGCAAGATTCGGATTGTTATAGTCACTGAGTTCATCAACAGGTTTCGTGGCGAGAGCCTCTCTCATCTGCACATAGGACATTTGAATAGGTGAATCTTCATGTCCATTATTGGCATAAAACAATGTCCATCCACCCCCATCTGTCACCATATCACAGTAGACATCATGAGATTTACCATTCATTTCAATAGAATATTTGCCAGACTTGAGCTCGGGTGAGAAATCATGTATATCTTTACAACTCTGGAATATACTGAGACCGAGGAGTTTACGTGCGGTAGAATCCGCGGTATCGAGTTTCTGGGCTGTCTTGAGGACTGAAACAGCGAGTTCGCCTGTACCGGTCAGGAGGAAATTGCCATCACTCGAACCCAACGTATACACTGGACGTTGATTTATAGTAGCATTACTTTGTGCAGCAGTATCAAGGAAAGCGAGCACCTGGTATTCTTGCGACTCTGGATCAAAGAAATAATAATAGAGTTCGTTGGTCACAGGATCTCGAGGAAAATCAAGTCCAATAGCATCAAACAGTGTTTTTCCTGCAACGCCCTGATATCCCATCTTTTTTTCTCCAAAAGTCACTTCGAGAGCATTTTCTGGGAGAGGGAGGGCAACTTTTCGTCTGAGTGCATCAGCGATTTTCTCTTTTATCAATTTGATATGCGTAATCCTGATAGGATCCGGATCTTCAACAATTTTATTTTGCTGAGTGGCTTGTGCTGAAACCTCTGAAGAAGCAACATCAGAAGAAAATATGTCTGAAACACGGCCACCACGAAGCGAAAAAAGAAATAAGATAACAGGAACAAGTATGACGAAAAACAATACTGTGAAAAGAAGTATTTTTTTATACACAGGCGGGAGTGGTGGGAGTGATTCCATAATTTGAAGGCATAATACGATTATCACACCTTCTTTGCAAGACCTAGCATGGATTTTTTGATTGATTGCATCGATATGTATGGTCCGCTAACGTTTCTGGGTACGAAGTATCTCCCCTGAAACATTCCGACGTCAAAATTCTTCTCGAATTTTTTGTCTCTCGACGGGATTACGGGGTGGGAGACGAACATCAGAAGCAGAAAATATATTTTTATCAGTGATTTCTCAGAGAAAGAGTGTTGGAGGTCATTTAAATTTAACTTGCCTAGCACGTTGTTCACATTCGGGAGACGAACATTTCAAAGTGACGTGCCAGATACGTCAATCGATACTCTTTCATGTCCACTCAGCACCATTATGTTGTTGGATGCGGAGGAGGAGTTGCCCTTCTTCAGGGTGTGGTAGGATCTGTTGAAAACGATTACGAAAATGATCATAGCGAGGCTCTAGTCTACGAATTTGCTGATCTCAGAGATGAATAAAACCAGAGAAATACAATGCGGCTCATCAGATTAAAGAACCCCCACACAAAAGAGCCAAAATCAAAAAAGTAGAAATCCGGTATCAGCGATCTGTACGTGAGAAAAGGAGATATCAGAGAACGAGAGATACAATGGCTCCTGCAGACCAAAAAAGTGGGAGTGCTCTGAGCCAGAGAAAGTCTTGATCTGCCATCCATTCCATCGCGGCATATTCTGATGAATTGAGCTCAAAAAAGAGCAAAGCAACACTGAGCACGCCAAATATGAGAGTAATGATGCAAGCAATCCAAAGAAAAGTATGGAGAAATAGATAATACCCCCGAGAATGAGGCTTGATGGTACCAGCATGGATACTCTGAAGGATGGATTCACGAATCTTAGACATAAGTGAAAAGGTGAGAAAATTGTGGCTCCTGACTCAGAGCAAGAAAATGTTTCTTAGCTCGGCTCAAGAGGGTTCCAACAGAATTAACCGGTATTTGGAGAATATCGCTTATTTCATCATAACTCTTCTCTTCTGCAAAAAATAAGACAATAACTGTACGATACTTTTCTGGAAGTCTCTGAATGATATTCCGGACACTTCTTTTCTGTTCTTCGGTTTCAAAATGAAGAGAAACATTATCTTCACTCGCTATACTTTCAATGAGAGCCAGGCTGTATTCGTCTTCAGCATCGAGACTCATATGAGTCTTTTTAGAATTTTTGCGGAGATAATCAATACAGACATTGTGTGCTATGCGGTAGAGCCAGCTTGATAACTTGAGACGGATATCAAAACCATTGAGTGATCTATACGCCTTGATAAAAATAGTTTGTAAGAGTTCTTCTATATCCTCGTGTTCCGCATGCGTTATTCTCGAAACATAGCGCTCTAATGGTGCCTCAAAACGGTCAATAATGAGAGCATACTCATCGGGATTTTTGAGAGCTTTTTGTACGATCTGAGCATCGGTGATAATTTCGGACATGATAAAGAGTATATCAAAAGAAGTGAAAGTGCACAGTCATAAGTGGTGAGCACACTATCCGTCATTCCCGCGAAGGCGGGAATCCAGACCAAATATAATATCCTTAGAGTTCGCTCCGCGTAGTTTATTCACCTGGATCCCCGGGTCGCGTTCATCCCTACTTCGCAATAGATTCACGCACCCGAGGATGACGGAAGAGACTTTTTCTATGCGCTGTGATGGGGAAACTATTCTCCACCTCGTCCACCACGTGGGCCATGGTCACCCATTCATTTACCACCCATCATACCTTTACCTCCGAGGCCAGGTCCTCCTACGTCAGGAAGTTTACCATTCGCTTTGTAGTATTCGACAAGAGTGTTGAATTTTTTCTGAAGCTGAGCATCGCTCGGAGCTTTAGGAGCATCGCCATTTATACCTGGATGGTTTGCAACCATTTGGGCTCTCTGAGCTTCTACTGCTACTTTAAATGCAGCAAAATCATTATTTTTCACAGCTGTTTCTATTTTTGCTTGTGTTTCTGTTCGTAATTTATGGGCAGCAACCATTTTTTGAAATTCAGCTTCATTTGGTATCTGTGCTATCATAGCATTTTTAAATGCTACATAATCGCCAGATTCTACGGCTGTTTCTATAGCTGTATGTTCAGCTTTTTTTTCGACCATATGAGTGAATTGTTCTTGTGTAATCTTGGACTTCGCAGTCTCAGAGAGAGCAGCGTAGTTATTTGACTCAACAGCAGTTTTGATGGTCTCATCAAAGGCTTTTGGTCATTTACCATTCATAGCCGCAAATGAGAGTGACCCAAGAGCAAGAACACCAATACTAGTGGCTATAAGGAGATTTTTTGTATTCATAGAGAGTTTATTAATTAAATGAGGCGGAAAAAAGAGGATGTATAGGAGAGGAATATATGTTCTGAAGTCCGAAGAATTCGAGACATGCATGTTCCAGAGTTGTTGATACTTTTTGACGCCTACATCTGCTACTACGAAAAATATCCTAAATTATTTCAAAATCACACTCGTTTCCCCTATTTTGGCTAATATCGAGACTATCTCTTGTTCGTTGGCGAGGCGTGGAGTCGAATAATTCTCGATAATAACTGGCTTGAGTTCAATAGATATATTTTTATCGCTTAATCGCTCGAGAGGTATTTCTCATGACATCGTCGATGAGTTTCCCGAGAAAGAAATCGCCAACATCAAGCCTTCTTTGGTATCCTGACTCCACTCTTGATCAAAGATAAAATTTCCCAAAGAATAAAAAATATAACGGGGCTGTTCACAAGTAGTAGTTACCTCTCAATCCGAATTTGGGCAATATCGCTCGATGGTCTGTATCCAGTGAGGATGTGCACCAATAACAATGTCAGCACCAGCATCAACAGCAGCACGAGCGAATTCCTTTTGAAATTGATTTGGTTCACGCTTGTATTCCTGCCCAGCATGCATAGTGACAACAACAAAATGACACAGATTTTTGGCTGTTGTCACAGACTGTTGCAAGCGAGCTATATCATACGTTCGAGCAACATAGGGAGTTTGTGTCGTACCATTATCGTTGACAGATGCATACGAAGCCCCGATGAAACATATTTTTATACCATTTTTTTCTTGTATAACTGGTTTCCATGCTTCTTCGAGGTTTTGACCGGCTCAGATATACTGGATTCAGAGTTTTTGGAGATATTCCATGGTATAAAATAACCCTTGTTTCCCTTGATCATAGGCATGATTGTTGGCGAGATTGAGGACAGAAAAATTATATTTTTGCAAGCCAACTGCATACGATTCTGGAGTGCTAAAAACAAGAGATCCAGGAGCTCATATATTCTTAGTTGGCATAATCGGCGTCTCGAGATTAGCAAAACTAAAATCGACTGATTCTAATACATTTGAAATTTTACCAAAAGGCAACAAAGGATCACCCGCTTTCTGTATTTTACCAGCAACGCTTCGAGAAAGCATGATATCTCCCATAGCCAGGAAATTCACTTCAGATTTTTGAAAAATAGGTTGCGTAGAAATGTCTCAGGTTTTTATGACAGGAGCTCGCAAAAAATAAGAAACGAAGATATACCATGGCAAAGCAGAAATCAGTGCCATAAGAGGCAGAAACAAGAAAATGAGGGTTTTTTTTGATTTCATACAGATAACTATAAGTCTTTCATCTCTGAAGTCATCTTTTGTATGAGCATAATCCCATCATCTTCATCGGTTTGAACTATTTCATAGGGGATAGAAGCACTTTCCAGGTATTCATGAAAATTATTCATTTTCCAACGGTACTTGATGACATCATCAATGATTATTACACCACCAGGAGATACAAGAGGATAGGATAAATCAAAAAACTCTCTCGTCATACGAAATGCTCCATCTATAAAAACACAGTCAAATCGTTGTTGAGGTATATCGTAGAGAGTGCTCGCGGGATGTGAACAGACAGTTGTTGTACTTCCATCAGTAAAAGCTGGGAGTATCTCTCGTGCATCACCGAAATAGAGAGAAAATCGACCTATTTTTTGCTGATCTACAGAAGAAGTAATTTTGTGTCCAAGATGAGCAGGATCGTGATGTTGTGCTGTTATTTCAATATTTTGTGTTGTCGATAAATTATTGAATATCTCGATATTGTGTCTCAACTCCTCAAATGCATGACGTGAAAATTCGATGGTCGTGAGAGTTGCCTGAGGACAGGCGAGAGACAACATCATCGTGCTAAATCCATTTGCAGATCATATTTCTAAAATATGAAATCGTGGATTGTGGGAAAATTTTTCTATAAAAAAACGTCATGTATTCCATGATATATTGGGTATATGTCGCCGCTCCCCCATATCTTTCATAGATTGGAGATAGTCTGCTAGCTGATCTCACACAAGAGAAAATATATATTCTTTCGAGGAATTCTGAGAAAACATAGACGCATGCTAGTCAATTTGCAAATCTGGTCAAATCATTGTACAATAAGGTTATGAGTATTTGAACTGACACTCTCAAAAAACGCTGAAGTGATAATGGGTTAGAGGATTATTTCCTTGAATTGGTGATAAAAAAACATGTTATCGATAGGGAGATAAAAGATCTCATCGCGATTGTTGAAGAAAGCACTCTCCACGACGATTATCAACTTCTCGTCAAGCGCGTATTATTCGGAGAAAAAAATATATACATCGAAAACTGGGGGACGCTCGAAGGGAGCCTCATAGACATAGTAAAAACAAGTGATATACGATGAGGCGCTATTGAAAATCACGGTATAGTCCTAGAAATGATACTCCACGTCATAGAAGACATATTTGATATCTCAGATGAATTTTTCCATGATTTTTTACTTTCTGAAGACAAAGAAGATATAGAACATCAGCTCGTTATCTTGATGAAACGAATACTCGATTTCGTAGAGCAATGACTCAAAGCCATGCTCGAGCAATCAAAACATCTCGATACTCCTATTGACGGACATATACGTAAAGAATTCGATATTATCAAACAAACGCTCGTAAAATATCCAGAAATTATCCTTACAGAGCAAAGAACACAAGTAGAAGCACTCAAGCATGAGGTAGAAAAAGTCCATACAAAAACACTTCAAAAAAAGAAAAGTCTCAAACAGATTCGCTAAGAGATTGCTTCTTCATAAAAATTCATATGATTTTGTCAATCTATGAGCATCTATACGATTACATGATGAGCCGAAACCCAGGGAGAAATCTGGGTCAGTGGTTCCAAAAATGCGGCACTTCCGATGATTGCCAGCACGCTCTTTTTCGAAACAGCAGCACTCAAAAATGTTCCCGATATTTCAGACACACACTTGATGAAGGATATTTTCGAGAGCCTGTGATCAAAAGTAACTTTTGAAAACAATACTTTCACCGTAGATAATAGTCAGTTATCTCTGGCAAATATCCGACAAGATCTCTTCAAAAAAGCACGTGCAACCTACTATCTCATTCCTCCCCTTTTAGCTAGATTTGGTGAAGTAAACTTGACGTATCCAGGTGGATGCAGCATAGGAAAACGTCCCATTGATGGAATAGTCCGCGGCCTCGAACAGCTCGGTTATGCGAGCACACAAATAGATGAAACTCTCGCATTCAAATGACAAAGCCATTCCAATGATATTACAGTCAATGCGTATTTCTCAGTCGGAAGCACAATAGTCCTCCTCCTCGCAGCACTCAAGCGTACTGGAACAACACGAATTGAACTCTCAGCCTACGAACCACATGTCATGAATATGATTGATGTACTCAGAGATGCTGGAGCCGATATCGCTCTCCGCTATGATCACACTATTATCATCAAACCGGAGTCTCTCAACAGTCATCTCTCTGGTACTGTAATTGGAGACTACATTGTCTCAGGAACGCTCGCCATCATTGGAGCTCTCACAGCAAAAGAATATATAGATATTCATGATGCTCGAATCGAAGACCTCTCGGCATTTCTGATAAGTATTGAAAAAATGGGAGTAAAATTTGAAAAAAGAGACAGTGACACACTTCGAGTCTATCGTTCAAAAAAACTCAAAGCAACAAATATTCAAACCAATATCTATCCTGGTTTTCCAACTGATCTCCAGTCTCCAACAGCTATCCTCATGTCCCAAGCTGATGGCGTCAGTAAAATCCATGAAATCCTCTTCGAAGGACGCCTCAACTGGCTCGTCGAACTCGAAGCGATGCGAGGACATATCGCTCTCATGAATCCTCATGAAGCCATGATTTTTGGGAAAACCCCCCTTCGATGAACAAAAGTATCAAGCTGGGATCTCCGCTCAGGAGCAGCTATGCTCATCGCTGGT
>CAZJBQ010000026.1:0-8617 GCA_964544625.1 uncultured Candidatus Peribacteria bacterium | reverse complement strand
TGATCATCGACTGCCATCGCGAGATGATAGGTTGGGAATCCGTCAGTTTTGAGAAGGACTTGATCGTCGATATCTGCGCTTGGAACAGAGATTTTCCCTTTGAGTCCATCGTTAAATGTTATCATTTCCCCTTTTGGTATCTTCATACGAATCACGTATTTCTCGCCTGCTGCGATTTTTGCTTTTGCTTCATCGATGGTTATATCACGGTATGGACTGCGGAAAGGGATCATAATCCCGGCTTCTTCTGCTTTTTTCTTATGCGCTTCAAGTTCTTCTTCAGTCGTGAAACAGTAGTATGCATCACCTTGAGTGATGAGCTTCTCGACGTATTCTCGATAAATTGGAAGACGTTCAGACTGAATATAGGGACCGTAGTCACCTCCAGCACGTATACTCTCATCAGGATGAATCCCGAAGAGCTCGAGTGTATCGAGGAGGGCATCACGAGCACCTTCTACTTCACGAGTTTTATCTGTGTCTTCGATGCGGACGAGGAATTGTCCGTGGTTTTTTTTTGCCCAGATATAGGCATAAAGAGCAGTTCGGAGGCCTCCGATATGGAGTTGTCCTGTTGGTGATGGTGCGAAGCGTGTACGAGTCATGACTACAGAGTTTAATAGGTTTGTACGTTTAATAAGTTTAATACGTTCAAGAAGTATATGGAAAGATGAAGATTTTCAAAAATACTCTCTGCTATTCCCAAACAAATTGACATTTATCGTATAAGGTTAAAATACTATCATTAAAAAATAATTATGTCTGATTCTCCTCGTACATCCCCAGAAGATCTCATTGATGTAGATTTTCGTGCAAGTATTTTGACAGACGCAAAAACAATGCTCGACCAAGTTAAGAAAAAAGCAATCAGTGGTGTCCTGAAGAAAAAAATAGAAACACATTATCAAATGGCTGATAAAAAAGATTATTTCTCTCATATTTTTCTTAGATTCTTGATTCTCTGTGATTCGGTCATGACAAATATCGATCGAGGAGGTGAGAAAGTGCAAGGCATCCTGCTATCAAAGCGAATTGGAATCCAAATAAATGCTTACACAAACCCTCAAGATAATCCACCGAGTGACCTCGTACAAACTCTGGAAGATGCTATAACTCTGCTCAGACGAGACCTCGGAGAGGAAGACGAAGAAGCTCCTAAGATAGCAGCACAAAATGCAAAAGAGATAGCTGATTTATTGAAAAAAGAATAAAATTTGAAGTTAAAAAATAGAGAGTAGATAAGTATTGTGTCTTTCATATATTTTTAAAACATATACATGATAATCCCAGGAATACCTGATGAGCCCCTTGTACAAGATGAAGAAATAACAAAGGCGGTGGATGCTCTGAGGCAATTAGAAGTAACAGACCTCGAATCTCAAGTAAGAGCCGTAGAAGCCATCAGTAGACAATGAATCACTGCGTCAGTGCTAAAAGCAAAAAGGCATGGCAAATATGATGACGCCTTTATTCTCTGAATACCTACACATGCGGGTACAGTGGCTATCAAGATTCATCCAGATTGCTTCGTAAACTGTAAACGTATATATGATAGCCCTAATTTAATGGGTTTATTTCAACAAGATACAGACATAGCACCTATTACCTCTACTTTTTGTATTCATCCTTACCGAGTCGTTCTCTATCCTTGGCAATCAGGTACATCTCCTCTGCAGACTCTCTCAGAAATACAAGATCAAGAATTATTGACGAAAGCTCTCCAAGACCGAATCAATTCTCTTCTGCAAAAAAATCATGGATTACGTGGTATGGCCGATGAATTCACTTACCCGGAACATGATGAATTTTTAGTTATTTGAGAAACCCCTAGATTAATTGTACTGGATCTCAACCAAATTATTCCAACAGTACAACTCCCTGCCTCTTCCCATGAACTTGCTCAAAGATTGGTACAAACCTGGATACAAAGAAAAGGCCGAAAATAAAAATGTTTTATAAAAACATTTTTTACTATAATACAAGAAATTATCTATGCAAGGCATCCTCTACTACTCTACTGTCTCAGGAAATACTCGTCTCGTCGGCGAGGCGCTTCAGGGTATTTTTGCAAATGCTGACATCACGCTCACACTCCAGGATGTCGCAGAAGATACGACGTGGCAGGATGAAGTCGATTTTGCGCTCTTTGGTTCTGGGACGTATGCCCACGGTATGATAGAGAAGAGTCTCCGAAAATGTGTCGAGGAAATCTGGAAAGAAAAAAAGATACGAATCCCCTGTGCTGCCATCGGTCTCGGTGATCATCGCTACGATGTAGAATACAATATGTACGCTGCTGATATGCTCGAGGATTGGATTCATGAACACGGCGGAAATCTCATCTGTCCTGCTCTCAAAATCAATCGCAGTCCCATCAAACCAAACAATCAAAAAATAATCGAAAATTGGGCAAAAAATTTTATCACTATTCTTCGAAAATAATGAACATCATCCTCACTTGATCCTCTGGCTCTGGTCTCCTCTCTGCGGGAGATATCGTGATGGAAGCGCTGCAACATGCGGGATACTTCATCGTCGCTGATCGTGAATATCCGAGCCTTATCAAGGGTGGATGTTCATATTACAGGATTGAAGTATGAGCAAATCCAATTCACAGTATCTCAGAATTTGCGGACATCATCGTCGCATTTGATCGTGTCGGGTCAAAAAACGCTCTTCCTCACGTGAGAAACAGTGGACTCATGATCTACGGTGACGAAATGCATGATAAAATCCCTGGCTACACTGCGACCATCCAAGAAAAAAATCTCACAACACTTTTTATTCCCGAATACGCAACTCCAAAGAAGTTTGGAGCAAACGAACTCCTCTCCAATATGCTCATGATCGGAGCACTCTGGCGTGCTCTCGGTCTCCCCGTTGATGGTCTCGTAAAGGCCGTCGAAAAACGCTTTGCCAGCAAACCTGCACTCCTCGCACTCGATATTGCTCTCATTCAACATGGATACAATCTCCAGGATGCAACAGTCAGCAATTCTCTCGAACCATTTACCCTCCCAGCAACAACCAACAATCTCACTGAACACAAACTCCTCGATGGAAACGAAATCCTCGCTCTCTCTGCCGTTCATCACGGTGTACGAGCGTACTTCGCCTATCCGATGAGTCCGAGCAGTACCATCCTCACGCATCTCGCCAATTGGGCTGATAAAACAGGTATGCACGTCGAACAGGTCGAAGACGAAATCAGCGTCTCTCAGATGACCCTCGGTGCGAGCTTCGCAGGGACTCGTAGTCTCTGTGCCACGTCTGGTGGAGGATTTGACCTCATGACCGAAACCGTCTCTCTCGCGGGTATGATTGAGACGCCTCTCACAATTATCGTTGCTCAGCGTCCTGGCCCTGCGACTGGTCTCCCAACCTGGAGCGGACAAGAAGATCTCAATCTCGCTATTTACAGCGGACACGGAGAATATGCGAAAGCAGTGATAGCCGTTGGTGATCATACGGAAGCTTTTACAGTACTCGGTGAAGCACTCAATATCGCAGAAACTTATCAAATCCCCGTTATCGTCCTCACCGATAAAACCCTCGCAGAAACAAATGCAACCGTGAATCCAGCATCTCTCGTCGGCGTAGAAATCGAACGCGGTATCACCACTGATACAGCCGAACTCACGAGCCAATCTCGCTACGGTCTCACAGACTCTGGACTCTCGCCTCGCTGGCTCCCAGGAACTGGACCTCGCTACTATGCCAATGGTGACGAACACGGACCAGATGGGACACTCCGCGAAGACGCGGCTGGTGTCGCTGAAGCACACGAAAAACGTGTGAGAAAGATGAAATTGCTCGAAGATATGACCCGCGAACCTGGTCTCTATGGTAATCCTGATGCAAAAATCACCCTCGTCGGATTCTGAAGTACAAAAATGGAAGTGATGGATTTCCTCAGTGACAAAGTGAACTATCTCCACTACACCAATATCTGGCCACTCAAAACCAAGACGATGAAAGAACTTGAGAAAAAAGGAAACAAAATCATCGTCGTCGAACACAATATGACAGGACAATTTGCCGCTCTTCTCCGAGGCGCTGGAGTACACATCGATGATACCTGGCTCAAGTACGATGGTCGCCGATTTTATCGAGAGGAAATGGAGGCGAAAATACAAAAATTAATTACAACCAGAAAAAGCAAATTGCTTAGTTTTTTGTTTGGTAAAACAAAATAAAGCGTTTATTATGAGGTAAATTATCTTTTAATTTATCTTTATGCTGAACTGGATTATTGCTTTTTTACAGCGTATTCAGGCACGGAAATCATCTCCTCATCCATGGATTCATAAAGCTATAGCGCTCCTACCGTGACTCCTTATTACCGTGGGTACTTGATGGGTAGTTTTTGCAGAATCTACTACAGTACCCAATAGTGCATTCGTATTTCTCTGATGGCTCATAGTACTCTATACGCTTATGGGGCGATGCGTCCTCCTCAATAAAATAAAGCCCTACGAATTCCTCTACCTCATTTATATACCTCTCATATTAGTAACAATAGTGGTGGCGATGATACGTTATGATGCCCCTTCTGGAGATATCTCTACAAAAAATATTCTCATGCTCGGTGTAGGCGTATATCCTTTTCTTCATCTCTGTAGTTTATTTTTCTCTCTCTTTCGAATACGATTTTTCAGATTCATATCGCATATTGCTTTAGCGTACAATATTGGATTTTTTCTTTTATTGACGCTCAATTATCTCTGTCTCACATTTTGACTGGAGATAAACTGATTCGGAGGTTTTTCTGAAGCTTTTAATCAAGTAATAAATGCAGTTCATAACAACTATAACAATGATTTTTGGGAAATTTTATTGTTCTATCCTATTGTTGCCCTAGTGGTCACCTATCCGATTTTTACTTTATTTTCACTGTATACAGTGAAATATTCTCGCAAATTTCTCACCTGGTGATGTGTGTTTGCGGTTATTATTATTGGTATTAATTTTTCTTCAGGTGCACTGCAGTCTCTCTATAGCCGCCAGCTCAACAAGGCTCAAACAATTCTCTCACAAGAAGGTGAAAACCAAAAAGGATTTGAACAGGCACAAGTTTGGTTTCTCGAATCAGCTATTCTCTACTTCGCTCGTCATGGATCAAATTACGATAACCTATTTGAGAAACTCTACGACTCTTCTCTCTTTGAATATTTCTGAGAGCGTCTCGGGGAGTCTACGTCGAGATGGAGAAGTAATTCTTTTGCTACCAATGCTTCCAAGGTTTGAGATGCGGCGAATGTTCTGCTGACCCTCGGTGAAATACACTCTGAAACTGAGGACGGGATAGTGCGTACAAAATATACTTTTGATTTTCAGAACACCTCTCATGAAAATCAGGAGGTCGTGATATTTTTCCAAACTCCGAGTACTTGGTCGGTCGTCTCTGAACTCAAGCTCGGTCTCGATCTCCAACTCATAGGACAAGTCGCGCCTCGTGGTGCTGCGAAGAGAGTCTATGAGGAGAGTCTCAGGAGAAATATCGATCCAGCACTGATAGAAAAAGTCGGTCTCAATAGTTACTCTCTCCGAGTGTTTCCTATACCAGGCAAGACAGTCAGTCAATGAAAACAAAAAGTCCAAGTGGAAATCCTCACACCTGTCTCGACTGATGCGACAGAGATAGTCTATGCGCCGAAGTTTTCTTTTATCAATCTCCGCTTCGATGAGAACTCTCGTGCCATAACAAAAGTCTACGATGGAGGTAAGCTCATAAAAGAAGACGTTGTCGAAAAAAACGTCGAAAAATACCTCAAACAAGAGCATATGATGGCAGCGCCTGAGAGTGCAAAAAATGCTCAATATATAGGAGATTATTGTCTCCCAGCTGCACTCTCCCAGTACGCAGCACAACAATTCGATACACCAGTGACTGATAAGATTACACTCTTTTTCGATATATCAAAAAGTGCAGAACGAAATAATGTAGAAAAACAGTACAAAAATATCTACGCCACATTTAAAAACTATAATGGGACACTCAACGATGTCGATCTTTATACATTCAATTTTGATGTTCAGAGAGTTTCTGATGTAGATAATCTCTCATTTTGGTGATACTCTGATACGGATCGTATCATGAATTACATCGATAAAAATGGGTTTCAAAATCAGCACATCGTCATAGTCACCGATGATGATAGTTTTAATCTCAGTACCGGACAATACCAGATACCTACGCTCCAAAATATTCACTCAAATCGTATAGATATCATCAAAATCGGCAACGATATCAAACGGTATAAAACCGATATTACCAATCTCGTTGCTGCGACGGGAGGAAACGTATTTGAAATCAGTGATAAGGCGGATATAAGTACAGTGGCAAAGAAAATCAAAACAGCTGATGATATGACTCTCGCTGATGGGCACTGCGTTACGACAGCATCAGAAAATAAACAGAGAGAGAAAATCCTGGCTGGTATTATAGGGAACATCCTCCTCAGTCGTATGACTCCGCAGAACCAAGAAGAGATATTCCAAGCACAAAATAAACTCGCAGAGACATACGTCATAGTCAATCAATACAATTCTCTCATCGCTCTCGAAACAGCTCGACAACAAAATGATCTCAACAATTACAGTAATCAGCAGGGAGCGTACGAGACAGAATTTGAAAACTTCGATAAATCTAATAGTCCATTACCCCCACGACCAGGTATGGAACTCCAGGGCGCGAGAGACGAAATAACATGACTCTGAACTAATCTTAATATCACTACTTACAGGTCTGAGCCTATTGGTATCCAAGCAGGTCTTGAGAGAGTTGATGATGGTCTAAAATGAGCATCTTCTGATGGATGATTCTTCGGCAGTGGATCATCATATCGTTCTCGTAGTTACTCAAGTGAGCTCAATCTCGGTGGTATCATACTGCTCCTCATCTATCTCGTCGAAATAATCTCATGTATTAACTTCATCTTCATGGTTCGCAAAGGCCGACCAGAAGAAAAAATCACTAACCAAAAATAATATGAAAAACAAATACATCCTCATCCTCGTGCTTGCTCTCATAGCACTCGGAAACGCTCTCTATCTCAGCTACACTGCCTACCAGCTCCTCCATCCTGTCGCAGGAGTCACAGTGACAAGTGGTTGCGATATCAATCCAACCTTCTCTTGCTCAAATGTCATCGTCCATCCAGATACGATGATTGCCGGCATCCCTTTCCCCTACCTCGCTCTCGTCGTCTACCCTATCATCACACTCCTCGCCATCTGGGGTCTCGTGAGTATGACCGCGAAGCCTGCAAAAATCATCAACTGGATAGCTCTCGGCGGAATGTGTTTTAATGGATACATCATCTCTCAAGAAGTCCTCTACGTCGACGCCTACTGCCTCCTCTGTCTCATCTGCGCCGCTATTATTGTCACTATATTTGGAGTGAGTTGGACGATGAGGAAGTAAAAATAACACTCACTAAAATGCCTATCCCAAAATATCATGAAATTATGCTACCTCTCTTGGAGGCCTATAAAGATGGGAACATTCATCATCGAAAAGAATTCACAGATCAATTAGCTGATTTGTATAATTTAACAGAAGATGAGAGAAGTGTAGCAATTAGAAGTGGTCATCATACACGTTTCTGGGATAGAATACATTGGGCTTTAACATTTCTTAAGAAAAGTTGATTACTAACTTCGCCAAAAAGAGGTCATTATCAAATTACAGAAAGAGGATTAGAGGTTTTAAAAATGAAGTTAACAGAATTAAATGCAGAAAAAATGAAAGAACTATTCCCAGACATAATGGATACACCTTTTTGGAATCCAAGTCTGCGAAATAATCAAAGTAATCAAGATGATGAAACAGAAGTATCTCTTAACGAACAAACTCCCGATGAAACTCTCGATTTTATAATAAGAGAGAAGGAATCACTAGTAAAAAGCGAATTGTCAGAACAGATAAAAAATATCTCTCCTCGTAGTTTTGAATTTTTAGTGACAAAATTATTAATAGCAATGTGATACGGTGCAGAAGAATTTAGCGTCACTACAAATTACACTAACGATAATGGAATTGATGGCATTATTCAATCAGATGAACTAGGATTTGAAAGAATTTTTGTTCAAGCAAAGAAGTATGAATGAAGTGTCGGTAGACCTGATATGCAAAAATTTGTATGAGCCATGACTGGAACAAATAAAGGCGTATTTATAACAACATCAGATTTTTCTAGTTGAGTAACAGAATATTTAAAAAGTCGACCAGAAAAAGTCATTCTTATAAATTGAGAGAAATTAGTGGATCTCATGTATAAACATAATCAATGAGTCTCTGTAAGGAGTACAATTGAAATAAAATGAATCGATGGGGATTTTTTTGAAGAATTAGAATAGTTTATTATGACATCGGAAACAGGTTTTTAGGGGAGCAACTGTTTGAGCGTCGTGAATATAGAAAAAAGCTGCTAGTCTGGAGAGCGAGTTTTGGCTCCCCTAAATTGTTTTGGGTACTTTTGCAATCAAAAGTGCCAAACGAATCAAATATTTGGCCTGGATTCCTGCCTCCGCAGGAATGACGGGGAAATGTAGTCTTGCATTCACCTCCGAAAGTCTACAATGAGAATAGGATTTTTAACCTTCTTTTATGTTC
>CAZJBQ010000025.1:3173-8954 GCA_964544625.1 uncultured Candidatus Peribacteria bacterium | reverse complement strand
TGCGGTTGCTGTATTGGCCGCTCAAGACTCAGAAAGATACGCTCAAGGCAGTCTCGATATAGCACAGACACAGATAGATCGAGCATGAAAAGATAAAACTGAAGCTGAGAAAGAAGCAGAAATAACAAAAGAATGGTCAGAAATAACAAAAGAAATAGCAGATACGCTGCACTGAAGCTCGAGTACTGATATAGACTCCCCTGAGGAACTGAATAGGATCAAGGTACGCTTTGAGAAATTTTGCGAAGGAAAAACATCCGAACAAATACGCAAACTCGGGATACCATCACAAAAAGAAATACTCACCATAGCTCAGGCAAAAATTGACCTTATAAAAGAGTTTAACAAGGTAGAAAAGCATATCATCGAAGTTGATAAACAAAAGGTGGATTACGATGATTGGGGCGAATGGGTGCAAGTAGAGTGAGGAAATCTCGATATACGACGAACTGGTTTTATGTACACAGATTACACGATGCTCACGTCGAGTGACACCATAATCCAGCAAATTGGTGGCCTCACAATGGCTCAAAAAGTACTCAAAGGAAATACAGAAATGCTCAAGTCAAACAAGAAATTTCACACAAAACAATGAGTAAGTTTTACCAGGGATGAGCTCGTAAAATAATACCATTTATTAATAAAAATACTTGTCAATACCCTTCCCTCCTGCAAAACAGGGGGGATTTTTTGATTTAGACAAAAAAGTGAGGTAAGATAGTAAAGAATAAAAAAATTATGAATGCTATAGCCCCTACAACAACAGAAACTGAGCATGAGAATCTACAAGACTTGCTCAATGCAACAGCTGACTGATCGGCTGGTCAGTATCATCTAGAAGATAGTACTTGAGCCGTTCACAGGGTGTTAAAAAATGGAAATGTGAATTCAACCGCAACACATGCAAACGTAGCAGAGTACCTAGATACGATAATTCGTAAAAACGCAAAAAAGGTTCAATTGGTTCTGGATATGTCAGATGAGATAACGAGTCGTCCAACAATTAATCCACCTTGGGTATTTCCTTCTATGTCAGACTTTTGGACACATTTTCTGACAGGCACAAATGCTAAAGATGCTCTTGATCTCTATTTTCACCCATCAACAGTGATTAGTGTGAGAGCTATCCCTAGAAATCCTATGGAATATGAATATGAAATGCCTCGCGGGAATTGGAACCGAATAGGAATACTCGAACTCATGGAAGACCTCTACAGCTCACATAAGATATCGATAGCAAATCTCGATAGCGCTGCGAGTCAAATATCACGTAAAAAAGAAGCAGACGAGAGAAAAGCAGAAAAACGCTCAGAACGACAAGAAACAACAACAAATACAACTACAGCACCAACAGCAACAGGCAATACTGAATCAATAGAGACAGTAGACTACATATGACTAGTAAATAAAGCTCTCGCTTTTGCAAAAAAACACAAAAACCACGTGGGAGAATATATTTTCTATTGAGAAAAGAAGAACGAAAAAATGCCAATCCGATACAATCCTGCAACAGGATACCATGCTCTTTATAGAAAAGAAGATGGCGGAACAGAATGGATAGTAAATACAGATCCTGATGTAGTTGCACAAGAAATAGACAGACACCGTCAAGAAGCCGAAAAGAGAAAAAATAAAAAAGAATTCGCAGAAACTGTAGATATGTGAGATTCTTTTAGTCGTACAAAATTTGCAGAGCTCTGTGCCGCAGTATCAAAATCAAAATGAAAGCGTGGAGAATATACATACAAAGGAAAGAACTATTTTGTACATGAAAAATTAAATACTACAGTGGTACCACCGGCGAGCTTCACTCCGGCGCAATATACAGTGAGCTTCCCCGGAGCTGGTGAGACCAAAACCACCGAAGATCATCTCCATATCAGTGATGCAATCCCAAATGCTGACCCAACAGTTGATAATCTCATAACATATCTTGAGTGACATCATGGTATCTACGATTCCCACCATGATCTCGACAGAGAACACTTATTGGGCAAAATTAAAGAATTAAAGTGACTCATGGGTAAGAAAACGACCTACGTTATCAATGGGCACACTTATCACATGTGGTCAAAACGACTGACAGGCGGAGGTAAGATGAAATATTACGCTGAAGTCCCTGCAGGAGAACATGGTAAAACAACTATTACAGCTCTCACAGCCGAATGACTCTATGATAAAATCATCAGCAAAGTACAATGAGGCCACTGACACGATACAGAAAAATGAGCCGAATGACACGCTGAAACTAAGAAAGAACACGCACATGAAAGCAAAGAACACGCACATGACGAGGGCCATGGTGATCATCACGATGAGGGGAAGAAATCACTCTACGATAAGGCCGTTACTGGTCTTCTTGGCAATGGTCTCCTCGGAAAAGCCTTTATTGGTACGAAAAATCTCATTCCAGCTCCTCTCAGAAATATAGCAGCAGGGGCGACAAAAGCTGGAGTCAGTGCTGGTGTCGTATGAGGACTCCTCTATGGTGGTAGTATAGCATTCTGATCAGCGGCAGCTGCTTCGGCAATTGTCCCAGCCATGGGTATCACATTCACTGTATCATCCATACTTCGCTTGTTAAAATGGAACAAAGAACGTAAAGCAGGTGGTGGTCACGACGACGGACACGGCGGACACTAAAATAAATCATGACAATCCCTTTTAATACACTTCCTCAACAAAGATTCGAATCATCACGCAGATGAAAGAATGAGAAAGTGGAAAGCCCTCTCGAAAGAAAGAAAAGAGAAGCTGAGATGAAAAAAGCGGAAGAGAAAAAACGTGCTGAAATGGAGTCAGCTCTCAATGCAGAAAAACTCAAAAATTCAAAGTGGACACGCGATGATCTGATGACACTGGTGTATAAACAAGAGAAAATCCTCGATACAAACATCTGAAATCCTCAGACATTTCGTGATGATCTGACTCTCATAAATGAGCAATTAGCAAAAGAAAAATGAGTCATCAAACTGGGTGGCATAGAAAAAGAAAAGATCAGCTGATATGGGCAAGATTTCCTCTACGGGTTACTCATCCAAGAGCACATACTCAATCAAGGATTCTACGTCGAAATTAACGACAAAAATCAACCAATTCTCCACGACAACAGAACCCCAGAAAGAACAAAACAATTACAATGACTTCAGGAACAACTCAGTGGTCTCGAATTCGGCGTAGATAGAGGAAGTATTCTCAGAAAAAACGATAATACGTCAAAAGTAGCAACATATATTGCAGCACTCGCCTATCATGGTGCTCCTGAGAAAAACCTCATCAAATATAGAGAAAATCTCGAACAAAAAATCAAAAAAGACCCAAATAAGATTTTATCAGTCTCTGAAATACAAAAATCAAGCCTTACTCCTCAACAAAAATCGTTTCTCCTCGCCTGGAGAGAACGAAAAAATGACGAAAATCTCCTCAAAATACAAGAAAATCAAAATAAATTCGTAGAACACGCTCGAGAGAATGTGAGAGAAAAAAGTGCAGATGAACATATACGAGAATTAGGTGAGAGACCCTTTAGTAAATCAGTAGAGTTATTCGCTGGGGGGGCAATTGGAATAGGTCTTCTCCTTTTTGCCGCATATCAACTCTTCGGAGGGAAGAGCGGAACTTTCGGGAAAATAATCGGAGTTATACTCGGGGCAATAGGCCTAGGCATGACAATTCCAATGGGTGACAAAGTATGGAAATCGTTTGAAGGACCTGAAATGGTAAACTCACTGACTACAAAAAAACCTATTGATAAGGTCAAGGCGGAAGATCATCCATTCGCATGAGCATGAGACAAGGTAAAAGAACAGTGGGAAAGTCTAAAAATAGGAGTCAAAAATCTACAAGCGAGAATATCTGGACCAAAAGAATGGATAGAGATAGTAACACGACCAGAGATGGAGCCAGCAACGAAAGATTACCCAGTAGGAGCCATGCTCTACTTACTCTATGAATGATCCCCTACTGAACAATGAAAATATACAAATTTCAAAGGCAATGAAGCTCAGTCTAAAGCTATCAAAAAAACGCTCGATACGCTCAAAACACCAGGAGAAAAAATCGCATTTCGAAAACTCCTCGAAACATCATGGAACAGAAACATGGAGAATCACCCAGAACTCAAGGATGATATCGCGCAAGCAAAGGAACTAAAGCTCCCCACAATAATCACTTCTCTCGAAACTGCAGATAGTTGGTTCAACTATATACCCGACTGGCTCGGAGGAGAACCAAAAAAAGTAGAAGCACTCAAAATAATAGCTCCAAAAGCAAAACAATGGTGAGATATATCGCTCGAGAGACTCAGAAAATATTTCGTAGAAGGGAAAACGGGGCCTGCGAACGATAAAGCCATCTCTGAGCTCGTGAGCGCCACAGAATACGATACCATAAAGTCGTACGTTGAGTGAATCGACATGAAAAATCAAAATCTCACTCTCCAGCAGTACCTCAAGATAGCATAAAATTATTTGACATTTATATATATTATATTTATAATAGTATCGTATTTTAAATATATACATATGTCATCACCAGCTCCTCACAGTCCAGATCAGCATGATCATGCAGCATGACACAAAGGTATGCTCACTGCTCATGGCAAAGCAACAATCAGAAAAAATGGAATAAGAGCAGCAAAGATTGGTGGAATTTTTGGAGCATGAGTGCTCACGGTGTTAGCATTACAAAATTGTGGATGATATAAGGATTATGATGCTCCAAACCAGAGACCAACAACTGAAAACCCATCGTACCATAACAATGGTGAAGAGATCACACTCGAGAGACTTCTCGCGGCTTCAAATATGTTTAACGCAGGTCATGATTCACTCGTAGGAGACTCTTTTAATAACCTCTACGATCAAATTGACAACACGCTCGACAAAAAGATATCGCTCTTTTCGAGTGAGCAAAATGCACATCTCAATCATGGTACAAATGGTAAAAAAAGTTACCATGCCTATATAGGTATCAACAAGCGATGAGCAGCAAAAGAAATATACGTCTCATGGCATATGCCAGAACCAGCAGAAGAACAAAAAAAGAAGGGAGCTGTAGGCACTCATAAAGTACGGTTTGTTTACTACCCTGGACAAAAATCTATCCAGAGATTTGACCAGTATGCTAACTGAGATGAACAGGGACCAACACCATACAGTTACGATCAACTCCAAAAAGCTCTCCAAGATTTCGAAGTTCTATTTAGATAAAACAATTTTTTACAAAAAATACCCTCTTTTAAAGAGGGTATTTTTCATGAAATATTTCCAATCAGCGAAAAAGTATGATATAAAATAAGTATATATTCATCTTTATGGAATACATACCATCAATAAAAGTGTCTGAAAATATACAAAATTCAACCGCAGAACAAGTGGAAAAGTATGGAAAAGAAGAGAGATTTAGTCTACTCGCCGAAGCTATCAAAAAAAATCCCTATGGGAAAATAGTCAAAAAAGAAACAAAGAAAAATGATGTCTGGTTTCGCAAAAAAGTAGGAGAAAATCTCGTCTGAGTGGATGCTATGAAGTCAGAGTCAAGCGTGAAAGTCCTCAAAGGACAGTATTTCCCTGATCCAGAAAACTGAGAAAAAGAAAAACTCTTCCTGTACTGTGAAGTAGATAATACAGCCACCGTTCATGGAGGGGAAAAAGGAAAAGATAAATGATGGATATACGCTGGGTATATCAATATGGAACTACCGAAGATTGTTGAACCAGCACCAGTACCGAAGATTGTTGAACCAGCACCAGTACCGAAGATTGTTGAACCAGCACCAGT
>CAZJBQ010000025.1:1664-3073 GCA_964544625.1 uncultured Candidatus Peribacteria bacterium | reverse complement strand
ACCGAAGATTGTTGAACCAGCACCAGAAGGATGGAAGTTACGTTTCATGCCACTGAATATGATAGAAAAGGAACATTTAGAGAGATTTGACGCCACTGATGTGACATCTTGGGGAGACCACTACTACGAATTACGTAACCTACAATTCTGGGAGAGCAAGCCTTTTATATGACTATGGAATTTAGGAGGGGCATCATCTCTTTGAGAAATTGTGATGCTAAAGAGAGAAAATCCAAAAAATTATGAAACAGAGGAAATAATTGGGAAAAAATCAACTATGCAAAAAATACAGATTCCTCCCGGGATATTTCAAGGCATAAAAAATGGTCGAGAAATAGCAACAATACTCACGCAAGACGCTATAAATACTATGAAGCCGGACACTCTTTTACGAATAAAACAAAAAGCTCTAGAAATAAAACAAGAAAGTGGTGAGAAAAAGGAAGATATAATAGCAAAAGTGTATGAATATGTCATAGAAAAAACAAGCTATGAGAGCTCGCTGGGGAATTATTTTGAGAGTCTTGGTAAAGGAAAATATGTGATAAAGCCAGAGGTTTCAGCAGATGTGCATTCGGGTATCAAAACGTTTGAAAACAATACAGGTGTATGTGATGGCTATAGCGAACTCGTATTATTGCTTCTATCATTTGCAGGGGTAGATAATATCCGAGTTATCAACTGAACTGCTTCTCTGGGTAGTGAGCCTGGATCACCCAGGTTTGGTCACGCATGGCTCAAAATAGACAATCTATACTATGATGTTACCAATGATGACAATGGTTCTGGCGCAAAGAAGTATTTCGGAGTGACAGAAACAGAATTACGATCCAAATGATATGATTGGAACTCAAGAGAAGAGAGCAATTAAAAAACTAGCAAAATATTTGCACTGACAAAAAAAGTCTGGTAAACTCATAGTGTTTATTAACTTTTTCTTATGTCAGAACAATTTCAGCCACAGATCCGAGAATCACAAGATGTCTCATGATCTATCGCAAAAACAGAGGCATTACATGCTTCCCACGAGCAGAGAACCAAGATGCTCAATGAGCATATAGGTGCTGGTAAAAGTGGTACTATCGTAACACGCGAAGGGAAAAATGACCTCTGGATAAGAAAAGAAAAAGGCGGCGTGCTGAAGTGAGTCGATGCGATGAAACCCGGTGAAACCATAAACATTCTCAAAGCAGAATACAAAGTAGATGCAAAAGACGGCCAACCAAAACTCTACTACTACTGCGAAGTAGACAACTCATCTACAGTGAATGGCGGGTCAAGCGGTAAGGATAAGGGCTGGATTTATGCTGGTTATGTACAGATGGATATGCCATCAGGACCTACTCCAGTTCCTCCATCAGGACCTACTCCAGTTCCTCCATCAGGACCTACTCCAGTTCCTCCATCAG
>CAZJBQ010000025.1:0-1564 GCA_964544625.1 uncultured Candidatus Peribacteria bacterium | reverse complement strand
GACCTACTCCAGTTCCTCCAGAAAAAGAAAAGGGACCTAGATTTACTGTACGAAATTGAGAAACAGTTCTCCCTTGGCTCGTAGGACCCGATGGAAAATCAGCAGACTTTACTCAAATTCAAAAAGAATTCGAAGAGATGGTAGCAAAAAAAACAAAAGAAATTCAAGCAAATCCTACAACAAAAAAAGCTAATTTGGTATCAGATGTCGCAGATATTTGGATATCACAGGCTAAGTCAGAGTGAGCTAATGTATCTGATGTGGAAACAAAGCAGAATAATTTCCATGATGCAATAAATGCACTCGACGGAACACCAGAGAAATATAAAAATCTCGAGAAAGCAATAAGTGAATTATTTGCAAGCATGCAAAATGTAGAAAAAAATGATAAAGAAGTCATCGATGATGAGGAATTAACCAAAATTGAATTAATAGTAAATAGCATAAATACTGGGAGTGACATAGATGCAAAACGCAGAGAAATATTTGCAGAGATGCGAAGTGGGTTTCTCGACGTTGATGGTGCTTCATCAGGAGTTGCAGAAAAACTCACACGAAATATCATGGATAACTCTCCGAATTTTGAAGAGTTCAAGTGGCTCAAAGATGTACTTCAGGACCCTAAATTTATCGCTGAACTCAATATCAATGATACAAGTCGTATCAAAAGTTATCTCGAAAAGGCATGACTCAAATGAGGTGATGACGCAATCAACACTATTATTGAGAAAATGAAAAAAGTGAGTGAACAAAGAGGTGAAATGGAAAAAGATGTACGCAAATATCTCGAAACAGAAATCGCAAATTTTGATATTACAAATCCAACTCACAAACAGTACATGGATAAAGTCGTAGAGCAGTCTCTCGGCAATCAAAAAAAGATGATTATAGAACAAGAGTGGATGAAATTCATGATTGACACACGTCCGAATTTCAGAAATGATCCGAATATCAATCTCCTCGGAGGCATACTCGGAGAAAGTGCTGGCTGGGACATGGACATAGCAGATGAAAACATGGGTGTCATGAGAGAAATAGCTATTACAGCAGCTCTCAGCGCAGTACCTCTCGGTGCAGGTATGGCTGCAGCCAGATTTACTGCAGTTGCATGAGGAAGGTTAATCCAGGCTACCTGAGTAGCAGCGAGATTAGCAAATTTTGCAAACAAAGGAAAATGGGCAGCCAGAGCGGTAAGAACATGAGAATTTATTACAGCTACTGCCGCAGAGTGAGCAGCCTTTCATGCTGCTTATGGTGCAGCAGGAAATGTCGAGGAATGGGCGCTGAGCAATGTATGAATAAATATAGATATCGTAGGGGACAAGTATTGGGAACCAAAAGAATGGATGAAATCTATGGCAATGGTTGCTATTTTTAAATGACTCAATGCTGGATTAACTCAACTTCGTGGGGCCGAAAAAGTAGCTTTTGCAGATATAAAAGCTCTCCAAATGGGTAAACTCGCAAAAGCACGAGAAATGACAAAAGAAACTATTAAAAGAATGGTTCAGCCAATTTTGAAAGTACCAGGTATGTGAGTTATTACAGAAGCTTCGGCTGTTAT
>CAZJBQ010000024.1:4616-9206 GCA_964544625.1 uncultured Candidatus Peribacteria bacterium | reverse complement strand
TACGATGAAAGGCGATAAGAAACTCAACGAATCTCTCGGCCATCTCCCATCTGAAACTCTCGCAGGGAGCTTTGTCGGCGTGCTCGTTGCTGCAATATTGATGCAGATATAATCATGAAAAAAATATACTCTATATTCTTTTTAGTTTTTTCTCTTGCTCCTTATTGTTTATTCGCAACTGAAAAATTAGAAAAAGATCAATATTATTATAAATCTTACTATAGAAATTATTGAACTGGTAAAAATCTTGTAGTTGCGGTTATTGATGACGGAGTTTGGCAGTGACACCCAGATTTAAAATGAAGTGAATGGTTAAATAAAAAGGAAATTCCTGGTAATTGAATTGATGATGATAAAAATGGCTATATTGATGATTATTTTGGCTTTAATTTTGTTGATAATAGTTTTGATGTCACTCCTAAATGAACTCATGGGACTGCTGTTGCTGGTATAATTTGAGCCCAAATTAATGAATCATGAATTGCATGATTGGCGCCGGATGCCAAAATTATGTCTCTTATTGCTTGTGGTGAAATAAGTTGTTCTTTTGAAAATGTTAGGAATGCTATTTACTATGCTGTTGATAATGGAGCTAATTTAATTAATCTTAGCTTGTGAGGCTCTGGTTATGTTGGTTTTAATTCTAATTATGATGACGTTATAGAATATGCCTATAATAAATGAGTGGTAGTTGTTGTTTCTGCATGAAATGGGGATCCAGAATCTGCTTGAGTTTATGGTCAAGATTTAGATCAAGTTAAAGTCTCTCCTGTATGTAATGATAAAAATGGTATAAATATGGTTATAGGAGTAGGCGCAACTCATTCACTAAATAACAATAAGACATTATGGAGTAATTTCGGAAGTTGTGTTGATACTTGGGCTCAAGGTGTTAATGTTACGTCTACAACAGACCCAAAGCATAATGATGGCTATTTTTATGATTCAACTTTATCGGGTACCTCATTCTCTGCCCCAATAATTACTGGTATTGCCGCTATTTTAAAGTCATCTTACCCTGAATTAACGCCGTTAGAGCTTATTGATTTGATATCTTCGAGCATAGACCCCTCTGATATGAATGAGCTTAGTAAGATGAAAGATGCAAGGCAGTGTATTATACGGTCTTTTAATCTTTCTGTGAAAAATGGAGGGAAAATATTAATTTCTGGTCAGCATTTTCGTTCTCACTCCTCCTTTTCTCTTGTTAAAATTGATAGTGAGGGGAAGCAGATAAATGTTATTATTGATAAATGAGTTCAAGTACTTGATGCGGATTTAATTTCATTAGATACATCTCTTTTGAACTTAAGTGAAGGGGTTTATTCTTTAACTTGAACTAATAATACCTGTAAGAATGAGTGGAATAGTATTACAATAGAATGAGGACTGACATATGCTAATAAAACTATCCCTAAATCTTCATCTGCTTCCCCTTCTAATACTCCTAATTCTTTAACAGAAGATAGTCACATCTTATCTGAAGCAGGTATAATCATGAAACAAGATAATGAATCTGCCTACCGACTTAATGATAATGTTTTGCGGCAAGAAGTAATTGGCATGGCTGTTAAAATTTGATGATTTTCACTACCAGATAATTATTCCTGTAGAAAATTATTTAGTGACGTAACTCAAACAAAGCCTAATAATTGGGCCTGTCGTGCTGTTGAGGTTTCTGCTGATAACTGAATAATATCGCGTGCTAATAGTATATTTCGTCCAGAAGAAAATATAACTCGAGCAGAGGCTCTAGCTATTCTTCTAAAGGCAGCAAATATACAAATTCAGGAGTATAATGGAATTTCTAAATATTCTGATACTACGTTAGCTTGGCAAATTAATGTTGTAAATACAGCTCTTTCCAAATGAATTATAGACGGTACAGAGAATTTTTACCCAAATAGACCAGCTACTAGGGGGGAGATTTTTAATATGGCTCGTCGTATACTTGAACAGAAGTAATTAATCCTTCTGATTGAGTATCTTCTCAATCTCACTCCAGACTACTTCACGAGATTGTTCACCATTGATAGTATAGTATTCCACTCCGTCAGCTTTCCAGCTGTCGAGGAGGGGGACGATGTCTGTACGGTACCATGCGAAGCGTTTGTGGATTTTTTCTATATCCTGGTCATCTACGCGGATAACGAGCTTATTGCCTGTTTCTGGATTGGTATCGCCAGTGAAATCACTCCCAAATATCTCTTTTGTGACAGGATCCATCTTGCGACCCTGGAGACGGCGGAGGGCTTCTTCTTCGGTGAGTGTGAGGTGGATAACACAGTAGTCTGTCGTGATAGCGTCAAAAAACTTCCTCTGAGCGATATTTCGTACTGCTCCGTCGATGAGGATGTGGTCATCTGGATGAGCATCAATGAATTCCTTTATGAGGTCAAAAATGACCGAATCAGGCGTCATTTTACCATGAGGGACTGTGTCGGCGACTTCTTGATAGTGCTTGTGGTTTGGGTTTTCGAGGACAGAACGTAATATAGCGCCTGTTTCGAGGCTGATATAGCCATAATTTTTATTGATGAGAGCAGCTTGTGTGCCTTTTCCAGAGCCCTGGATACCCATGAGCATGATGTGTTTTTTCTTGGTCATAGTGTGAAAACAAGAGCGAGTATATCGACAAATCGGAAATTAAAAATTAAAAATGAAGAATAGTAGAAGTAAAAACCAGAGAAATGCCCATTAGAATCAAGTTTTTTGAACTTCTAGACTATTAAAACTTGCCAGATTTAAAAAATATATACAATACAGCCATCCTAATCCAAAATTATGATTGCAGTTATCGAAACAGGCGGAAAACAATATATCGTCAAAAAAGGCGACGTTATTACAGTCGATAGACTTGATGAAACAGTTGATAAACACACATTTACTCCGCTCTTGATCGCTGATGAGAATGGTGGCACAAAAATCGGTGCTCCTCTTGTTGAAGGTGCTGCTGTACACTGTACTGTCCGAGAGCATGTACGAGATGACAAGGTTCGTGTCTTCAAAATGAAATCAAAAAAACATTACCACCGAACGCAGGGTTTCCGCGCAAGTCAAACAAAACTCGAGGTCACCTCGATCAGCGCGTAGCTTGTTTCTAATAATTTTGCTTGTTTCCAAAAATTCTTACTCGTGTCTTTCGCGACCGTCGATCACATCGGCGTGAGCGTATGAAGCGGCTCTGGATGTCTAATTCACTGTTTATCAGTGTTTTGATTATCTTATTGCCTATTTATCCTGCTTTTGGTGCTATCCTCTACGATGGTTCTCGCCGGAGTGAAATGGGGGATATTAATCTGTCCACTATTATTGATACTGAGGATGATTTGGTTGATAGTACTTCTCTCTCAACAGAGAGACCACTCGATACTGATAGTGACTTACTAAATCGGAACACAATAGTGACGTACGAGGTTCAGTCTGGTGATAGTCTAGTTGATATTGCTACAGATTTTAAGCTCTCGCTCAATACCCTTCGTTGGGTTAATAAACTCCAATCAAATATTATTCGTCCAGGACAAAAACTTATCATCCCCCCAGGAGATGGAATTATTTATACAGTTCAAAAAAATGATACACTCGACGCTATCGCTCTCAAGTACAAAATAGCGTCAGATGAGATTCGCAACAAGAATGATCTATGAGATATACTCTCTATAGGCCAGACACTCTTTCTCCCAGGTGCACAACCTATTGTTGTTGCTGCTCCTGCCGCAGATGTGCGAACAGGAGTTGTTGGTGGTACCTTTCAACTCAAAGTGGTCAATCCTGATGGTTATAAATTTGTACCCGGACATTGTACGTATTTTGTCGCTAAGCATTGGCCCGTGAAGTGGAGAGGGAATGCGAGAAATTGGTACAAAAATGCGAGTGCTGCATGATTTAAAACTGGTCAAACAGCGAAAGCTGGTGCCATCGTCGTCTGGTATGGTCCAGGATACAATCTCCGCTACGGTCATGTCGGTATTGTTATGAGTGTGAATGTCAAAGAGGGAACAATGGTTGTGAAAGATATGAATTATGCTGGACTCTGGAAGATCACGACTCGTGTCGAAAAAATAAAAAATAAGTATATCGTCGGGTTTATCTATAATGAGAAAAAATAAATATTTGTATGCGAAAACAATTTTCTACTCGTCTGCGTCGTCGTAAGAGCTTTCGTCAAAAGACTCTCAATACTATGACACTCATGGTTTTTGTTTTATTGCCGATTTATCCAGCATTTGGTTCGTATATGCAATCATATACGGGTGCGACTGTTCGATGAGAATATGATTCGAGCAGTATCATAGCATCGTATGATTATAGTACTGGTCAGGAAATCCTCGCTGATACCGATACTCCAGATGAGATTGTCAAAGAAGAGGCTACTCCAGTTGCATTCGTCGAAGATCCAGTTGTCGTCCCTGCTCCTCCTCTCAACACTACAAATCCTGTTCCACCTGAGGATAAAAAACGTTCTCTCTACATGACCCACACTGTGTCAAAAGGGGACACGCTCTGATCTATTGCTCAGAAATATAGTATGAACATAGGAGCGCTGAAACTCGCGAATAATCTCTCGAATGATACTCTCTCTATTGGCCA
>CAZJBQ010000024.1:0-4606 GCA_964544625.1 uncultured Candidatus Peribacteria bacterium | reverse complement strand
ACCTCGCATCAATGGTGTGAACTATGTGGTAAAAAAATGAGACAATCTCGGTGCCATAGCTCAGAAATATGGTGTGAGTATCAACAGTATCTTGCTTGCCAATGACATGTCCAATGCTGCACGTCTCTCAGTGGGCAAGACATTGCTCCTTCCTAATCCTACGAAAGACCCAACAAAGAAAACCGAGAATGTACAGATTGCTCAGAAGCCAGCTGATAAAAAAACTCCTACAAAAACTGTTGCCCCTCCTAAAACTCCTACAAAAAAAGAGCCTGCCAAAGATCCCAAAGTTATTACCTATGGTTCATATTCTCTTTCACTCAAAGTGGATAAATGATGCCGTGGGTTTGTTTGGGGGAATTGTACGTGTTTTGTCGCGAAATATAAAAATGTGACTTGGCGTGGCAATGCAAAAGATTGGTATAGAAACGCTGCGAAAGCAGGTGTCGATGTCGGTCAAGATCCACGTCCAGGCGCTATTATAGTCTATAGTGGTTATTGATTTCCCCGTGCATATGGCCACGTCGGTATCGTTATGGAGGTGAATGACGACCATATTATCGTCAAAGATATGAACTACCGAGCACTCAATGAAATCACAACGAGACGTGATAAAGTAACCAATCCAGCTATTGTGGGGTATATTTATGTAGACTAATTATTTTTTTGCAAGTGGATAGGGGTGTTATTCCTTTTATTTAGTACGATTTTTTCATAAGATAGAGAGCAGTATTTTGTATACTTTTTGTGTTCTCTTTTAAAAAAACTCTTACCTGGTTTTTGATAGGCACACTGCTTTTCCAGCAGATTTTTCAGGTTCCATTTTTACTCCCTCGGGCGAGTGCTCTCGAGATAGGAGATCATGAGGACATAGTATCTCTCTTAGTAGAGGAAGAATTGTTTAGTGAGATTTCTCGGGATATTGATACCTATGCTCGACGTATACAAGCCAAGCTCCCCAAGACTCGAACTGTTATTCTGACATACCCTCGCGATACTCATCCTTTTTTGATTGCATCAGCGAATGAGCGACTCTACTACTCTGGTATACCATGACATGGTAAAAAAACTCAGAAACTCGTTGGAACCATTTTGGTAGGTCATGTTCCTCTCCCGGTTGTTCATAAAGATAACGAAAGTTTTCTTATACAGATTTTGATGAGTCTCATTTTTTCTGGAATTGGGAATCCAAGCAATATGAATATCTCGATACAAAACGTACCAATAATAAACCTGATGTTTGGCATTCTGTTATTGATCCAAATACTGGCAACTTAGATAATGACGTAACGAAGATTCGTGATTTTTTTGCTCGAGTGTATCAGTTTGATGCAAAACAAGGTGCTTATGCTGATCTCGGAAAAGATCCAGAAGTTCTCTACATGGATAGTATAGGAGAAGCAAAAAGCTCTAATAAGGGGTTGCTTTCTATTTATGAACAACTCTTTTTGCCAAACCAAGAAAATTTTATTTATCATCGCTACACTCGAGAGTTTGCTCAGTATATTTATGAGAATTTTTTGACGCTGATGCAGAATCAAGGTACGAGCACTGTCCTTCCTTTTTCTCAATGGAAAAAAACTTCGGGTAGTGTTTCTTCTTTTTTGGATAGCGCTGGAGATATCACAACAAAAATATTTTCTGATGAGCTCATAACCCCATTTCTGAAAGTCGTCAATGAAAAATATCTCGGAGATGTAGCGAGAGGGGTGCACAATACTGGTCGATATTATAATTGATCTTCTGATGTCCGATTCGACACTGTGCCAGAAGTTATCACACAAAAAGATGCAATTACGACTCAAGTACTCAAAGAGACAAATGATACACTCGAAAAAATCATCGATCAATATGTCGATACGAGTATGTCGCTGGATATACCATTACTCGTGAGTCGTCCATGATCAAAAACTATTAGCGAACTCGAATACTATCAGCAAGGAGGGAGGACTCGTTCGAGATATGTGAGTCGTACGTATGATTTCAATTATGAGAATTATTTTTACGGTACAAAGGCTTCGACCATTACTGATGCTCGTATGTGTAGTTTGTTTCGTGGGTCATCTTTTGGTTCCCAAAATGCACGTGCAGAACTCAATCATTGATATAATGTCGGTGGTGTGCAAGCCGATAACGCAGTCCTCGCTGTTGACACTCAGGCTGGTATCAAGTGTGATCCCATGACGCAATCATATTGGTGAGGTAATAGTCCACTCAATGTAAATTATAAAGATAATCAGCTCGTTCTCTGAAGTCATCGATATGATGATTTTTCACTTCCTATCCTTGACAGCAAGGGTGGTAAGAGGACTACTGCTGGTTCGAATTCACCACTTGACTGTCTCCGCACTGATCTGATTCTTGTTCCTTATCAACATGTCGGACTCTCTGGAAAACGATATCTCTGGCCCGTTGAGACGAGTGGTACACGATACTCTTGTATTACACCGTTCCAGAGTCCTACTCCCGATCCTTTTTATCTCGATCCGACACCAGAATTATCAGAAAATATTCTTACAAACCTGCAGAGCTGTAGTGGTACCGGGAATATCACCTTGCTTGCTCGCAATGGGTCTCCTCAGACTACTTGTCAGGCCCAGTCGAGCACAGGAGTGTACAAGAGGATATCTTCTCTCGTCAAACATGCAGATCCGAGTCGTGAAATTTATGGTTCTCAATTGCAGGCAACGACTGCTCCAAATCTCCCAGTTGATGAAGAGAGATTTCTCTCTTATGTTAATAGAGAATGAAAAGAAGCGCGCATCGATTATCCAAATATTTTTGACATTACTGTCAGTCCGAGCGATACAGATGATGTTATTATAAATAAAATCACTACATTGCTCGCACCAGTTACGACGAAACTCGTACCATGAAAAGAGCTCGCCCAGACACACCCGTGGACAGCTCTTATCCAACCATCCACTGCGAAGCCTGATGTAGTATCTCTTATTCTCTCAAATCCTCAGATTAAGACAGCTCTTATTGATGCTCTTCGTTGGAGATCTCTCGATATAGAATCAAAATACTCTCATGCTCTTGATTTGGCACTTTCGGATCATGAGAATGCATCGAAACTTCTTTCTCCAGGTAAGAAAGATATATATGAGATTGCTTATCTATGAGGTACATGAGATGCGAGAAATTTTGTTTTTGGATTTTCTCCAGATGAGAATACAGATCTCCCAGAATGGTTTACAGATATTCAGGACGTACAAAATAATTACCAAAATGCAGCCTCATCAGATAATCCAGAAACTGATGCTGGTTATACGCTCTCTTCTTCTGAAATAGCTGGTCTTCTCGGTGAGTCTACATCGAGTGATTCGTCGAGCAGTGATGAGAGTGATGACTCGGATAATTCTACAGAGGAAGAGGAAGGTGAGGAGACATTTGAATGTGGTGATCCGAGTTGAGTCGTCATATGGGAATGGCCTGCTGCTATTCAGTGTTGGCTTTCTAATTTGATGAAAACAGAGTGGTTTTCTCCTGATATTGGTGATTTCGAATTTCCAGAACTTCCATCTCTCACGGTTTCTTTTTGAGGAGATATAGTTTGGTCAACAAAAGAGCTGAAGGATGTATCAACCGCTGATACAAATAATAATGATGTTACAGATTATGTTGAGAGCAATCGTTCTACGCTTGAGCTCAATAATACTTTTTCCGATACTGTCATCGAACCTAACACGAGTATCCGTATAGATACATCGCTTGAAGATGCTACCAATCGAATCAATGATGACCAATCTCAGGTTCAGATTGCGGTCACTCGTATCGAAGATCTCGATGAGGGGAAGACTTATAATAATACTGACTCAAATTGGTCCTCTATTGTGGGCCAATATGTTACTCTCAGTTGATCAAGTACCCTTCGAGATGGACATGCTGTATGGATACTCCAATCAAAGAGTAGTCATCGTGCACGTATCACTGTCGAGGCTCGTATTTTTTCTTCTCAGAGCGTTTTTGTTCGCTCAGAAAAAACCGTTGTTCTCGTGGGGCCTACTACCACACCTATCACCGTCGTAGGATCGTCAGGTGTTACTACATCTCAAACTATTATTGCTGGAGATGCTGCTGGGTTCAATGTACTTTTCACTGGATCACAACCACTCTCAACTGTTGCGAATCTCGACATCTATGATTACATTACTGGTGTTAAAAGAGCCACATTTAAATCTGTGAGTATACAAGATAAAAAAATCCACCTCGGTAGTCCTGCTGTGGATGATTTCTTGCGTGTCGCTGGTAAATATAAACTCGTTATCTCTGCAGGGGAGAGTGTGTGAGAGACTTACTTCACTGTTAGTCCTGGCGAAATACATCATGTCGACATAGAGGCTCTGTCATTATTGATACGAGATCAATCTCAGTCTATTGGTATCACTCTTCGTGATTCCTGGGGCAATGTTATTTCGCCTGATGGTTGGGATATGACCCTCGAAACTTCTGATGCTGTTATTGCATCAGGATTTTCATCGACTCCAAATACTCTTTTTTCTGGTAAATTGAGTACTCCTCTCCTCATCACACCGAAACAGAGTGGTGCACTGGAGCTCGTCTTTACTTTCAAAAAAGGTGATAAAAATCTCGTACAGACACT
>CAZJBQ010000023.1:0-10421 GCA_964544625.1 uncultured Candidatus Peribacteria bacterium | reverse complement strand
TCAGTAAGCAATAATCACATGTCGAGTCTCTCGTAGTATTCTTGAGCTCGTTCGGGGGTGATATCGCGGAGTTTCCGTTGAGATATACCCATGCTGTGGAGCACGGCGAGATAGAGTCATTTCATGCTCTCTTTATATCTATTTTTCAGAGAAATTCATCTCTTTTTTATTCAGTACAGCTGCCGTTTTGTTCTTTCCAGCTTTCGAGTCGTTTGCCAATAGCGATAATTTCTGAAATAAGGATTGATCTATCAGGACTAAATGTCTCAAATGTACGCTTGGTAAATCCGAGTTCGATAGCTTTTTCGATGACGTTTGCTCGCCAATCAGTATTATTTTTATCAATCGTAATACAAGCACTCTTCATCAGCATAGAATATGCTTCGACACGAGTTACAGAATCTAGTGGACGAAATGTCGTCTTGCTGCGAGAGATAATGCCGGCATCCTGGGCCTTTTCCGCTATCTGACAAGTGCTCTCTGAGATGTTATCGCCCTGTGTATCAGAGTGACGACCTTCACAGGCATAATATTCAGCGAGTTCTACACCACGGATAGTCACAGCGAGTGTAACGGTCTGTTCACGAGTCGCAAATTCATTTTCATCAGCCGATCGGAGAACAGGAACCTCGCTATTATTGATATGTTTTTGTATATTCTTGAAACTCACGGGCGTGATTTCTTCCGGAGCAGAGTTAATTGTTGGCGTAGGTGTCTGAGTGTTGTTTTTGGTCTTCACATCAGCGGATACAGCACTTATGACGACGGGTTCGACCACGCCGATACCGCTGCCTCCACCTCCTCCACCCCCTGTACTTGCTGGAAATCCATTATCGGCGCCTATGGTGGTATTACCAGCAGCATCAACAGAAATCACACGATAATGATATGTAACTCATGCGGGGAGACCACTTATATTCACCGTATGGTTGGTAACTAATGTAGCATCGACAGTTGTTGTTGAGCCATAAGAAATAGTTGTTCCATATTCGACTTGAGAGGTTGCCGCTTCGCTCGTTGTCCAAGTGATGGCTGCTCCTGGAGGGTAGAGCGCTGTAGAACTCACTGCAGATATAACAGTTGCCAGAGTATCAATAGTATAATTTGATGTACTTGTCGTTCCTGAGCCGGCATTTCCTGCAGTGTCTGCGACACCACTTTTGTCCACAGTGATAACATTTGTGTTATCTTCAACAGAGGCATTTGGTGTAAATGTCGCTGTATAGGTTGAGCCAGAACCAGCTATAGTGGCGAGCGTTCCATTCGCAATAGTTGTTACGTCAGCATTTGCAAAGCCTGTGACTGACTCACTAAATGTGAAAGTCACGAGAGAAGTGTCCCCGAGTTTCAAATCTGTATCTGACATTACAATGTTTACTGTCGGAGCGAGTGTATCTACCTGGTAATTTGATGACGTACTTGAACCAGATGGAGCATTACCAGCCGCATCTGTCCATCCTGTTCCAACAGTGACGATATTGGTAGCGTCGAGATCAAGAGATGCTGTCGGAGTAAAGAGAGCCGTATAGACTGTCGCAGATGACGATGATGTCGAACCAATAGTACCATTCTCGACTGTTACATCTGCAGCAGTAAATCCTGTTGGAGCTTCGCTAAATGTAAATGTGATGGTTGAGGTTTCGCCTACTTTGAGAGCAGAATCCGAGAGACTGATGGCGACCGTAGGTCTCGTGGTATCAATAGTATAATTTGATGTATTTGTCGTTCCTGAGCCGGCATTTCCTGCAGTGTCTGCGACACCACTTTTGTCTACTGTGATGACATTTGAGACATCTTCGATAGGCGCATTTGGTGTAAATGTCGCTGTATAGGTAGTGCCTGAACCCGTGATAGTCCCGAGTGTACCATTCTCAATAGTGGTGACATCGGCATTTGCAAAGCCTGTGACTGACTCACTAAATGTGAAAGTAACGACAGATGTATCACCTACCTTGAGAGCTGTATCATCCATGCCTATAGTTACCGTTGGTCGTACTGTGTCTACCGTATAGTTTGATGAGTTAGATGAGCTCAAAGGGGCATTACCAGCCGCATCTGTCCATCCTGTTCCAACAGTGACGATATTGGAAGAGTCTTCAATAGATCATGTTGGCGTAAGTGTTGATGTAAACACAAGAGGATTTCCCGTACTATTCACAGCATCTATGGTACCATTCGGGGTAGTGATATCTGCTGTTGTAAACCCTGTCGGTACTTCCGTAAATGTATAGGTGACTGTCGATGTATCGCCGATTTTCAAAGCGGAATCTGAGAGGCTAATAGAAACCGAAGGGGCCCCTGTGTCTACAGTAAACGCTGTCACTGCCAATGCGCTACTCGCATTATTTGCAGTATCAGTGACAGTAATAGTACAGTTCGAATATGTGGCATCCGCCAGGGTATTAAATGAAATTGTATTGGCACCTACTGTAGCAGATGTCGTACCGCTACTACAGGATCCACCATAGGTAATCGTCCCGGCTTCATTGGTTGTAAATGTATAGGCAGGAGTATTATCGCTTGTTGGTGTTGTGACAGCGGTTGTTTGTGAGAGGATAGGAGCAGTAATATCTACAACGCTGGCACTGTATGACGTAAATGCTGTTCCAGCTGGTGTAGCTGTACAAGTAATATGTGTTGTATTATCGGTACACACTGCGTTGGCATGAGCATCCATAAGTGTTGCCATTGCTGTGACTACTTGTGCTACTGTTTTTGAACCTACAACCGTGTAATCATAATTAGTACCGTTGATATTGGCTCGAAATGTCTCACCAGCTGTTGGCGCTGATGGTGTAAAAGTAACCACTTGTGCCACTGCTGAAACAGGAATTGTACCAGTTGTTGAGGCTGAAGAAGTGATATCTCAACTTGTTCCATCAGTGAAAGTAATTTCACTCGCCGCCGCCTCAGTACTCGATGTTGTCAAAATAACATCAGTTGTGCTACCGGAGAGAGTAAGAGCTCCATGCCCTGTATCAGAAAGATTTGTTATAGATCGGATAATAGAAGCAATATCCTCAGCTGTTCTAGGGGTATCGCCACCATCGGTGTCTAAATCGACACTGGCTACATTATCATCACAAGCGAGCTCATCAGTGGTAGCACCAGCTATAGCCGAGAAAGTTACTGTACATAAACCGATAACTATTGTCTCTGTATCAGCAGGAACTGCGCCTATTGAGAGAGTTCGAGTGGCTTTTACTTCTGTCACAGGACTAACATTTGCAACAGTTTGCAATGTATCAAAAACACCAGTAACCGCCCAGACATTGTACCAGGGCATAATCATCGTTGCCAAAAATACACCAATCAGTATCGATGAAGTTGCCTTACGGAATGTTTGAAAAAAGAGGAGAAGAGAGTTTTTCATATGCTCTTACTTTCCTCTATTTTGTTTTCACAGGCAAATACTTACGGATTTTTTACCCGATAAATACTTGACGATGCCTAACTATTTATTTTGGCAACTATTTGGGTTATTTTTTTTCCATTCACCGATTTTTTGCGCAAGAGCAAACATTTCAGAATTACTAATCGGTCTGTTTGGGCGGAAATTATCTATTGTTCTCGTGGTAAAACCAAGTTCAATAGCCTTTTTTATAATAAGGTTTTGCCAATTATTTTCGTTGGTCTCAGGTGCGACGCAGATACTCTTCATAAATATAGCATATGCTTCTACTCGAGTCACTGATCGAGTTGGACGGAAGGTCGTACGCTCTTGTGATATGAGACCAGCAAATTGAGCTTTCTCAGCCACTTCACAGCTATACGGTGTTGGAGTATCAGTGAATCTATTTTGACAAATATAGAGACCAGTCACTTCTATTCCTGAGAGTTTTAGAGCGATGCTGAGCGTCCTCTCTCGAGTTGCAAATGGTTCGTAGAGAGGTTCCTTTGAGAGAATTTCGGCTTTTGTATTTTTTTTATCTTTTTTTTCTTCAGCCTTTTCAGCCTTTTTCTCTTCCTTTGCAGCTTCTTTTTGTTCTTTCTCTTCAGTTTTCTGCTCATTTTTTATATATTTCTCCTCCTCTTTCGTTTCTTTTTTTTCGTAATTGCTACCCACGCCCCCTCCACCTCCATTAGAAGTAGTAAAGATATTATCGTCCCCTGTAATACTGTTTCCGGCAGCATCAACAGATAGAACACGATAGTGGTACGTTGTACCCTGAGCAAGTCCTGTGATATTCACAGTATGAGATGTTACCAGAGAGCTATCCAGTGTTGTGAATAATCCATATGATGTATTTGCACCATATTCTACACGGGATGTTGACGCTTCATTTGTTGTCCATGTAATGGCTGCTCCTGGAGGGAAAAGAGGTGAAGATGCAGAGTTGGAAATAGTTGGTTGCAAGGTATCCACCGTAAACGCTGTCACCGCCAAGGCACTACTCGCATTTGAAGCACTATCAGTGACAGTAATAGTACAGTTGCTATATGCTCCATCAGCTAATGTACTGAATGAAATAGTATTGGCACCTACTGTAGCAGACGTTGTAGCACTACTACATGATCCACCATACGTAATTGTACCAGCTTCATCAGAGGTAAATGTATATGATGGTGTATTATCATTTGTTGGTGTTGTGACAGCAGTTGTTTGGGAGAGGGTAGGAGCAGTAGAATCCAGGATATCGTTTAATATCTGTACACGGTAGTTGAGCGAATCCCCAACGTAGATATTACCAGCAGAGCTTACCGTTATACTTGTTGGATAACTAAATTGACCGTTGCTAGAACCTTCACTGCCGAATTGAGAAACATATGTACCATTACTATCAAATTTTTGTACACGATGGTTATATAATTCAACAGTGTAGATATTGCCAGATGTATCGAGGGAAATATCGTAGGGACGATTAAGTTGTCCATCACCAGAACCGTAGCTTCCAAATTTAGATATAAAAGTACCATTACTATCAAATTTTTTTACAGAGTGAGTACTGTCATCGACAACATAGATATTTCCGGATGAATCACTTATTAAACCGATTGGGTGGCTAAATTGAGAATTACCACTACCGAAACTACCAAATTGAGAAACATATGTACCATTACTATCAAATTTTTGAACTCGGCGGGGATTAGAGAAAACTCAAGAACCCTCAGAAACATAAATGTTTCCTGACGGATCAACGGCTATACTCAAAGGTGTTTTAAATTGCCCACTATTGACCCCCATTGTCCCAAATTTAGATATAAAAGTACCATTACTATCAAATTTTTGAACTCGAAAATTATTGCTATCTAAAACATAGATATTTCCTGACGAGTCAATTGCCATGTCCAATGGATTTGAAAATTGACCATCACCAGAACCATTACTTCCAAACTGAGAAACATATGTACCATTACTACTAAATTTCTGGATACGGCTAGTAGCACTATCGACGACATAAATATTTCCTGAAGCATCTATGGTAAGACCATTTGTACTATTGAATTGACCGTCACCAGTTCATTGTATTCCTCAAAATTGGGAAACATAAGTGATCGCAGCAAAGGTTGGCGATATAAAGAGGCTGGAAATACTTAATACCGTGAGTGTAAATCGAATAAAATTATTTAGCATAAAATTAAGGTAAATTATTGAACTACAATAGAATTATACCACACTAATTTCGTTTTGCAAACTATTGAATATTTGCTCTGATTTTCCCTGCCATTCTCTCCATTTCTTCCGCTGATTCCGTATGTGCTTTCGCAAGATCCAAATCACCAATCTGATTCAGTGGTATGAGATGGAGATGGATATGATCGGGGACGCCAAATCCCTCCACGCTATAGCCAATTCGAGCACAATTGGTCGCTTTTTGAATAGCAGGACCGATTATATTTTTTGCTGTGAGCATGAGGTGAGTATAGAGAGCGTTATCCATGTCGAGGATATTTCAGATTTCTACTTTGGGTACTACGAGTGTGTGTCCGAGATGGAGAGGATGAATATCAAGAAAAGCATACAGAAACTCGTCCTCATACACTTTATAAGAGTGGATTTCACCAGCGATAATACGTGTAAAAATTGATGGCATAATGGAAAAATATTAGCGAGCTGCGATACGTTGTACTTTTTGTATCATTTTTTGTCGGGCTTTCTCATCACGTTTTCTCATACGGTCAAAGACAGTATAGCTCTTGGTTTTCACCCCACACCAACCGAGAGTTCCCATGGTTAATATATGTTTGAGAGGATTACCTATGAGGTAATAAAACCATCCAATAGCATCACACGTGACGAATATCCTGGCTGTTTTACCAGTGAGGAGTTTCTTCGGAAACATCTTACCAGAGACATATTGATAGGCAAAGCCGCCTGTAAAGATCGTATCAAAGAAGTTTTTGAGAATACCAGGCACATTGACCCACCAAGTAGGAAAGATAAAGACAAGCTCATCGGCATATTTTATTTTCTCCTGGAGAGCCAGACGTTTCTCATTTGGCTTCTTTAAATCGCTCGGATCTTCGAACGTGAGAAACCCTTCCTGAAATTCAGTTTTATAGAGGTCGAGAATTTCTGCTGTGTGGCCATTTTTTTCTCGCACTTCTCGATAGTTTCTGGCTATTATATGGGCAAAACCTTTGGAACTCGGATGAGCGGTGATGATGAGCGAGTGCATAAAAAAGCGTCAAAATGAATTGACGCTAGTGTACGGTTTTTTGAGATGAGGGCAATGTTATTTGCTCTCTACGCTCAGTTTGTCTAGAACTTGCACTCTTTTGCCGACATTTTTATGTTGTACAACCCAGTGAAGTTCTTTGTCTTTTCCAATAGGGAGAAACCTATTTCAGATATATGTATTTCCGTCAGCATCACCATTTGGTTGACTCCATGTTTCTGGAGATTTGGATTTGTCCCATTCAACACCAGCAGATAATAATGCCCATACAGAAGGAACATCTTCCGCAAGTATTTGAGCTTTTAGAACTATTTTTGATCCCGGTTTGATGACAGTAAGAGTAAATAAACCAGTATCATCGAGATGGAGAAAATTGATTTTCCCATTTGGTTGGAACTCGGCTGAGCTTGAAGATTCCCAGAGCTTATTTTTATTAGCAGCTAGTTCAGCGACATCTGCAGAATAATCCTCCATCGTGTCATCATTTGAAGCGACAGGGAGCTGTGCAATGATAGCGTCTGCTGTGCCTTGTTGTACGAGAGGACTCCCTGTATCAGATTCTTCTGCTCGTGGTAGATCCGTCAAGATTTCAGCAGTACTCAGTGAGCCACCTCCGCGGAGACTGATAATTTCTTCTGGAGAAAGAGGGTGCATAAATTTATTATAATTATTATTATGTTATAATAATCATTTATACTGCCTGTCAATGACTAGAGTTCAATTCTATGGATATCGTTTGGTAGACCTGCTGTATGATTGGGCTGGGTGGTCATCAATGTCATCGTATCACGGAAGAGCCCACAGAGGATATCAGTATGCCTCGTATCGAGCTCTGAGAGGACATCGTCGAGGAGAAAGAGAGGTTTTTTGCCAGAGATTTCCTCCACATAGCGACCGATAGTTCGTATACAGGAGAGCAGGAGTGTCTTGTTTTCACCACGAGAGAGGACGTATTTCGTGAGCATCCAGGCATTATTTTCTTCAACATAAAATCCGATATCATCAAGATGAGGACCGATAGTTGTGCGTCACACAATGAGATCACGGTCGAGGTATTCTCTTATAAAATCAGAGAAAGTTTCAACCGTAAGAGTTTCTAATTTGTGACGTTCTTCGAGCGCAATTTTGACTGGACCGGGGAGATCGAGTTCTATGATTGGTTGTGATTCAAACCAGGTGAAAAATTTCCTTCGTTCGAGAATCATCTGGACCGCATGTTCAGCGAAGAGTGTATTCCAGGGATTGAGGTCAGATTTTTTGGCCTCACCAGCAAGGATGGATTGTATCACGCGATTACGCGCCGTCAGAGACGTCCTATAGTTTCTCACTATTTTTTCGTATTCAGGATGAGCATAAGCTATCATCTCGTCAAAAAAAGCACGTCGCTCCGTTGGTTCTCCAGAAATGACGCGGAGATGATCACTCTGAATCCAGAATGCACGATAGGGCATGACAATCTGAAATTTTGGCTTTGAAACACTTCACTCATCGACATACCATTTTGGTGACACTGTTTTTCCGTCAAAAATTCACTGAAAAAGTTTTTCTCCTATTTGCCAACGGAGCGCCCAATCTGTTTCGTGAAAACTACATTTTTGTGTCCAATTCGTATGGTGAGGATTGTGCGTATTCGTGAGGAGAGTGAGAGCTTCGCAGAGAGTTGATTTACCAGAACCATTGTCCCCGACGACGAGCTGGAGATTCTCAGAGAAAGTCAGTGTTTTCTGGTGATGATTTTTGAAATGATAGAGGTGAAACTGCATACTAGTTCAACTCAAATGATCGTATGAATTCAGCTATTTTCGTGGCATTTTTCTGCCATTTGTTCTCATCAGTTTCGCTATAGAGTATGTAGTATTTTCCGTTGTAAAAAAGTATGGTCAGTAATCAGTGAAATGATGTACCATCTCAGCTTCTCTGGAGAGTATAGATGTAACTCTTGAGGCCAGACGTTGTGCCAACACCTGACTTGGTCGAGATGGCATCTATGCTGGTCAAAAATCAGTTTTTGAGAGCGGTTGATTCAACTCCATCACAACTCGTACAATCACCGCTGACGATACTATAAAAAATCATTGTTCCATTGGCATATTCTGACCCAATAGTCGATTCAGAACCGTCTTTGAATTGCTCAGAAGAGAAGTTTTTATCTATTACATTATAGTCTCCGTGGGGAGGCTCGTAGATTCAGCCGGTAGTGTTATATTCCATATCATACGTATCATATTCATCAGCGGCATTGAGAGCAGTCTCGTTCTCAGAGTTGTTGTTTGGAGCGACGCCAAATTGTGTCGACAAAATGAAATCTTCTATGTCTTGTTTGACAAGAGAGTAGGTGTTGGAGCTGGTAAATCACCCTATCAAATAACCCTTACCATCAGAGACCAAAGCCCCGAGGTAGGCCTGAGCGCTCTCTCCAGTTTCGGCATCAGCCTGTCTGTATTCGATCATATTTGCTAGAATACCATCTATTTTTTGATTTGATTCTTTGAGGATAGATATTTGCTGGTCACTTCAGATGAGATTCTCCTTGATGGTGGTATAAAATCATTGTTCTCCACACGCTTCACATGAAGCCAAAGGCATAATGCCGACGATATAGACGACGGGTATTTCTTCTCCATTTTTGGTATACGATGTTGCAATTGTGAGAGAGCCGTCATCATTTTCTTCGATTTCTCGATTAGCAGGATAGGTCACACTATAGCCATCAATCGGTGAAATATAACGGACATATTGGCCAGTTTTTTTGGTTGTGTCTTGACTCTCCAAAATTCTGTAGGCGATACTAAAAGCCTCTTCACGAGTTATCTTGCTTTGTCCGTCGGATTCTTGGGCAGAGATGATTTTCATGGCACGAGCCTGGTCCATAGTGTCCGTCACCCAATCAGATCCAGAGGGAGTTATTTTGATACCTGCTGCTTGCATCAATATAGAGAGTGATTCTGCTCTGGTCACAAAGCTCATTGGACGAAAAGTAGAGTTGTTTCTCGTGATAAGACCATTATCAGCAGCGAGCTCAGCAGCTCGACATACCCAATCATTTTGTGCTGCATCAGTGAAGTATCCGCGACAACGAAATTTGTCAGGGAGTTGTGCCCCATTCATCTGAAGCGCTATCCCGATGAGTTCTTGTCTCAGCATAGGTTCATTCAATCGATATCGACTCGGAGCACTCGACCAATCAGTGATGATTCCGAGTTTTGCGAGAGCATTGGCATGTGTCGCATCTTCTGCAAAAATAGCTGTTACCAGGAGACAACAGAAACAGAAAATGAGAAACAGTTTTTTCATAAAATAAAGATAAAAACTATATCTTCAGAGGCATGATAATATGACGGAAATCTTCCTTTTGTTTATCGATGCTAGCGGCTTGTATGAGTATAGGTGAGAGACTTGTCTCAAAACCGATACGGACATCGTCTCCTTCGATGACCTGAAGAGCATCAATAAAATATGTCGCATTGAGACCGACCTGATCGGTTCACTCTACTTCAGCATTGATTTCGATCTCACTCGTACCAATCTCAGTATCTCCTGATTCGAGTTTTACAACACCAGTTTTTTCGAGACCCATTTTGACATTAAAATTATTCTCTCGAGCAATGAGGCTCACCTGACGGAGAGATTGTATGAGCTTGCTCCTGTCGATAAGAGCGTGGACGCTCGTACTCTTTGGAAAGAAATTGGCATAGTCGGGGAAGTGTCCGTTGAGGAGCCGAGAATAGAGGAGGACATTTTCGTAGACGAGGAGTATCTGATTGTCAGCGAAAAATATCTCCACATCGATTCACTCAGGGA
>CAZJBQ010000022.1:9204-12167 GCA_964544625.1 uncultured Candidatus Peribacteria bacterium | reverse complement strand
TCTATCGATGTCCATGATTAACATGTTATGCCATATTTTCAAATGACTCAATGCCGGATTAACCCAACTCCGTGGAGCCGAAAAAGTAGCTTTTGCAGATATAAAAGCACTCCAAATGGGTAAACTAGCAAAAGCATCAGAAATGACAAAAGAGGCAATCAAAAGAATGGTCCAACCAATTTTGAAAGTACCAGGCATGTGAATCATTACAGAAGCTTCTGCTGTCATGTATGTTGGTGAAGCTTTTGAACAAGGACTCTTTCCAAATTTCGAAGAAATGACAATGGCAGAATTTGCACAAGCGGTAATCATGGTCCTCATGGGACGAGCAGCAGGCAGGATTATCCAGCCACGTGGAGGAGCTCAGAAACCAGAAGATCCAAAAGGTCCTAAACCTGAACCAACAGAACCACTCAGGCTCGAAAATGGAGAACCAGTATTGAGACTCATGGAAAATAGTACTCATCCTGATGTTTTGGCGGCTAACGCAATCAAAGCTCAGAGAAATATGGATCAAGCGAATGCAAAATTCGTAAAAACACAAGAAACCCCTCTCAAACTCATGGAAAATAGTACTCATCCTGATGTACTCAGCACAAAACTCGATAGTCTAAAAAAACAATACAAAACGCTCAAAGAATCTGGACGAGAATGACAAAGGGATAGAATCGAACTCCAAAAACTCAATGATGAAATAAGAGCACTCGAAAAGCAAATTGCCGAACAAACACCAGCGCAAAAAGAAAAAACTCCTACTCAAAGAGAAAAATTTACAACTGCTGAAAAAACTGCTGATCATAGCAAAATGAGAGAATTGGAGGCTCAAATTCAAAACGTAACAGCTAAAATAGAAAAAGCAGGAAATCCTGGATCAGAAAATGCTAATACCAGAAAACAGGTGAAATTAAATGACTTGAGAAACTCACTTATTAGTGAGCTCAATGGATTGCGTGGAAAATATAGTTTGCCAGATTACTGAAGGGCACCAAATTTAGCAACAAATCTGACTTTAAACGAATTTTCTATTGGTGTCGATAGAGTAACTCCTACAGGGAAGACTCCAGAAACAGGGAAAACTGAAAAATCTCCATCACAAAAAAAATGAGTAGAAGTTCATGTTGATAAAGTAATGGAAAAGTTAGTATGAAAAAATTGGTCTGAAACTTTAAAGCCTGGTACACAATTAGATGTCACCACACGATCTGGTAGCAAGTATCTATTAGAAGTAACTGGTGAAACATGAATCGATGGTTTCCCAAAAATGAAAATACTATCTAGGAATTGAGTGACATATACTGAAGCAAAATTCTTCGATTGAGTTACTCCTAATGGAAATTTATATGAAGGAAACGTTATCACTGGAAGAGTGTCGACTGAAGTAACAAAAATGGAGATTGCTCCAAAAACACAAGATGGAGCTAAAGAACCTAAAGCTCCAAAGAAAGAACGACAAGAAGCACAGAAAGTTACACCAGAGGCATCAAGAGAAATGGCCTATAGTGTAAAAAATTTCTTAAAAGGTGAAGTAAACTTCAAACATTTGCGAGACGCAAATGGAAGACAAAATGGGCCTAATAGCATTGATCTGGGAAATGGTGTAACATTAACAAGAAGTATAGAATGAGGATTCTTAAATGGTACAAAAGTACGTATGGGCGGTAAAGAAGTATTTGAAATCAAAAGAGGTGATAAGATAGAAAAAGTATCCGCCGAAGAATTAGGACAGAAACTGAGCACAAAAGAATGGAATGACCTGAATACAAGAATTAGTTCTATGAATCTCAGAGCTGGAGAAAAAATAATCACTCTCCTCAAAGATGGAACAATGAAGATAGAATACACTGATGGCAGTACACTCATAGCAAAGCCTGGTGATAATCGTCGAAGTACATTTGTTGAGTGAACACATGTAAATAAAACAGGCACTATCGAAGCAAGGTGAACATTTGATTGATTATGACGACTTAAAAATGGAGAAGTAACCATAAAAGATAACGGCACAGAAACAACATATAAAGCAACAGAAGGTAAGACAAACTATGAACAAATAACATCTCTAAGCATAGATGGTGTAAATTATAAACTCAGCAAGGTAAATGCCGATGGTACGCAAGAATTCATACAAACAGGAGACGGAACACAAAGTACTATTATCATTGGCAAAGGAGCAAAAATTTCTACATATGCTCAAGAGCGAATAGCTCAAAAAAAAGCACCGGAGATACTCCGACAGAAAATAAAAAGCGCACTAGATAAGGTGAAGCCAGAAAAATTGGGTAAAAATACAGAAATCAGAACTGTTGAGATTGATGGTACAAAATATGTACGTGTTTCGCTCAAAAACTTCTCTTCATGAGCTACATCAGGCCCAAGAACTCAAACCTTTGAATGAACAGTAACAGGAGTAGATGGTCAGAAAGTATATACGTGAATACTCGATAGAAATTATCGTGGCGGTAAATACGAAGGTACATTCAAAACACAGGAACAAACAAGTGGTTTCTATGATATGGTCAACTCAGAGGCCAACAGCTCTCGAAAAATTGACTAAATCACATCTAAAGTCTCAAAAATACTCGATACCTTTGCAATCCCCCTCAAAATATGGTATTTTGAAGGGGATATTTAATATCTCGCTATGTCTACCCTAGAAAAGCCAAAAATCCTCATCCAAACACCTGATGATTTTGAGAAAAAGCTCAATATACAGCTCACGATGAAGGAAAAGAAGGAAATTTCTGTGGATTTCAAGCCTTTTGAGGTCGCTCATGAGGATGTGCTGAGAGTGCAAGAAATGATCAACAGACAAGCGCATGAGAAAGTAAAAACACTTCGTGAACTTGCCAAAACCGCAAAAGAAACAAAAGAGGCATCAGAAAAAGCTCGTGAAGGCCTCGCAGGGCATATAGAAACCAAAGTAGAAGAAGTCAAAAAAGCAGTCGAGTGAGTAAAAGATAAGGCAC
>CAZJBQ010000022.1:5342-9194 GCA_964544625.1 uncultured Candidatus Peribacteria bacterium | reverse complement strand
GGGGCAATAACAGAAGCACTCTCCCCTTTTGAGAAGCTCAAAAAATGACTCTCGGACATTGGTGAAAATATAAAAGGATTTTTCTCTGATCTCAGTACGACACTGAAAATACTCCTCTATACACTCGGTGCGACTCTCGGCTTCAAATGAGCCAAAGACGCACTTGCTGCCATGGCGAAAGAAAAGGCTGATAAAGTAGTCGCTGATGCTAAAGAAAAAGTAGGAGAAGTAGGCGAGAAATGAGCTGAAAAGGCAAAGGAAGCAAAAGAAGGAATAATGGAAAAAATAGCTCCAGTGGCGGTACTCAGCGGTGCTGGTTTAGGGATTTTTGGTCTTATAAAAAGCAAATTACCAAGGAGCCTCTCTGATAAACTAGATGAAAAAACAACAGATAAGAAATGATTCCTGGCAACGCTTGCACGAAACAAAGCCTTACGATTATTCGGAGTTGGTGGACTCACGCTCTTTGGTTTAGGACAATTATCCGAAGCGGCCGAAAATCCAGTAATACAATGAGAGCTCGGAGAAATGCCACAGGACCCAGAGAAACAAAAGACATGGCTCAAAAGCCTGATAGAGAAAAGCTCTGAGATAGCGACGGAAACAAAAGAAGCGCTGATGTGATTTTTTAGTGAAGGGTGGGATTATGCGAGATGAGAAAAGCTCGATATTTATCTAACAAAAAATGATGAGGCACCAGCGGAGGGTATGGTTACTCTCGGAGAAAAACTCTCGCCATTTAATCGCGAGGCAGATAATCTTCTCTATGATACGATAAACCTTGCCGAAAAACTGAAATATCCAGCAATAGGTATGGCAATCGTTTCTCCCCTTTTTCGTAGCCTAGAATTAAGTGCTGGTGTAAATGGTGCGAAACTTGCCTGGATGATCACGAAACTCATAGGAAGAAATGTGCTCTGAATCGTATTATTGATAAATATGGGGGTCCTCGCAAAGCATAAAATACACGTACCAGAAGACAATGAAAAAATCGGTGAATGGCTCCGCGATATAGCACATCTCCCTGAAATACAAGAAGAACTCAAGAAAAATAATGTTCCCGATGACGTCATACAGTCTATCAGTAACAATACAGAAGAGCTAGAAAATATGATAAAAAACCCAGAAAATATAGATAAAAAACTCTCCGATGAAAGAAATAAAATAATTGCTGCTGCCGAGAAGGAGTGACTAAAGATACTTGCACCTGAGCGAGAAGAGATGCTCAAAAGCAAAAACCAAGAAGGTCTTGATCGATTTGAAAAAGCACTCAAGCATCATCTTAGTACTTCTGAAAATCCTCAAGAAAAAGCAGTGATAGAGCACGTGAAAAATCTCCATGAAAAGATAAAAAAGGTAGGGCTAGTAACAAAAGAGGACATATTTGAACTCATGAAAATTTGTCGATGAACAAATATCCGCATACATAAGACATATTATCCGTATATAAAATGGGTAATGCAGGATAATGCAGGAATAGTAAAAGAATCAGATATACTCTGCCCAGATCCTCTAGAAGACAAAGAAACCCAGTTCCATGCTGCTAGAAAAATGGTCCTCCGAAATGATGGGAAAATATGAGCAATAGGCGGTATTTTTGAAGTATGATTCAGTGGTGTCAGATGAATGCTCTGAAGGATGAAGGAAGCGATGGAATCAAACAATCCGCAGGAGTGAGCAAATATATTTGAAAAAATATATAATAATAAATGAGCTCTAGTATTAGAAGCTGGAAAATTTATGCTCTATGATGTTGCAGGAAATGCATTGTGGATGCCTGTTGAATTTGCAAAAAATATTTTGAAATATTCAAAGTGAGATATAACTGGGCAAGAATTGATAGTAGAATCAGCCGACGGTCTCGTACCAATTATGATTATTGGAACAAGCCTAAATATGTTCACAAAAAAATCAAAAGCTATGACACTTATTTCCTCACCAATGTACCTTATTGGTAAGGGATGAAAAGATTTGTGGGATATAGTCAAATATTTTTACGAAAAGATTCATCATGGACACAACAATATAGAAAATCTCTTAGATATCTTAGCAGATAAGAGACTTGAGATACACGATAGATTTCTACGAAAGATTGAATCTTCTCGAAATCTTAGATATACAATAGGAGGATTATTTTCTAAAAATATGCGGGATTTGAAAAGCTGAATAAGGGAACTGAGTATAATCCAACAAGTGAAGAGAAAACTCGAATTAATTGAGAGAAAAAATAAATCATCAAGAGGAAAATCAACATCAGAAATACAGACAATGTTAGACGAGGTCTGAAAGGATATAAATGCATATTATGAAAAATATCATTTTAGTACGCACCAAAGAAATGGACACCCCTTAGATAAATTCTGTAGAATGTCTCCTCATACTCTGTGACAGCACATGGCAGATATCAGCACATTAGAAGCAAGCGCAAATCAGAGAAATGTCACAATGAGGAGAACTTTTTGACAAAATATTCAATCTCAAGCTGCACAGGCTCGACAGAGACTCTCTGCAAATCCAGCATTTAAATCAAGGATAAGAAAATATGCAGGAGTGGCTGGTATCGTGGCAGCACTTACCTTACCCATAGCTGCATCAATCTGAGCAGATAAACTGAATAACAAAGAATCAGCTAATAGTAGCACAGATGACCTCTCTGAATCGTATGAAGAAACAGACTATCAGGGTTTTGAAGAAGGAATAAAAAGTGAAAAAATAGATAATAATGCACCTGAAATGAGTAGCGTTTTTCGTACAGTAGACGATATAAAGGATTCTTTGCTCGGCGAAGAAAATGTAGAAAAAATACAGCCAATGATGAATAATGATGTTCAGTTCTTTATGGCAACAAGCGAAAAAGAATTAGGAACACTTATACAGGAAATATATCCACGTTACGAATCATCTATTAATCGATTTAGAAAAATTTCTGAAGAAAACAAGGGAATACTTGAACGCTATTTCAAAGAAAATCCAGACAAACAAAATAAAGAAATAAAGGTTTGTGAATTTCTCGGAGTGAGCTGGAAAAATAATGCACTCTCTCTCAATTACATGTCTAAAGAAAAATTTGAGCGACACTTTTATAGCACATTTGATCATGTGCAGAAAAATCTGGGAAGCTACCAAGACGATGGTCACCAATCAGGGTGGGAAAAAACTTGAGAAGTAGCAAAGGATATGACACCTTTTGTATGAGGATGGGTAGACGCAAAACAAGCGTATCAGGATTTCTCACGTTGACACATAAAGTCAGGATTATTAAATGGATTAGTAGCATGAGTAAATTGGGTAGGAGATGGTTTTATGGCTGCAGGATTATTGACGAGTTGGACAGGAATAGGTGCTGGTGTATGACTCTGATGAGGGTGACTTATCAAAGCAGGTGCAGCATGACTAAAATGATTTTTAAAAGCATGACGATATATCGAAATATGACAGCAAATATACCAATGAATAGATTTGGTAATAGAAAAGGATATCTCTGAAAAACTCTAAATAAATCCCTTGACACTACAAAAATTTGACGAAAATCCGCTTCATAATATATGAACGCAGATCGCCGTATAGTCCCCTCTCATCATGTTTCTTCAGTCCTCGCAGAAGAGAGCCTTTCTGAACGGACATTAGAGGTCAAACAAACACTCAAACATTCACCAAATAAGATTCACAATGTCGCACACAAATGGGTGCTACATGACGGTATAAACCCGTTGGCACGAGTAATTATCAAAAATGTAGAACGAGTCCCGAGAACCACTCCTATCAAAAAAATACACACAGAAATCCACCACGAAAAAGAAACAAATCATCACCATAGCAATCATATCAATAAAACACATGGGCATGAAGCTC
>CAZJBQ010000022.1:0-5242 GCA_964544625.1 uncultured Candidatus Peribacteria bacterium | reverse complement strand
ATGGTGGTCACTGACATGATGCACACGGACATGGGCATGAAGCTCATGGTGGTCACTGACATGATGCACACGGACATGGGCATGAAGCTCATGGTGGTCATGGACACTGAGGATTAGCAAGTTTTGTGAACACATGACACTGGTTTGGTGATCATGGAGCATTTCTATTTGGTATGATTGGCCGAGGGCTTGGAGAGTTTATTGGATATACTCTGAAACTCTTCGCTGTGCTCATGATTTTCGGGCCAACACGGACAGCCATTCTCACGATGATAGCCATAGTGCTATTAAATATTTATGCTGGAACTTCCCTCTCTGTCTGGCTCGGAGCAGGATCTCTACTGATAATTCATGGTATATTTTCCATAATAGGTCACTTGAGTGGTTGAGGATGACACGAGGGCCATGGTGGTGGATGACATGGGCATGATGACCATGGACACGGAGGAGGTCACGGACATGATCATTGACACGGACATCATTAAAAAAACCGCTCTTTCTCAGAGCGGTTTTTAATTGAAAATAAATATCTATTTATTATCGATAGATTTTATCAGGGCATAATTTCAACCGTACGTATTTGACTGGATTTTTTGAGGAGAAACAGTGTAGAGTGAATCACCGATGTAGAGACCTCTCTGGACAAAATATGGGTAGAAATTCCATATCTGATTCGCGAGATACGATGTATCATCGAATTCAGCATAACAATACGCTGGTACAGTAGGGTTAGCAGGATTTTCACTCGGCTTCACGCAAACTTTTTCACCAGTAACAATATGTGTGTAGCATTTTTCAGTAGTGTCTACTGGAACATACTGAGCACACTCTGCTTTTCTCTTAGCAGCAATATCAGACATATCAATATGAGTGATTTTTGCCTCCTGTGTAATACCAGAAGCTGTATCGACTTTGACAGCGAGGAGACCTTGCCATGCTGATGTATATTGATAGGTTACTTGATTCTGATCGAGGAGTTGGACAGGCATAAGGAGTGTCTTGCGGCCATCGTCCCAGATAAGCGCTCGAGGATTATAGATAACATCCGATGAAGAACCAATACCACCAAATATTTTTGAATACTGTTGTTTTGGTTTTGATATATCGGTAACATCATAGAGATCGATTTTGACACCACCATTGATAGTACCACCCCAGCTACTCGTTTTCGTATCAAATCCTATACCAATGAGATGGTTATCGTCATACGGATGGAGATACGTTGAGTAACCAGGCATTACCAATTCGCCCATGATTTTCATATTCTTAGAATCAGTGGTATCGATAACGAAGAGTGGATCAACTTGCTCAAATGTCACGAGATAAAGACGATTACCTATGTATCGTGCTGCCTGAAAACGCTCTTTTGCACCGACATTTTCGAGTTTTGAGAGGAGTTTTCATTTTCCATCTATAGCAAATATATCAACACCATTCGTGGTCCAATCTTTTTGATTCACCGTATAGAGAATGCCATTTTTCTCATTGAGGGCATATTGAGAAAGTGGTATGCCTGGAGTGAGAACAGAATACTCGTAGTTTACAACACCACTTTTTGTACTAAATCGATGAATAAGAGAATTTTGTTCAGAACGGAACATAGGCATCATACAGCGAGCATTGACTGGACAGGCGAAATCCCCTCCTTGTTTCCAATAATTACTCACTATATAAAAGCTATCCTTTGACATAAAAAATTGTGCAGCATCTCCATAAATTACCTTGCGAGTGACGCTAGCGTTGGTATTTTTGAGAGGAATAACAGAGAGCGTGAGGAATGAGAGATTTTGTGGCTTCTCTGGGAGGATGTATTCTACCTCAGAGCATCGAACAGGAGACTTTGTGAGTGTGTATGGTATTTTTTTACCTTTTACGGAAACCTGTTTTGATGTATCACTGGTTGAGTGAATATCGACAGCATTTGGGAGTATGACGGCTGGATCAAATTTTTTATCAACATAGCTTGTGATATCTTCTTTTGAATAAACTCCTCCACTACCACCCCAGACATTGAGTGAGACATAATTCTGAGAGAGGACATAGAGGTAATCTCCATCTCGTCGTGATTGTGATAAGTCACCATTAACCGTATAAAATCGTTCAAGACGAGGTGATGTGATATTTGTCATATCATACACAACAACGACTGTTGCTGAGCCATTGCCTACAGATATTGGACTCGGATTATAGATATAATTTTGATTCCATTTATTAGCAAGGATAGTGAGCTTATTATCTGCCAAATAGAGCTGAATATTACCATAATTTGCAGGGAGCTTGATACGCTTCACGACTGACATATCTCGAGCAGGTACAGCACGAGTGATAGTGACATATTGATATCCATCAGCATCAGGCTGATTGGAAGCATAATAAATATACGTACCATCAGTCTTGACCACCTCGGACTCATCGATACCAGCTATCTGAACATTTGTCTGACTAAATCCCCCTTCGCCCCCACCTCAGCCCATACCCACTTTATCGAGACCAGGAGCAACTGAAGATGTACTACTCGAGACATCTTCCATAAGAGGCATAGGTTGAGCACCTCCATACATGGTAATTTGTTCCAGGAGAGCTTTTTTGAAATACTGAGTCAGGACTGTATCCATCGATTCACACGAAGAGAAATGACGGAAAGAAATATGCTCAGTTGGAGTCTTTTCTTTATCGAGAATTTGGGTGTCATCAGTGACCGCCCATGATAAAGTACTCATAGACACTATGGTTAGCCCGAATGCAAGAGATATAAATTTGTACATAAGGTCGAATATTATAATATAACGACCAAAGTGTAGGAGACTTACTATAACTTGCAAGATGCTTCACAAATTCTTCACATCTCAGATATCATTCTGCCTTATAGCGAGCATATTTTTATCAGGATGTACAATCCCCTATTTTACTCAAACAAGCGATACAGACACAAGCCAAGCTCAAATAGCAGAAATCCCTGTCGTGGAAGAAACACAACCAACAGTAGTAGCGCCCATAGAGCTAGAAAAACAACAGCGTGAAAGTGAGAGCGATACAAATCTGGATGCAGAATGAAAAAAAGAAAGAGTCTCAATGTTGAACAAAAAAGCAGAATATCTGGCCGCCAATAATGAATTCAAAGAAGCTCTCAACATCTATGAGCGTGTGCTCAACTTAGAGGCTTCAAGTGATACCGAAAGAAAAGCTGCACATGCAGCATTCCAAACAAAACAATTCCAGAAAGCCATCACATGGTATACCAACAACAAAGATGATTTATCACTCGCAGAAAAAGAAGAACTCGTACGCTCTATGCGATATATCGGTGATAAAAATTTCTTGCAATCCCTCTCAGATCTCGAACTCCCCGGATATCTCGTCGACTCATACAAGCTGTCATGGACATGTGAGTATGAGTTCATCTCGTGTGAATCGGCTATACGAGCGTATGGCTATGAGTATGAACCCGTCATGGCACTCAAAGAAGTACTCAATAGTTACGAATCACTCGGAGACAAAAGTAGTAGCTTCAAACAAGCGCTCCTCGTAGGAGTTTGGTACAAAAATGGAGACTATACAACGGCTCTGAAAGTAGGCCAAAATATAGTAAAAAACAAGCCCGATTATAGGCCAGTACTCAAAATAGTAGGCTTTTCTGCTTACATGGTTCGACAATATAACCTCGCTCAACTCTATCTCGCACAATACAAAAAACTAGAGCCAAAAGACCCTGAAGTAGATTTTATTTTGTGACTCATACTCTTTGATAAATGAGACTATGAGACATCGAATATTTACTTCAATCATGCAGTCCTCGGAGGTTATAAACCAAAAATCGTTGTAGAGAGAAAGCTGGCCTACAATTATTGGCTTCTCGATAAACCAAAAAACATGCTCCAAGTCCTCGGTTACCTCGTACTCAACAACGATGTGACAGAACTGGATATAACCAATGCTATTTATCTCGCTCTCAAGCAAGACGGTGCTAGAAATGCTCAAGAGTGGATAAAAATTGGTCTAGAAAAATTCCCAAACTCTCTGGACCTCCTCGCTCTCGAATCATGGTATTTCCGAATCACTGATAACAAAAAACAAGCACAAATAATCGTCGATGAAGTACTCGCAAAAAACAATAAAAACCTCGTTGCTCTCGTACAGGCAGGCATTCTCGCCTTCGATGCTGGCAATACTCAAAAGGCTTTTGGATACTTCCAAAAAGCAAAAGTTATCGATGCGGGTGGTAACTGGTCAGAAACTATTGAGGAATACCTCAAAAAAATAAATACCTAATTAATCTATTGCTATAACTCACTCTTTTTGACTCACTTTGTGGGTGAATTGGTTTTTACCGAGCTTCTTTTTGAGATGAGCAGTAACGAGCGTTTTTGCATCTTCTAGAGACATTTTTTGGTTTTTCACCAATGACCGAATCTCTTTGTAAGTGGTATTTTTACCATATATTTTAACGAGATCCCAGTCGACATCTTTTACGAGGAGATTGTGGCAGGCAGCATTGAAACATTCTTCAGAACAAAAACCCATATGTTTTTTATGCTCAGAAAAGTCGACGATAAGACGCGCATTACACTCCGTGTAGCGACAATTATCACAGTGGTCAGTGAGTTTACCAGAATGGAGACAGGTACCAATAGTAGTGTGGGTTTTATCATCTCAAACAAAAGTACTTACACGATCATCGAACGTATAGAGATTACCGAGCCAGTTTCCGTCATTAAATGTATTTACGTATTTTACGACTCATCCCTCTATAGCATAGACATCTTTAAGTCCGGCTTTATTCGCTAGTACAGCAGCTTTTTCACAGCGAATACCGCCAGTACAATACCAGATAATTTTTTTTCCTTTTGCTTTTTCTCGATAGCGCTCGAGTAATTGTGGCACTTCTCGGAAATTCACAGTCCCTGCTGGAATTGCTCCTTTGAAATGACCGAGACGATATTCATAATCATTACGCATATCGAGAATAACGTAATCATCAGCTTTTCATTCATCAATAATTTTTTTGAACTCTTCTGGTGTGAATTCTTTTTTATATTTTTTTACTTCGTCTTGAGTTACTTTTTCACCGAGAACGACTATTTCATTGCGGACTTTGACAGTCAATTTTGGGAATTGATGGCCATCAACAAGCGTTGCTTTTGGCTCTATATCAGCGATATTTTTGAAATATTTGGTTGATTCCAGATACATACGGTATGCCTTGCATTGTCCGAGATTACCGGAAACAGTAGAACTAATGCCC
>CAZJBQ010000021.1:6498-12558 GCA_964544625.1 uncultured Candidatus Peribacteria bacterium | reverse complement strand
ACAGCCTATCTCAAATTCGGACCAGAATGGTACGTCACGCATACAGCTGTCTACGAGATTCTCGCCCTCGAATGATTTCGTACTCATCTCGGCACACTTCTCTATCCATACAAAAATACACTAGAGCTCCTCTCGTGGTGAAGTATGGTCACAGAATTTCTTGCGCCACTTTTACTCGTATTACCATTTTGGAAGACAGGAAGTAGATTTCTCGGAATCATGCTCATCATAGGACTCCACGTAGGGATAGTAACGACTATCGGTGTTGGCATATTTCCGTGGGTTTCGATGGTGAGTATGCTCGCACTCTTACCGAGTTTTTTCTGGGACAAAATACTCAAAAAACTGTCTCCAAAGTGAGAACTCATCGTCTATTATGATGATCACTGTGGACTCTGTGCCAGGTGGATACGTGTGCTTCGTTCGTATGCAATTTTCTCTGGAGTAGAGTACATCTGACTCTCTCACGCACCACTCTCGGTACAAAAAATCTCGCAAGCAGATGATGCCTGGGTGATAGCACGATGAAGGAAATATTTCCTCGGATATGACGGATTCGTAGAACTCACAAAACAATCATGGATACTCAGACCATACGCGTTGATTGGTCGACTCTTTCCTCTCAATCTCATAGGTTATATCATGTACAAAACAATCAGTAAGACTCGTAAATTCTGCGAAATACCTCGTCCTATCTCTCTCGAAAAATCGAGCCATATTGGGAAAATAATTGGGAGTATTGTTTGTGCGATTTCTCTCTATATCATTATCATTATCAATATTTCAGTCGTTTCCTGTGGAGGTACTTGGAAGGGGTTTTTTCGTGCATGGCCAATGAGCTGAGTTTCTATTATAAAAGAGCGATGATTCTATCCGGTCGAAAGTCACGATGTAAACTATGGACATGGATGATGGTCATGACCAGGTTTTCTCGCACCAGAAAAAGCAAAAACATGTATGAATACAGCCATACTCGAAGACTCAATACAATCACCCCTACTCAAAAAACTCTGAAAATGGCACACAGAAATAACCTGGTGGTGGACATTTTTACCACGTATAGATCAGTATTGGTGAATGTTTGCACCTAATCCTCTCAATACAGACTACTGGATGGTTATCGATGCTGATGTGAGATCAAAATCAGACCCCACAAAAATACTCAAAAAAGATATCTGGAAAGAATACGCCCTTGGCGATAACGCTAATCTATCAGTGAGTTTTGAAAAGCCAGACATACATGCATTGAGCGTAGCAGATCGCTGGAGAAAATATATAACCAATATTTTTGAATGAAACTACGGTGAAAAATACGTCGACTATTTCGCACGCTCACTCTGTCAAAAATACAATAATTCCGAATCACCAGAAACACTCGAAAAATTCCAAATATACAAAGTCTGGCAGATGACACAACCGGGATATTTCCGAACTCCTATCGGACGAAAAGTCATCTGGCAACACTGTTGTCTCAAGGATGGATGTTTCAATGAAACAGCTCCAGTAACTAAACCATAATTATCCCACTCCCAAGAACTTTCGTTCACTCATAGAGAGCACATACCTGACCTGGAGTGATAGCACGCTGTGGCGCAAGAAAAACAACCTCAACACTTTCGCCCCGACGAGTAATGCTACATTTTTGTGGAGATTGTCGGTAGCGTATTTGAGCTTCGCATGTATACATATCTGGAATGTCGGAGAGCCAATTCATATTGCCGAGAGTACATGTTGTTCTAAAGAGGCGCTCATCGTTTTCTTCACCAACAATCACTCTGTTATTGATGACATCTTTTTCAACCACATAGAGAGCAGGGCCACCACCGACGCCAATCCCCTTTCGCTGACCAATCGTATATTGAAATGCTCCGTCATGCTGCCCAAGAACATGTCATTGTGTATCGACAATATCACCTATTTTCGATGGAATATGAGCTTTGAGAAATTGTGCAAAATCGACTTTCCCCACGAAACAGAGTCCTTGGGAATCCTTGCGCTCAGCATTTGGCAAGCCAGCTTTGCGAGCTATATCACGAACCTCAGATTTTTGTAATTCTCCAATAGGAAATAATGCCTGTTCAAGCTGCTCGCGAGAGAGTGCAGAGAGAAAGTAGCTCTGGTCTTTATCTAGATCAACTCCACGAAGCAATGAGAAGTTCTGATTTCCTGAATCATCAAAAGACGGCTGATTTTTCATTTTTCATTTTTCATTTTTCATTTGCTCGTGTATACGAGCATAATGTCCTGTGGCCACTGCATCATATCCGTAAGAAAGAGCCTCTTCTCTAAAGAGATCAAATTTTATCCACGTATTACAAAAAACATCAGGATTGGGCGTGAGTCCTTTTTTATATCATTCAAATATATACTGAAGCACTTTTTTCTCATATTCTTCGATAAAATCAAACGTGAAAAAAGGAATATCCAGGTACTCAGCCACTTCTCGCGCCACTGCCATATCGACACGTGTCGGACATGAATCATCTTCTGTCAGATAATTGATCATAAATCCCGCACTAACTTCATACCCCTGTTGCTTCAGGAGATACGCAGAAACAGCGGAATCAACACCACCAGAGAGTCAGACAAGTACTTTTTTTGAAGTCATAATATTAATCAGTATACCCAGCCGCCTGTGTTGTAAACATCTCTTCATAGAGTCATTTGTGTGCCATCAATTCAGCATGAGAACCTTGCTCTACAATGCGACCATGCTGAAGAACAATAATACTATCAGCCTTACGAACCGTCGCAAAGCGATGAGAGACTATGAGCATCGTGGTGTCTTCAGCCAGTGCATAGAGCTGGTCAAAAACTCGTGCTTCTGCCAATGCATCAAGCGCACTCGTCGGTTCATCGAGGATGATAAATTTTGGATCCGCGAACATACAGCGAGCAATACCGATTTTCTGCCATTCACCACCAGAGAGATCAACGCCATCGGTAAAATCAGTCGACAACATCGTCTCTTTTTTCCGTGGAAGTTTTTCTATCAAGCTTTCTGCATCCGCACGGGCAAGTGCCTGGTCGATTTTTTGTGTATTAGATTTTTCAGCTATACGTGAGAGTGAGACATTTTCAGTCACCGTAAACCAATACCGAGCAAAATACTGGAACAAAACTCACCAGAGGTGATAATACGATTTCAAATCAATTTCCCGGATATCGGTATCGTTGATCAGAATTTGCCCTTCTTGAACATCATAGAATCGTGCCAACAGTTTAATTATGGTCGTTTTACCAGCTCCATTTTCTCCTATAAGAGCTACACGCTTACCGGGCTCAATAACAAAAGAGAGCTTATCGAGAACTTTTTCACTACTTTTTGGGTAAGAAAATGACACATTTCTGAATTCAATTTTTGGAGCATGGTTGGCAATAAGTGTCTTGGATTGTGACTTATCAATGACATCTGGAAGTTCAAATATCCTTTTGAGATCAAATACATAGAGACCGTTTTCATAGAGAGCTGCGAGATTCATCTGAAACGACGCAAAATATCCTGCGATGGTTCACAAACTTCCAAGGAGAAACGAATACTGCGCAAGAACAATATTCTTTGTAATCAATTGCATTAAAAGAAAAACATGAACACCAACTGAAATACATCAAGAAAGAATACCTGATACACTGAGACTGAGATATTTGTGATTGAGTTTCCCAACAAATTTTTGTGTAAATTGACTGTAGGCTTCGCGATATTTCTCGGCAATATATTCACCAAAATCATATATTTTGGATTCCCGTATGACTTCTCTGTTTTTGAAACCATCAAGCGCATGATCTGCCTGTTTTTTCTCATCACCATGAGATGCCCATATGCCCCACATATCCGAACCAAAATGGATACTAATGAGATAATCCAAAACTACCGGAACGAGTATGACAATGAGAATCCACCAAGCAATCTGCAAAAAAAGTCCTGAAATCAAAAGTATACCAATCGTCTGTGAGAGGAGGGTCAATGAGCTCTGCAAAAATCCAATCACACGCCATGCGAGAGCGTCTTCAATCTTTTTGATATCCGACTGAAATGTCGGATCTTCATGATATGGCATATCAATATGTGCTAATCGTGAGAGAAAATCTCCATAAACATGCTGATCAGACGCATATCGGAGTCGGAACCAGAAAAAATTGGAACCGAGGTCAGCGAGTTGACGAAGAATAGTAGCAATAAGAGTAAAGCTGAGCCAGAAAATAAGATTTTCAGAAAAACTACTTGCGTTAGCAGCAATAATGGAAACCACTTCAGAGAGAATTTGTGCCAATCAAAAAGTCTGAGCGATGGGCAAAAGACTCTGTGCAATATAAGAAACAGCGAGTCATGAGTACCAAAAAGGAGCAACACGGAAAGTACGTCTCGTAATCCACACAAATGTAGTCAGTAAATCTCGGAATTTCATAGAAACAGAGTATATACGTTTCTCTGTCTTTGGAAAAAAATTTCCAAAACTACCCTATTGTGGGTCAAAAATACTTGGAGGGAATGAGGTACCTGAAAGAATTTTCGCTATCTTCCAACTACCATACACGGATGATACAATACCGACTCCATTACAGCCGAGATTGTACCAAAGATGAGGAGCGTGTGGATCTTGTCAGATATAACGAAGTCCCGTATGGGTGTAGCCCATGAGACCGTGCCATGCATATGGGAAACTCTCGGGAACTTTCTCTGTTCGATATTTTTTGAGGAAAGTCTGTATAGTATCGTATGATTCCTTTGGGTCATGAGTCGTGGCATCGTACGGTGTATCGTGAGGCACCAAACTGTCTGGACCACCAACACAGATGAGACTTTTTTTCTTACCTTCATGTTCAAATGTCCTGCGTGTTACATAAAAATATTGCTCTGATTCCCAGTTCTCTGGAAGCGAATCTGGATAATAACTCGTAGCACTCGGATGATTGAGTGGAGCAAAAAAACCAGCCATATAACCGACAAGACCATGCACATTTTTATGAAAATTTTTATCAGTATCTCGCGAGTTCGAATGATGAAGGTCAACAATATGAAAATGCTCAAAACCATTGGTGCAGAGAATTACTTCGAGAGTATCTATCTTATAATCACCAACCCATACTTCATTTGCCCTATCAGGGAAAAGCCGGATTTCACTCACGAGAGAGTGCTCATGCACAGTAAGTCTATTGGGAAAATGCTGTATGAGATATTGGAGAGCTATCTGACAAAAAAGAGCAGAATTAACACATGCTTTTTTTGAAGTCATCAATGCTGGAAAATATTCATTGGTTTCGAGTTTACTACGGATAAACGATTGATCAACTACTGTCACCAGATCACGAAAATTCGGGGGAAGCTCATGAATATCAGACCAATGTTGGTCTATAAAGACTGCATCAAATTGAGCCCCGCCGACATCTCTGAGAGATTTATTTTCGAGATGTCTGATGAGCTGTTGCATGGAACGTACACCCATATACCCCTCACATATTTCGAGTTGTTCCTGCATACCGATCTTATCAACCATTTCGAGGAGTATATCAAATCATCGAAAGAGAGATTTTTGGCCATCTATAGCTTTTTCGAGTCAGTACTCTCTCACTATTTCCTGGAAAGGTCTCTCAAAATAAAGAACAACCTGACCTGCATTATGCCCTGAGGCTCAACGAGCGACTTTTTTCGCTTCCAAGATTGTAAGAGTTAGATCAGTGTGGGTAAGAAGCTGGAAAGCAGTCGAAATACCCGCGATACCTGCTCATATAATGGTAATGTCAGTCTTTTTATGAGATGCAAGTGGGGAGAAATCAATAGTTTGATCGAGTTGTTCTATCCATGGGGAATGATTGACATACTGCATATACTTTCATTCTACCATATCGTGACCTTCAGTACAAGGATTTTTTGGTGACAAAAGGCACTCTGCAGTATTTATATATCACCGTGCAAAAAAACAAATGGGGGCGTTTAATGACCTTGTGATTGCCAGAGTTTGACTGATTCTATAGGATAGACAAGTTGGAGGACATTGAGTGTGAGGTTATCTCGTATCCAGAAGAGGCAGCCAACTTCGAACACAATAATTATCAGAATAC
>CAZJBQ010000021.1:0-6488 GCA_964544625.1 uncultured Candidatus Peribacteria bacterium | reverse complement strand
TCAGTACAAGGGTTTTTTGGTGACAAAAGGCGCTCTGCAGTATTTATATATCACTGTGCCCGAAAACAAATGAAGGTATCTTAATGGCCCTGCGATTGCCAGAGCTTGACTGATTCTATAGGATAAACAAGCTGGAGGACATTGAGCGTGAGATTATCTCGTATCCAAAAAAGGCAACCAATTTCAAAAACAACTATGATAATGACACCCATCCAGACCTTGGACATACGAGCAATAATAAAACCAATAATAACCATGCCTATATCACAAACAGAATTGAGGATGCTGTCCCCTACATATCATTGAGCAATAGTCGCCTCCCGATATCGATTAATGATAATAGGGGAATTCTCGAGCAATTCCCATCCTCACTCAAGCAGGAGAGCTCAGAGAAATTTGTATTTCAATGGAAGCCGACGAGCGATGAGCCAGAAAAAGGCATAAAAGAGAATACCATGAATAATATGAGAAAAAGAATACGCATCCGCAACACGTTGAGAATTTTCACTTCCCCATATATTGCCATCCCACCAACCAAATCGCCCATCAGGACCAAAGACAGAACGACCACTAGAATATTCAATCAATCAAACAAGAGCAAAAACAACTATTGCACTGAAAAAATAAAAAGAGTATTTTTGAAAAAACTGTTTCATAAAAAAGGATTATTTAATTTTCTCAGTGCCATAAACTCCTGTGAGGAGGTCGATATCTTTGTGGCTCTTGGTGAGGAGGTCGATATTTTTCTCTTCTGCTGCAGACAGAAATGACGCCCCGAGAGGATCGAGACCAACAGATTTGATATACTCGACGAGTCCGGCAAAATCTTTGATAAAACAGTGCCCTCCAGCTCATCTCCCCTTATATTCATCAACTCATGATGCATGGATGACATCCAGATGGCTCTCTCCTATACGAGGATCAGAACCTATACCGTTTTTGATAACACTCCAATCAGAACCAGCATTCTGCGCAAGATCGTAAAGGATATTGGCATAGATGACTTTGAGGGCAAGAAAAGAATTACTCCCATACTTGATAAATTCAGCTTCTCGAGAAGTACAAATGATATTCACTGGAGCACTCGGTAAAGCATCGATGATTTCTTGAGCACGAGTGCGGTATTCTGCCTTATCTAGAGGATAACCAACAATATTTCGCGTTGGATGAGCTACATCATAGGCTGCTGTTTTTTCTGCGAGAAACTCTGGAGAATGAAAAACGAAACGATCTGGATAGAGAGCTTGTATTTTTTCACATGTTCCCGGCATCATCGTTGATTTTATGACAGCAGTTTTGCCGATTCATACGAGTCGGACTACTTCACGAAGAATATCATAATTGAATCATTCTGGGGTAGTTGGAGTTGGGACACTAATAAAAACGATATCACATTCAGAAAGTTTTTGACGATTTTCCGGAGTATCAAGTCTCTTGGAATAGCGAAATATATCATATCATCGCCTCTCAAAATCATCCGCCATATTTTTACCTATGAAGCCCTGTCCAATAAAACCAAATAAATGTCGCATAGAGTTATAAACCAGAAATAATATAAGAATTATTGTGTTTTGTTCATATTTGCAAACCATAATAAAAAATCCTGACTTACGTCAGGATTTATCAAAATTTCAATGGCGGAGGGACTGAGATTCGAACTCAGGGTGACTTGCGCCACGACAGTTTTCAAGACTGTTGCATTAAACCGCTCTGCCATCCCTCCGTATAATGTGCGTGCATTCTAAAAAAAAGTAGTCCCCTGTCAAAGAAATATTTTTTGGCCCTCATATCGTAGCGGGCCACGCTCTCACAGAAAGTAAAGGCGAGAAGGCGAGAGATACCTTGCGAAGATACTCAAGGGCTATATACTAGCCGACGTCCCTTATCTCCTAATTTCATTCTCGTTTTATGGACAAACATAATCATAATCTCGTCTTTGCAGCTATTGCAGCCAGCACTGTCGTATCACTCCTCGGTACGTATTTCATGGTACAACAACAACAAATTGATCAAGTTGGCGGACGTGCGAACTACAGCCTCTATAAACAAATGGTGAATAATGCAAAATACCAAGAAAATGTCCGAAAATCTCTCGAATCTCAAGTTCAGATGCTCAATGGCGAACAGCCTACGACTGACACAGGCAACAACAATCAAGCAGCTCCTTCAGCTGTCACACTTGATACCATCAAGGGGCTTTTCGTCGACGGAAACATCCACTTTGGCTCTCCAGATGCGAAACTCCTCCTGGTCGAAATTAGTGACCCGAGCTGTCCTTATTGTCACGCTGCTGCAGGTAAAAACCCAGAACTCAGTAAACAAATGGGGTCACAGTTTATCCTCAAATCAGATGGTGGTAGCTACGTTGCTCCTGTGGCTGAGTTCAAAAAACTCGTTGACGCTGGCAAGGCATCGTTTGTATATCTCTACAGCAATGGTCATGGTGCTGGTGAACTCGCTACACAAGCTCTCTACTGTGCTCATGAAAAAGGAAAATTTTGGCCTGTTCATGACCGACTCATGTCTATGGAAGGATACAATATTATCAACAATGAAGTCAAAAACGACAAGTCTAACTCAGGAAAACTCGCCGATTTCCTCTCAAAAGAAATTGATAAAGGCTTCTTAAAAGATTGTCTTGAATCTGGAAAATACGCTAAAAATCTCGTAGCGAATCAACAAACAGCATCAAATCTCGGTTCTCGAGGTACGCCAGGTTTCTTCGTTAATACGACAAACTTTGCAGGTGCAGTGAATTACACAAATATGGAATCAGTTATAACTGCTGCTCTCAAATAGTTATTCCTTGTCTCAAGTTAGAAAATAAAAACCTCCCATTTGGGAGGTTTTTATTTGTATATTTCTATTTTTATGTATATTACACTAAAATATGAAATTGCAAGAACTCAAAGCAATGACAGACATGAGCATCGTAACACCACATCACTTGAGCGTGGGAGTTGTAGACAAAAAACCTCGCTTAAGCTGATACACTCTACGAATAGAGGCAGGGGTGGGAGGGGGCATAAATGAAAAAACAGGAATGATTCTAGATTTTAGAGTACTAAAAAAAATCGTACGTTGAGTAGATGAGGATTTTGATCACACGATGCTCATACCCTCCGGGCATCCGATAATAGATGAGTTAAGGGATAGAGCAATAAAAATAGTAGAATTACCATCTACGAATATGCGCGATATAACAAGAATTCTTTTCGAACGTATAAGAAATTGACTGAGATGAGATGAGAATGAGTTTTTGAGATTTTTGCGACTCAGAGCATCACCGACATTATCATTTATCAATAGGCTCAATTCAACAGAACAGCCACTCAATGTGAATTCTATCAAGTGAGCAACGATAAAAAATACGGTCTCTTCACACGATGCATGTACTTTTACAGTCAACTTTGTTCATAGACTCGAGTGAGACAGAGGACTCTGTACAAATCCTCATTGACACACATGGAATATCAATATTCAGTTCAAAACTCCCCTTTCACAAAAAAAATACAAAGAAGTATATGAAAAACTATGACGTTATTTAAAAAATACTTGGAACAATATCGCAGCACTCGAAAAAAGAGATGATTTAGGGAAATTATTTACAAAACACCAAATGAAAGTCAAATACCTTCCCAATGCACCTACGACCGAAAATATAGCCTATGAGATGTTCATACACATGCAACAAATACTTGATCGGGAGTGAACAGATATCAAAATACAATCATTAGAACTTGAAGAGACGCCTTCAAATAAATTTGAAATTATTCTGAAGTAGTTCTTGCGATTTCCAACAAAGGAAATAAGCTATTTCTGTGACAAAAAATAACACAGAACAAAAAAAACTCTACACTCATCTCCCCTCTTGCCCAGGGATTTATCTGATGAAAAATGAGAAAGATACAATCATATACATAGGAAAATCCAACAATCTCAAGTCACGCGTCCGATCCTATTTTGTAGATACAGCATCCCTCAATTTCGCCAAGAAAAAAATGGTGAAGCTCATCAAAAAAATTGATTATATAGAAACACAAACCGAACTTGAGGCCCTCATGCTGGAAACAAATTTTATCAAAAAATACCAACCAAAATACAACGTCCTGATGAAAGATGGGAAAAATCTCTCCTACATAAAAATCACCGACGATATCATACCATGTATCACAAAAGCGAGATTCAAAACAGAAAAAGGTGAGTATTTTGGTCCATACAGTCAATACTTCGATGTATGGAAATATATACGTTTTATTCGGAAGCTTTTTCAGCTCTGAAACCACGATAAAATAGAGAAATTTGGTCCGCCATGTCTCGATACATATCTCGGAATATGTCCTGGACACTGTACCGGTGATGCATCAAAAATTGCCATCTATAAAGAAAGACTCTCTCAAGCAAGGAAATTTCTGTGTGGTGATCAGGATGAAATCATCAAAGAACTGCATGCAAAAATGCTACAAGCATCTTGAAGTAGAAAATTTGAAGAAGCTGAAGAACACAAAAAAACCATAGAACAAATAGAGTCAGCAGGCAATAAGCAAATCGTCCGAGATGCAATAGATGGTGATGCTCTTGTAGTTGTAGGGCTCCAAAAATACGAACATATTTTCGTGAGTTTCGTAGAAGTGAAAAAAGGAATGATAGTCGGCGTACATGAATACAAACTCGAAAATCCTCTCGAAGAACCTGCTATAAATCTCTACACACAAGCGCTACTACAATACCTAGCCCAAAACAAAGAACATACTCTCTATACTGATATACCATTTGAGTGAGATACAGAATCCAAAAACTATTTGCAGTCCCAAAATATAAGCATCAAACATCCGGCACGTGGAGAAAAAGTACGTATACTCGAGTTCGCACATACCAATCTCCTGAATTTCGCATTCAGAGAAACCATGGAAAACTTCAAAAAATCGACTCTATCAAAAAAAACGATGATTGAACTGATGCATCAACTCGGATTCGAGATCCAATCGCTCGAAAAGAAAAAAGAAGTAATTTTCGAATGTTTCGATATTTCACATAGTCATGGAGAACATACTGTCGCGAGCAAATCAGTCCTGGTCAACGGAAAACCAGACCAAAAACGATACAAAAAATACAGAATAAAAAACCTCAAAACTGGAATTATAGACGACTTTGCGTCTATGGATGAAATCCTCACCAGACGAACTCTCTGAGCCATAAGAGGTGAAGATCCTTGGCCAGATCTCATTATCATCGATGGAGGTAAGGGGCAACTCTCTCATGCCGTACAAGCAATTAAAAATGCAAAGTTAAAAATGCAAAGTGAAGAAAACAAAAGTACAAATCCTGAACTTTGAACTTTGAACTTTGAACTTTGAACTCCTCCTGTTATCTCTCTGGCAAAACGTATCGAAGAAGTGTTTCTCCCCAATAATTCAGAAGCAATACTCTTCGAAAAAGGCTCTCCAGAACTCATGCTCTTACAAAAAATACGTGATGAAGCTCATAGATTTGCTATCAACTACAACCGTAGTTCACGTGAAAAATGATACACAAAAACTCTCTTGGATGAAATCCCGGGCATAGGGCCAGTTGCACGAAAAAAAATACTCACAGCAGTGTCTAGAATGGAAGAACTCTCCTCTTGGACATTTGAAAAAGCTGAAAAATCATTCGGTAAAAAAGTCGCCGAAGCGCTCCAGAATCACTGACTTATTAGTGAATAGATTTTTTGCTTTCTGTAAGAGAAAAAATCTGAAGCAAAATCAGGAAATGAACCAAAACTGGTATATTAAAAGAGAAATAAATCCCAAAAAGAAGAAGTGAGATTTTCTGAGCAAAAGAAAGCCGTTTCACATGATAACTAGCCACTATAAGTACAGCACATAAAATAAGTACTCAGAAATGGAGGGCAAAGTCGATGAAAACATTATGACTCCTATCTATACGATAAGCTGGATCTTCGTAGACAGAAAGCAATGGATGACGAAAATACTCTGAGACAGCTAAAAAACCATCAGGACCATATCAGAAGAGAAAATGCGAGACATCACTCGTGAGAGCATACAATCAAGTTTTCCAGAGAAACCAGCGCGCTATGAATCATTTCATTTTTTGCATTTCGAGGATATCTTGGCCGTATAAATTCCAGACATATGCACAACCTATGAATCACAAAAGGAGGATAAAAAGCCAAAATATATATTGTGATTTTTTAGTAGAAAAGAGACCATCCGACAAAAAAAGTAACAATGCAAAAGGAAACATAATCCATGCTAAATAACTCCCCGTCCAATAGATAAGAAATCATCAGATAATCCAGAGGAGTAATTTCGATAAAAGAGTATGTTCTGAATTTCGAAAATTGATGCTCTCGTGGGCTAATGGGAGCGCCATCAGAAAAAGTCATGCGAGATAATTCGGGTTTCCAAGGGTAGAAAACGCACGATTCATATCGAGACGAGTCTGGTAAGAGTGGGCGAGAGGATCAAGCCCATATTTCTGAAAAA
>CAZJBQ010000020.1:1043-12780 GCA_964544625.1 uncultured Candidatus Peribacteria bacterium | reverse complement strand
CGTAGACAGCTGTATGCGTGACGTACCATTCTGGTCCGAATTTGAGATAGGCTGTTACCCAGTAGAGCATTATTTGTTGGACGATAAATGCGATACTTCATACCGAGAAAAGGAGAAAAGCTCCGTGTACGCGTTTGATCTCATGCTGTCGCTGACTGTCCCATGACCAGTGTCGATTGAGGGGGAGAAACATTGACCAGAAGAGGACGAGCCTAAGGAGGTCATCAGCCCCAGAATTGATGCTCATGTTCCGATTCTGGAGGGACACTGTCAGTATCCAGACGAGTACGCTTGCCATCTTGGTCCTATATCCGACGAGCATGCAGAGAGCGAAGAAACCATGGAGAGCAAAGAGGAGTATCTGATACCAGAGTTGCCCATTCGCTGCATGAATCGTAAACATTGTTTTGCTATTTTCGAGAGAAAAAAGTGCCTCGCGAGGGAAGAGTCAGAAATCTGTATAATGCTCAATCATGTAGCGACTTCTGAGACAAAGGTCGGCTATTACTACGAGAGCTATACCAACTCGAAATAAGCTCAATGATCGAGTATCGAGCGACCATGCTTGCTTGATTGTATTTTTCAGAGAAAGGAACAATTTTTTCATATGGTTCTATCGTATTTTATTGCTCACAAAATACAACAGAGATTTTGTCTGTATGCTTGCAATTCATGATTCCTGATTACTATTATTGTGTTTACTTTTTACCTCACTCTTATGTCATTTGTACAAGAATTCAAAGCATTTGCTATGCGTGGCAACGTCGTCGATCTCGCCGTCTGAGTCGTTATTGGCGGTGCATTTGGTAAAATTGTAACATCGCTCGTGACTGATGTAATTATGCCCGTTATTAGTTTCCTCACAGGTGGTGTGAATTTCACAGAATACAAATTCGTCATCCGAAAAGCAGTCGAAGAAGTCCCAGGAATGCAAAAGGGTATTCCAGAATTGACACTCAATTGGTGAAATTTTGCACAATCAGCGGTTGATTTCCTAATTATCGCATTTTGTATTTTCCTTGTGGTCAAAGCGATGGCAAAACTCAAACCAGCTACTCCAGTTCCTGAAGTGCCAAAAGGTCCAACACAAGAAGAGTTGTTGATGGAGATTAGGGATCTACTAAAAAAATAGACACAATATTCCAGAACAAAATATTTGCATATTATTTATAATATTTATTATATATTAATATGTTGGAATCTCCTGCCCATCTTGGTACCCACCCTGCCCATATATTGAGAGAAATTCGTAGAGTTTCTGATGCTATTTTTTTGCTTGTCCAAGGGAAAGAATTTTCATCTGCGGGTTTTTCAAATGAAAGATTTAAAAAAAGCGGAATAGACTGATTATATTTATTGACAGAAGATTTATCATGAACATGAACATTTGATAGTATGCAGTTTGTTGCCAAACAAAAACGAGGAAGAGGAATAGATTTTTCTCTTTGACGTACCTTTTTGACTTATGCTTCGTATGAGGATGCTAAAATAACATCAATCGATATAGATTGAACAGGGGTTAGGCCTCGTATAAAATCACATTGATATTTTGGCTATGATTGAACTATGCCACACGGTGTTCATCCACTACGATTTCCAGAATACATACCAGTCCTTGAACAAACTCAACAGGCTCTCGAAAAATTTAGAGCATCTCTTTTAGATTAAAAACTCCCCACCCTTGTAAATCACTACTTCAGAGCCATCTTTGAGAGTCGCAGTCACAGTTCTATCTGCGGTACTCATCATATCAGTGTGCACGACAGAGTCGTTGTACCCGAGGCGTTCCCATTCTTCGTTTGTAGTATTTGCGACGTCGCCAGTGTACGCATCTTTGTAGGCCATGCCGAGAGCGATGTGGGTATTCCCAAATGGTCCACCGACGTTTTCATCGTAGAGAGTTTCTCCCATAAATTTTGTAATACGAGAGAGTCTGCGATCAGTGAGACTGAATTCACCCGCCTTATCTGCGTCTTTTTGTGAGATCATTTCTTTCAGGAGTTTCTCATTTTCTGTGGCTGTTGCATTGACCACGAGGCCATCTTTGAATTCGAGGCGAATACCTTTGATGATATTGCTCTGGTAGGAGAGAGGCATATTGTAGCGTATCCAGCCGTTTGTTCCTCTCCAGTCTGGACTGGTGAAGACTTCAAAACTTGGAATATTTCGTCCGCTTCCACCGAGCCATTTTCTCTTTTCTCCGATTTTTACTTTGATGTCTGCATCTTCACCCACGACGTGTACCCACTCGATTTCCATATCTGTGAGTTTTTTTGTGAGATCATGAAGTCGAGCCTCGGTTTCTTGCCAGCGTTTGATAGGATTTTCGTCGTCGAGATAACAGGCATTGATGATTTCTCCCCAGTATTCCTCGAGTGACATACCAGCAAAAGCTGCCATTGCTTCCGTGCCGTAGAGCCCAAGTGTCCAAGTAAATTTCCCTTCGTTTTCTTTTTTTTGCATCGCTTCACGATAGGGTTTTATGGTCTTAAAACGATTCATGATTTTGCTCCCATCGATACCAGCGAGCTCATATTTCTCATGTTCCGCTATCATGTAGAGACGATGATCACAGTCTTCTACAGTTCAGAGGAGACGCTTCATCGGACGATAATTAATCTGGTCATCATTTGCATGCTGGAAAAAACTTCTCTGGAGTCCATCGGGAATAATATCGACGACAGGGTGTCCACCAGATTTCAAAACAGCGTCGTGGAGAGGCTGGAGCATCGGACGTGCACATTCTGGGACACAGAGGAGGACGACTTCACCTGCTTTGATACCAGCTCCGCCACCAAGGGCGAAATTGACGAGAACATCAGCATAGCGTTGAAGCATTGTAGTGGAAGGTTGGTACATAGAAATGACGAATTATAAGTTACTAATTACGAATGATTGTATTTCTTCTTATTTTTTGTCGAATATTTTTCTGTAGAGTAGATAAAATCATGTTGTTGTATTTACTATGATTAAATATATCCAAAATGTTGTACTCTCGAAAGTCCAATTTTTGACTGAAAGTAAATAGAGTGAAAGTGTGATTATACTTCCAAACCAGGGAATTATTTTATCGCTTGCTGGATTAAGATATATTTTCTTCCATGTTGGTATTATGGCTATGACGTCAGTTATTATAATCGCTACGACAGCTTCAGTGAGTCAGAAGATGAGAAGAATCATTATAGATATTATGCCTCCACAGAGACAGATTTTATCAATCCAGTTGAGAGAGAGTTTTTTATTTGTGATAAACCCTCGAATACAAAACATAGTCCAAAATGAAATAGAAAGAATTTGCGCAGTAAATCACCAGAAATTTTCTTGACGCCACAAAACATACGCATTGATACTCCCGAGCAATGCCCATAAGAGCCAAGAATAGGGATGAAATATGACATCTTTCTTCCAGAGACTTCGGATATATGGCCATGTGAATATCACGTAGACCACCATTCCAATTATTGCGAAATGAGAAGAAGACATTTATGATTCTAAAAGTTTCTGGAATTCTGTATGAATAATTCCATTCGAAAATATTACTTTTGGATTAAAAATATCCCATGAATCACTTCCAAGGTTTGTGACTTTACCTCATGCTTTCTGGATAATAAATCAACCAGGTACAGTGTCCCAAATTCACCCATCGAGATTTATTCATCAGTCGCACTGACTATCTGCACACATACATAATTTTTGTGCCGTAGGGCTCATATCGATTACTCTTCCAATTTCTGCATTAATATCTTCCAATTTTTTGTAATTAAATTTTTTTAGCAGCGTCTTGAATGAAACATTGATAATACTCTTTTTCAAATCCTGTATTGATGAGACGTATATTGGTTTTTTATTACAAAACGCACCATCGCTATTTGCATAATAGAGTGTATCTTGTTCAGGGAAAAATATAGCTGAAAATTGTACTACACCATTTTCAACGTAAGCAATCATTGGCGCATAATAAGGGATTCATCTCTGAAACATCAGTGTGCCATCGAGTGGATCTATTATCCAGAGCTTTTTATATTGTCTGTAATCATGGTTTTTGTCATAACTTTCTTCTCCCATAATAATGTCTTCTGGAAAATTATCTGAAATGCCATCACGAAACATCTGTTCACATTCTTTGTCGACGAATGAAACTATATCCATTGCTCCTAATTTTTCTTCAAAATCAATCTTTGTTCGAAAGTGGTTACGCTGAAATTCGCCCAGTTTTTGGATAATTTCGAGCATAAATGTGAATCTTGGATTCATTTTATATAAGCATTATTTTTACTTCTTCTGAGATTTTATTTTTTCCAGGAAGAGTATTGAAAATCGAATATGTTTTTCCTTTTTCTTGTTTTATGTCTGCGATTTTTTGTTCTGTGATTTCACGGCATGTATCCATGGCCTCAGTTATATTGCAATTATCAAAGAGTACTATAGCGTTGCCGAGTATATTGGTGATTGGACGGGAGAGAAATATTTTTTTATTTCTTATTCTGTAGACAGGAAAGAGTCCTATATTGTAGATTCATTGCTTGTGGTCCGGATACTCAACTACGTCTTCATCACCATCAAAACTATAGGCGTAATCGGTGGCTATTTTTTTTGTTTGAGAACGCAGACGAGATATTTCTTCTTTTTTATAGAGCAATATATCTTTGACTGTTTTTTCATCCCAAAAGTGACATTCTATTGTGACCTCTTTGTATATGAAATTGAGACTAAACTGGCTAAAAATTCCATTTCTGAATCCTTCTTCTATACGTGAGAGATTATATTTTTGGAAGTATTTGCACGAGTGTAATTTCTGAAATAGTTCTGGTGTGATGGTGAGTTGCAGGTCTATGTCTGATTCTGGTGTGACACTAAAATCCTGTCCATATGCCATAGATCCTGTGAGGAGGATAGAGGTACTACATTCTGACAAAGGATAAATAATAGTCTCTATAATATCGACACGTTTTTTAGTTGCCGTTATTGCTATGCGTTCTTTTGGGGGTGTGAAATTTTTATCGAGCATACTATTCACCTTGTATTATGTGTTCAATTCTTTTGTCGGGTACGAGCCACATGAGTGCGACTATCACATGAAATGATATAGCTACTGCAGGATGAAAGATGCCGCCAATAAGTGCTAAAATATAAAATAGGGGAGAGAGCTTTCCTTTGATATCTTTTTTGACTGCCTTGCCTAGGAGTGAATCATTTCACTGAGATTTTATGATTGATGATTGTGTTATAAAATACGCTATAGCCGCGAGCAAAAGAATGAAACCGTAGAGTAGGACTGGTATTTTTGCGAAATGATTTTCTGTCATGTAGGCCGTTGTGAATGGTATGAGTGAGAGCCAGAAAAGTAGATGTGTATTTGCCCACATGATACCTCCATTCACATGCTTGACCGTATGAAACATGTAGTGATGATTGTGCCAATAAATGGCAACATATACAAAGCTCAATACATATCATAGAAATACAGGTATGAGTTCTCCGAGAGCATGTATGTCTGTATCGTGTGGTACTTTTAATTCGAGTACCATAATGGTGATGATGATGGCGATGACCCCATCACTAAATGCTTCAAGACGGTTTTTATTCATGGTAATAGTGGTAAATATTTATGCCTATACTAGAGATTATTTCTTGTATGTAAACTCTTCTTGCAGATGTTTGCCTTTGACAGCTGGTGCACTTTCCCTAGTATTTCTACCTATGATAAAAACAAATACCAAAAAAAAGTCGTCACCTAAAAAGACGCCAGCAGTTGCCGCAAAAGCGCCTGTTGCAAAAAAAGTCGCTGTAGCGAAAAAGACTCCAGCAAAAGCTCCTGTTACTAAAATATCAGCTCCAAAGAAACCCGTTACATCAAAAAAAACTCCCACAAAAGCAGCCCCTACCATCGCTAAAAAAACTGCACCAAAAAAAGTTACTACAACTGCTCCAAAAGTAGAAACATCATCTCATAGCTCATCAGAAACCTCAAAAGAAGGTGTAAAAATGCTCGGAATACTTCATCTCGTTGGTAATCTCTTTTCGGGAGGAGTACTCGGAATAATCCTCGTTATTATCTACTATTTTTTCCAGCATGAAAAAATATCACGATTAGAAAAGGAGGCTTGTTTTGAAATTATTAATTTCAATCTCAGTTTTATTCTCTATATGTGAGTAGCGGTAGGTCTTATCATTGCTGTTATTGGTGTTGTGTTGATTCCAGTTGTTTGGCTTACATGGTTTATTTTGCTCATTGTGTGATTCTTAGGTCATCTTTCAGGCGATAATTACCGATATCCTCTGACTATCAGATTTATCTCATAAATCGAAGAAGGAGCTGATTTCATGAATTAAACTTGTGAAACCTGCAAAATTTATTAAACTCTCGCCCGTGCCAATGTAGCTCAGCGGTAGAGCACAGGACTCATAACCCTGTGGTCGGCGGTTCGACTCCACCCATTGGCACCATGTTTAATAGTTGACTTCGTCAATATATTGATACAGTGTAGATACATGTCGCGGGGTAGAGCAGTGGTAGCTCGTCAGGCTCATAATCTGAAGGTCGATGGTTCGATCCCATCCCCCGCCACCAAAAAACATCGAAAAATCTCCAAATACTTGGAGATTTTTTATTAATTTTGTCAAAACTACTACTTTAGACTACGAAAATAATCCAGTATCCACGTTCCTCCACCAGGTGATTGCCATGAGCCGCCAGTAGGCCAGCTATGTGGGTCGCCATTGTAGCCTGTGTATCATTCGCACCAAACCACTTGATTGCCCGGTGAGCAAGTAGTGTATTTGGTACAGGTGAGAGAGCCGATTTGGATACTTTCTGTCACATCACTACATTCATTTACTTTGAGACGTATATCTCTTGCGCTGACTCCGGAGGCATAAGAAGAGAGATGATCATCGACATTTTGGAAAAAGAGGGAGGGGACCGGTCCAGTACATGTACCATTGAAACCTCCGGAACCGACCACTGCGAGGCCACTCATAAATTCTCCACGGAGACAAGCGATACGCTGTGCCATCCAGCCACCGAGGGAATGTCCGATGGCGTAGACCTGGTTCCGGTTGATACAGTAATTATCGGATATTTGTTTGAGTATGGCATCGATGAAAATCATGTTTTCTTTTTCGGCCCATGAAAAGCTCGAGCCTGATGACGAACGAAGAGCAGCAGGGTAGACGACGATAGTGTCTGATTGTCCTTTTTGGAGTCACATATAGGCCTGTACTTGGTCTTTGCTATTCGTCCTCCCATGTGTCGCTATAGCCAATGAATATTCTCGAGAGTTCGAATATCCGCTTGGCACGAAGAGATTGTATTTACGTTCCTTCCCATCGATGATGATGGTGTTTTCGCCTGACATCAGCGGTGAACTTGTCTGACAACCTGGACTCTTGTAGTTGAGAGGGGATTTGGATTGGCTGTATTCTCGGAGACGGAGTATGAGTTCAGCTGATTTTCCTCGAGAGATTTTCGTACTCAGGGTATATCCATGTGTGGGGAGTATATTATTCTCATTCGCGAATTTCTGGAGTGGTTCATACCATTTTTCTCCTTCCGCGAGAGGTACACTTATCCCAAAGGCTTTTACTCAGAATGCGAGGGCTTCCAATGTCGTGACGGTAGAATTTGGTTGGAATAACCCTGATTCAAATCCATGAGCGATACCGAGAGTATTTGCTCCACAGATATAGGGATGGTACCACATGTTGATATTCACATCGAGAAAACATGTTTCTGTCGTTGTGATTGGGGGGAGAGTCGTATTGCTCGCTCTGAGGAGTATGGTGAGTATTTCCGCACGAGTGATAGGGAGCTCAGTTCAGAATTTATTTTCGCCTATGCCACTGACGAGTCATTCATTATGGAGCTTTTCGATAGAATCATGATACCATGAGTATTGTGTATCAACAAAGTCAGCGTAACTTTTATTGAAAGAAAAAAGCAAAAAACAGAGGGAGCAGAGAAGGAGTTTTTTTGACATAGTTCTCGAAATAGTAGAGGTTTTATGCTTTTGTACAAGGACCTTCTGTGAGCTTCTTGTGAGGAATGGCTAGACTTTTTTTGTTGTTTTGGAGGCTTTTATTTTTTGTTCTATTTTTCTGACTCGATTCTCGAGACTATCTTGTTCTTCTTCGAGGTTCTCTTGTTCTTCTTCAAGTATTTCTGTCATCTTTGAGATTTTTTTCTCTTGTCTCAAGGCTCGTATAAACCCTGTCGTGAGTATACCAGTTGGCAGCGCTACGAGACCTATGCCGACCATGGCCAGAGACATACCGAGCACTCTTCACCAGACTGTAATAGGGTATATATCACCATAGCCTATGGTTGTGAGAGTGACCACTGCCCACCATATACCATCAAATATATTATGAACGTGGGTATTTGTGCCGTGTTCGACGACATAAAACAGGACTCCAGATACGATGATACACTGGAGCGAGAGTATAAAGACGATAAGTATCTCATACCATATTTCACGTGACATATCGCGTATGAGCTTGATCACTCTCGATGAGCGATAAAAATGAAACATGTTGAGTATCGATGTGAATCGGAGCACTCGGAGTATGACAGTGTCCGCCCCATGGAGATTCTGAGTCCATATCATGGCAAAGAGAGGAGCTATGACGATGATATCGACAATGGTAAATGGATTCATCAGAAACTTTATTCGAGCTTTGAATTTGGATGAGCTCGGGTAGAGCTCATCGGCCTTCCAAAAACGATACATGAATTCAGCAAAAAATACACATAAAATCGACAGATGTATCGCGAGAAACATGCTCCTCAATTCAGGAGTCATGAGACTGTCCACTGACTCAATGAGAGTCATCGTGACGCTCGTCATAATCAACAGTACCATAAATATATTCATGGTATAGTGCAGACGGGTGTCAGAACTGATTGATCGGATGTTCATGGGGATGAGTTGTCCTTATTCTATTTCTTTTGCTGGTTATTCCTATTTCATAGAGTAGAAAAATCAAAAAATGTTTCGTCATGATATTTATGACAAGGTTCTGATTTTCTATTTTGAATTATTCGAGTGTGACTATGGTTCCTTCTCAGCCATTCTTCCGTAATTCATATCCACCTTTTTCGAGTGTTTTGTCTGTGAGGAGTATGATATTGGGTATTCACAGAAGCTCAGCATCGCCCATCTTCATGCCAAATCATACATCACGATCATCGATCAGGACTTCATTTCACTCTTTTTCGAGGCTGGTTGCGAGTGTTTTTGCTTTTTCGAGATTACCTCCATGTACGACAATCAATGTATGATAAGGTGCTATATTTTCGGGCCATACGAGTCATTTTTCTGTAGCGTACATTTCTGCGATGACACCCATGAGACGCGATACGCCTATACCGTAGCACCCCATGACTGGTGTTACCGTTTTTCCATCTTCTGTGTTGACGGCGAGTTCAAATGGCTTTGAAAACTTGGTACTGAGTTTAAATATATTTCCTATTTCTGAAGCCTTGAATGTCTCATAGATTTTTCCTGTTGGAGTGAGGTCGCCTGGCTGTCACTCTTTGATATCATAAAATTGTTTTGGTTTTTTGATGTCGCGTCACCAGTTAATATTTTTTACATGGAGACCTGTCTCATTCCCACCTGATTCGAAATTGGTCATTGGCTCCAATCCATCATCACAGAAAACTTCTATTGTTTCTGGTAGATTATAGAGTCCTGCGTAACCAACTTCAGCTCCTGTGTGTGTCATTATTTCAGCTGGTGTTGCCATACGGAGATTCGCACTTCAGGTTACGTCCTGGAGTTTCATCATGTTCAAGTCATAGTCCCCACGGAGTACTGCAGCAATCATCTTTTCTCCATTCATGAGGAGGAGAGTCTTGGTAGTTTGTTGTGGTTTGAGACCAAGCAAATTACAGAGATCGTCGACACCTATGACGCCTTTTTTAGTGTGTTTTTCGAGTGATTCTTCTCTGTCTGAGTATGCGAAAGGTGATACTCGAGAAACCACGATTTCTTTGTTGTAGGAAATATTTGTTTCAGGATCTCTGAAGACCAAATCTTCACCCACTTCTATTTCTAATTGGAATTCGTGTGAGTATTTTGAAAAAGCACCACCACTCGCGTAAACATAATGTGTTTTATCACCTATTCCGAGACGATGAAATATACGAAAATAGGCTGCTTTCACTTGCTCATAGTATTCATCGAGGCTTTCTTGTGTAGTGTGAAATGAATAGGCATCTTTCATGAAAAATTCTCTTCCACGCATGAGGCCTGATTTGGCTCGTTTTTCATTTCGGAATTTTGTTTGAAATTGATAGACACAAGCAGGGAGCTGTTTATAGCTGCGCGTAAATTCTTGCATCAGTGGTGTAACGATTTCTTCGTGCGTTGGGTTGAGGGCGTATTCACGATTGTTTGCTGCCGGCACTTTGAAGAGTACATCAATTGTATCCCATCGACCTGTCTTTTCCCATGATTCTCGAGCAGAGAGCCCAGAGAGCCATATTTCTTGGCCACCGACTGAGTCCATTTCTTCGCGTATGACTTGTTCTATTTTTCTGAGTACTTTGAGTCCGAGCGGGAGATAATTGTATACTCATGCCATTTCTTGGCGGATATAGCCTGCTTGAGTGAGAAGGCCAGTGGCCTTATTTTCAGATCCAGATGGTATGGTTTTGAGAGTCTGAAATGAAGATTTTGAACGGAATTGCATAATTGGGGCTATTATAGGAAATATCTTTCTTTGTGGAAGTATTTTTTCTTCTGGTTGAGTTTTCTTGCATTCCAGATGAGTTTCTCTATAATTCCTCCGTTATTTAACTACGTTTTATGAAAAGACTTTTTCTTACGCTCGGTGTTTTTCTCTTTGCAGGAGGTACATATTATCTCGGTCAAAATTACACTTTTGTAAAACTCGATAGTACCCAACTTGCTCAAGTTGGATCAAAAACGCTTCAATCTTCTATTATTACTACCGACGAGAACTGACAGACTCAGGAATCAACGATATTTTTACGCGTCGGATCTTTCGCTCTCATGCGACGTCCTTAAGCTTTTCAGTTCGGAGAGGAATTGATGTTTTTATCTGTTCGAATCTCAAATCCTGCACGTCTCTCGTGTGGGATTTTTCTTCTCTCGGGTCAATTATCTTTCTCATAGGTTTTGAGAGAAAACCACGTAATTCTGATTCCCATTTTTTGAGAGCTATAACACCATTTTGATGAGCAGATAGCTGATCTGCGCACTTTAAAATCTTATTTTCAGGTATTTCGAACTTGTGGGGTTCATAAAAGAAATCACCATAATTATTGTGGTCTGTAATTTGGCATTCAGTAGAGCGACGTTCTTTCTTGCCTATGCTTCGGACGTAGTGCACCGTGATATTTTTTCGTGCATGTGCGATTATTTCATCGACGCTGTGTCTCAGGTAGTAAGGTATTTTTTGGAATCGCATAATAATTATCGAGACACGAATAATATAAATAATCAACAGAATGCAAGAAAAAAATAATATTCTCTGAAATGGTTGCGAAAAAGTATCTTTTTTATACTCTATAGCTCATTGGTTTACTTTTTCACTTTTTTCTTATGTTTCACGTTATTTGACACAAAAATCCTGATACAGATGCTATCTGTTCTGCTTTGGTAGCTGCAGAATATTTCAACGAAATAGGTCAAGAAGCAACCGCTTATCGTCTTGGTGAGCTCAATCGAGAGACTGAATACGTCCTCAAGAGCATCGGTGTTCAGGCGCC
>CAZJBQ010000020.1:0-1033 GCA_964544625.1 uncultured Candidatus Peribacteria bacterium | reverse complement strand
GCGGACCGCCGGCGTTGGCGATCAGGATCTCGATCGGACCGAGCTCGCGCACGACGCGCCCGTCCGGCGCCAGCGACCAGACGCGCGTGGTCATCGGGTTCTCGCCGGTCGTGATCACCGCGACGTTGTGCTCGTCGATCACAATGCCCCAACTCAATCTATAGATCATCTCGATACGCTCAAGGTTCGAAGTATTATCGATCATCATTTGGTCGAGAATTTGGCGACAAAAGAGCCAATTCAGCTCAGATTTGATCCGATATGTTCTACGTGTTCTATTCTTTTTTTGATGTTTGTAGAGCAGGACCTCGAAATGTCCGATCAAACTGCGAAGCTCATCCTCGCTGGTATCTTGTCTGATAGTCTCGCGTTCAAATCCCCTACAACAACAGCCGAGGATAGGGAAATCGCGGAGTATCTCGCGGAGGATCTCGGCATAGAAGACATCCAAGCCTACGCACGAGCCATGTTTGATGCCAAATCTGACCTCGGAGACATGCCTGTTCGAAAAATTGTCGAACTCGATTACAAGGTCTACACTGCTGGTGATAAGAAATTTGGTTACTGAGTCATGGAGACAACGAATCCACAGTATGCTCTGGGTCGAAAAAATGAAATTATCTCTGATTTACGGGCTCTCAAAGAAGAAACGGGGATTGATGCTATATTCTTCTCTGTTGTTGATATCATCGCTGAAAAAAATACTGTTTTTGCTGCCAGTGATGTCGAAAATGAGATTATCAAGTCTGTATTTGGCGTTGATGTTCATGATTTCACCGCTGATATAGGGAAACTCTTGAGTCGTAAAAAGGAATTGGAGCCAGCAGTGAGGAAGTATTTTGAGGCAAAATAGTCTTTTGTACACTTGCTTGCAACTTCCCTAAAATATTTATACTAACGGCACACTCAATAACAGAGTGTGTCTTTTATTCTTCATACTACAATATGAAACCAGCTCCAATGCAGTTTGAACTGCTGACGTTTTATCATTTCGTCGATATTCCAGAAAATGAAGTCGAATCAGTGTGTGCAG
>CAZJBQ010000019.1:11409-14155 GCA_964544625.1 uncultured Candidatus Peribacteria bacterium | reverse complement strand
TAACAATCAGATCATCATTTTCTTTTAAGGCTGTATTGACTGCTTCTTGGACAGACTGAGTCTGAACATAGTTTGAAAAATCTAATGAGTCTAATACTTCAGCAATTTTCATTATTTCATTGGCACTACGGAAAGGGAGAATAATTGCGATTTTCTTATCAACCCCAGTATCACAATTGTACCGGTATTCAGAGAGTCGGAAACTATCGGTCGATGCAAAGGTCACATGGTCCGGATGGAGCTGGATGTAGACTCCAGCGAGGGTTGGGCGGATATTGCCACTAGCACATGAAAAGAGAGTTTTACTAAAAGCTCTTCGCAGAATGTCAGAAGACAACACAAATCTCGTGTCACGACGAGTCGCAGGAATCATAGGAAACTCTTCGGCACTGAGACCTTTGTGACGCATTTTATTTTTGTTCGCCGTGAGATGGAGCGTGTGGCCAGTATCGGTCTTGATGGTGAGCCGTGTTGGATCGAGGAGGTTGAGGTATGAAGCGAGAAATCGAAATGATATAGTGATATCACCAGGATCGTGAACAACAATATCAGAGTCTATGGTATACTCTATCGCCATTTCGAGATTGTTGGCTACAACGACCATTTTTTCATTCGTGACTCGGAGGAGGACATTTTCGAGAATGGGTGTTGTCGGAGAATTGACGACAGCATGGGCAACGGTTTTGATGGCCGTGAAAAGTCTGTCAGAATCGAGCTCAATATGCATAAATGAAGTGAATTATGTATCCAGTGAAATATATAATCTCAGTATAGCGAAAAACAGAAAGAAAAAAGAGATTTTCTACTGTCTCACAGAAGAAATCTGCTCGATTTTGAAATTCAAAAGATCAACACGAGAGGTGACCTTGTGTGTGACCGTTACTCATTTTGTAGTTATTTCCACCAGAAATTCATAGACATTTTCTCCGAGATCTTTCACAGTGTCCTCACGAAAGACCACTTTATCTGCTCCTCCGTACGCTCGTTGAAAGGTTTCGAAGCTCACACCACCCGTGCCCACTTCACCAGACATCATACCACTGCCTTGAGTGAGCATTTCGTGAGCGAGCCGGAGAGATTTTTCATTGATAGAATAGTAGTGGATTTTGAGAATATCGACATTTTTGAGAGAATAAGAGGCATCCACAAAAGAGAATTTTTTGATATGCTCATCAGATTTGTAAAAATAACCAATAGGGAGGACTATCAACGCTTCTTTTCCCAAGAGAACATATGCGCGGGGAATCCATGCCTGTACGATATCGGTATTGAGAGGTATAATTCCGCCAGTAGTCGAAGACTTGTAGTATTGGAAAAGGGCTTTGATAGGATCACCGCCATGAGGGATAACCATGAAGCTCCGACGAGCCATTGGATGAGCAGCATCAAATCCAGAAATATCGATTTCATCGCCGTATTCATAGGTCATTTTACCGAGAGGATTGATTTTCTCTATTCACTTTGTCTGGATGTCATATCGTTTTGCGAGTTTTTCAAAACTATTATTCACCAAAGTCTTTACCACGAAAGAGAAAACTTCTCATCGTTTGATGGCATTATTTGGTGTAAGAGAAGTGTAATCTGTGATAACTCATAGATCTTTTGCAGCCATAAAGAGTCCCATTTGCCATTCTGTTGTTCATTTTGGGAAAGGGTTTCCAGAGGTCCGTAAAAAATCTCTTATGGGCAAATCTCATACTGAAGGGTACTCAAGTGCTCCAAAAATTATAGCCAACGCCTCGCTTTGTGTAACCTGATCTGTTGGTCGAAAAGTTGTATTGGCGCGAGATACGATATTTATCTCTGCTGCTATCTCAATTGCTCTACAAACCCAATTATTCACAATGTCATTTTTGACGTCAGAAAAATATTTTTTGCATGTATAGTCTGTTGGTAAATCCACTCACTTTATTTTCAGTGCCATGCCTATTATTTCCTGCCGTAATATGGGTTCTTCAAAACGATAATTTTTGATATCAGTCGACTGATCGACGAGGATTCATTCTCGTGCGAGGAAATTCGCATCATCGATATCAGTGGGCGTCGCAGCAAATGCAACGAGAGAAATCAGAAAACTAAAAATAAAGAGAGAGATTTTTTTCATAAGTGTCGAGATTTTATACGAAAATACCGCCATTTCTAGCGATATTTTGATAATCAGGCTTGACCACTGTAACAAGTATATGGTAGCTCCGGTCGGACTCGAACCGACACACCTTGCGGCAATGGATTTTGAGTCCATCGTGTCTACCATTCCACCACGGAGCCATATAACTTGTATGCTTGCTCTGAGAGCGAGGCAACGGCGGTAGAATATAGCAAAATATGATTTTTGCAAAAGAGACTTGCTAGAAATTTATCGTATGAGTTTTAGCAGGAGATTTTTGAGTATATCTCTACCGTTTTCTGTCATCACTGATTCTGGATGAAATTGCACGCCCAGCATCTTTTCTCGAGAAGCATGGATCATATCGATACTTCCATCAGGTTTTTTGTGTATCTCACAGCCTTCTTTTCCCCCAAAACCAGCAAATGAATTGTAGTGACCAACTTTTTCTCTTGTTGTATCGATGAGAGTTTCTGCTTGGTTTCATTGCAGAGGAGAAGTAAGTTTTCTTACTTCTAAACCGAGATTCTGGCAGATTGCCTGGCAACCAAGACAAATACCCAGAAGAGGAGTTTCTCATCGTCACGCAAGAATTTCTCTGAGACGGTTCATCTTTGAGTCACTTGTATCATTGATATC
>CAZJBQ010000019.1:3860-11399 GCA_964544625.1 uncultured Candidatus Peribacteria bacterium | reverse complement strand
GGCCCACCACCGAACACGAGGATATCTTCATCCGGTTCGTATCCTTGATAGGATACGACTTGCACCTGTGTTCAGAGCGATTGAATCATGACTCCCAGAATATGGGCAAAATTATCATCAAAATTAATCACAGTCACTTTTTTACCCATGAGTTCTGGAGATGGCTCAAGGGTTTCTTGTTTTCTTAAGAGAAAGGAATTGAGATGAGTATTTCTCTGTATTCTCATGCGTCGTTCGAGGACACGGGCAGAGGTGGGTGACAAATGAAGTGGATTTACTTCTGTTATATCAGAGGTTAAAACTCTTCTCACACCTGCCGATTTGCTTTTGGTTTCCTCGCCTTCTGCATAAGGGTCAGAATCAAGTGTGATACCAGCGCCAGCTGATTGTGTGAGGGTAGAATTTGTGTGGTCCAAAAGAGCACCACGTATAGCAATGGCTGTATCTATATTCCCATTGTTTCTGTAGACACCAAAAACTCCACCATAATATCCTCGCGATATATCTTCGAGCTCTCCAATGACCTCACAAGCCCGATTGATAGGGCTACCAGTGAGGGTTGGAGCGTTGAGGGTTTTTCTGAGAGCATCGATGACGTGCGTACCGGATACAACTCGTCCAGATATTTTGTATTCAGTGTGTATGACGGCTCCCGTCTCTCGCAAAAATGGTCATTCTATTTCGCCATGAGGACAGAATTCGGCAATAATTTTAGTCCCTTCATCCAGGAGCATGGCGAGCTCTTTTGCTTCTTTTTCATTGTGGAATGCGAATTGTTCGAGTCGTGATTGAAATGTGTCAGAATCACCGATTTTCATCGTTCCAGCAATGGGATTTGTGGTCGCTCGGCCGTCTCGTATGGTGAGATGACGTTCAGGACTTGCATAGAGATATGATGCCTCAGGTGTCCTAAAAAGAGCGGTCATATAGGTCCCTCGTATCATGAGGAGACGATGGAGCATTGCGAGAGGTGTTTTCTCGGGATTCATGCCAGTAATAGGCGACACGAAGTGACGTGCCAAAACAGCCTGACATATATCGCCACTACGGATATGATCTTGGACTTTACGAACCTTCGCTGCATATGTATCATCACTCATGCTCGGTGTTTGTGTCCCGAGTGAGAAATTATCATCTCCATGTTGTTTGAGTAAACGTGAGAGTTTGTCCCGAGTGTAGTATTGAACGTCACATATATCAGATACAAGAGCGAGTATCGGTTCATCACCGATAGCTGCTCTTCCTGCTTCTTGCATGAGTCTGGAAGGAGCGAGAAAGGTCACGACTTTCCCCGGAGTTTGTAAGGCTTTCATTTCTTCGAGCGTGGCAGTTTGTACGAGTTTTCCAGGATAGATACGTGCGTGTTTACCCTGAGCAATAATAGCGTAATTTTCGCCTCTGAGTGAGGCGGGGAGGGGGTTATTTAGGTTCATAATAATTTTGTCATAAGTAGCATGAATCACGGAGATCATGCGTAAAGAATTCTTGAGGATCACGTTGGTATCTTCGATGATAGTCTGCACAAAGTAATCTCACATGTGTAATTGATAATTGTGATCAGGAAAATCATTTCATACAGAGTATTACAAGAAGTGTTCTATTTGGATGAAGCTCCACAACAGGCCATCCGAAAGTTCCACCTAGTCATCGTCTATGATCCGTGAAATATGTATCTATTTCATGGAGAGAGAGTGATTTGACTCATTTGTCCATTAATTTTTTTGCTATACGTAAATTCTCCTCAAATCACTCTGAATTATTGAGTATTTCCCTGATTTTATCGCAGGTATTATTAGGTTGTTCTAATGTAATTTGTATTTCTCTACCACTTACGTTTTCTGTTTCCATAAATTTAAATTAAAAATAATAATGTATTACTACGGTGTGCACTGAGGACAAATAAAATGTTATTATGAATAACTTCAGACCGAATGGAGATGTCTATATGAGCTACATCATGCTCGATCATTCATGACTAAAGTCATATATTTTTCATTGTTTTAGTTTTGCTCTTTGTCTGGCCAAATCACTAAGTTGAAAAGGATTCATAAGTAAAATGAATGGCAAGAGGCTGTATGTTCAAAGAGCTCTAGTGTTGTAGTCGCGAAGTGCTTCATAATATTTCAGTGAATATTTTCTGGCAACTTGTTCTACAAAAACAGGTTCTTTAAATTTCTCCACCATTGTTTCTCGTTGGTGTCTTTCCAGATCTTCACGTTCTTTTATATTAATATGCGGAGGATATAGTTGTTTATTCAGAGTTGGATCGTTTTCATTTGCTGCCTCAATTACATGCCTGTCAAGAGGGTTTTCGGTGATAAATTTTTCAAAATCTATAAAAGTTTTCATAAGCTTTAAATTAAAATAAATAATGTATTACTACGGTGTGACAAAAAGGTCACAAAAAAGAGACTTCAGAAAGTCCCAGGAGTACAGGAGTACTCAATTACTTATTTACGCCATCATCCTTTTATTCTTCCATACTGGAGAATACGAGATCCACGACTAACAGTTGTGATTGAGAGTTCGAGTTCTTCGGCGATCTCGCGTTGAGTTTTCCCAGCAGTGAGAGCGTGCATGATCTTGATTCTCTCATCGAGCGCTTCGATTTCCTGAGGAGTCATCATATCCTCAAGAAAACCATCAAGATCATCTGTATGACGCTTGAGTTCAGCTATGATGTTACTACGGAGAGTAGCTTGGTAGGACATAAATTATACTAATGTATTACTACGATGATATATAGAGCAATAAGAAAGTCAAAAGAATTTTTTATCATTCTTTTATCGAGTAAAAGGTACAGGTTTACGTGCGCCATTATTCCACTAATTTTTTGCTGATAAATCGAAGAAGAAAAGTGTTGGAACATTATAAATTTTGAAGGCGACTCTGAAAATAGGTTCGCCAGTAGTAGTGACTGTAATACCAGAATTTCCGAAATCTATTTCGTAGAAAGAGCTTTCTTTGTACAATTTTTGTTGTAGAGGTGCTAGGTATGATATATTTTTGATTGTACCTGTGTATCTTTCCACACCATTTAATTTCACTAAGTAATCAACATCGGAGAGTATTTTTTCTTCTACTACATATTGAGTAAGATATGATTGTACCATTGTTACTAAACCATTTGTTGTTATTAGAGTATCATTCTTTGTACCGTCAATGAGTTCAACTTTTATTCTAAACTGATATTCGTTGTTTATTATTTCTGGTTTTATATTTAAGCTGCTAAGTTTGGCACGAAATTGTTCTGAAATTTTTTGAGTAAGTTCTGCCCCAAATTGTGTTATCGATCAGTGTTTTCCAAAATTTGTTTGAGCTTCATGTACACAGGTAGTTAGTGTATGACTGTCTTCAAGGCTCATATTAGTGGAAACAGATATATCCTCGGCTTCCGGAAGAACAACATCAATTTTCCCCATTCATGAGAATGAAACCGTTGCCACAGCTCTTTTTTTACCTTTAATAAGAGCATGCCCTATATGTATATCTCTTCCAGTGATACCGGGTATTTTTCATAATTTTTCGTTTATGTCATCTATTTCTATCGGATGGAAAGAATCCTTTTTTTCCAAGCCACGAGGTAATAAAAGTGCACTCCCTATTTTCTCTCAAAAATCTGGAATATGTATACATCCCTCTTGTTGATTATTGGTATCACCTTGAAAGATGGTTGTATATTTGAGAATGGCACCCAGGGTAATACCAGGAGCGGTTATAAGAGGAGTTGTGATTGTCATTCACCCCGGGAGAATGGATACTTTCTTACCCTCAGAAGTTATGTGTATATCTGGAGCAGAATCATGAGGGTTTTTTATAAAATATTGTTTGAGTTCCTGTCATATTTTTTCTTGGAGACCTGGATGCAGTGAATATCGACTTGCTCCAGTTGAGCTCATATTTATGGCCGTGAAAATAACTTTATCTGCTCGGCAAATATATATATGAACACCAATTCCATTTTGCGAAATACTATTGCAGAGAACGGTGATATTCTCTGGTCCGAAGAAATGACCCAGAGGTCAAGCAGTTATCTCGGTTTGCAAGTTTTTTTCAAGGTCTTGTAAAAATGTTGCTGGATAATCATGATGTGGATTTCTGAAATCTGATTCGATTTTTTGTAATGTTGGTTGGAGAGCAGTGACATTTTTTTTCAAAAATGCTTCAACAACTTGTTCTACCTCGACGTCGATATGTGTCGTTTCTCATGGTCATCTATAGCCTTGTTTCATGATTTCGATTCATTCAGGATCGTTTTTTTTGGTAAATTCACGGAGAGGAGAACCAACATCAATCATGCAGAATTCACTTCTAACAGGCCCTTTCCCGTCAGTATTATGTATGGTTATCTGGATATGATCCGTTCCAGGAACAAGGTGTGCAGTGACGGCAAATTTAGCCTTATCAAGCCCAAGAAAGTCGGCCATTTTTTCACCCATACGAGCTCCATTTTTTTCTCAAACACCCAGATCTTGAATAGTGATTTTTCCTGTTAAAATTTCTCCCTTGACCATCTCAGAGAGTCCGACAAATTTTTCTGGTATTAGTTCGTGGCCAAGGATAAAATAAAATCATTTTTCACCATTATTAATGCGTAATCCAATAATATCTGTCGGATGTGACATTACAGCGGTAGATTCTTTAGGAATATGAGCAAAAACCTCGTCGTTCATTCTCATAAAATCAAGCATTTCTACGAATTTTCCTTGAGAGTAGAACATCGTAATTTGAACGTGATGTCTTGCAAAGAATTCTTGCCATCTTTTTTGTACTTGTTCATGTAAATGGTTTTCTACATGGCTCAGACGAGGCTCTATCATACACACCTTCATCATATCTCCCAGTCGTACCAATTTTACTATTTTTTCTTCTGAGAGACCCAGGTTATGATTTCTATTTAAATCTTTTTATCTGAGCACCGAGAGAGGAGTATCTTTCCACATCTGATTCTTCCATGATAGCTATTTCGGCTGGAGAAAAATAATCACCGAGAATAGTCGTTCTCCATTCTAATTTCTGTTCCTGCTTTTTCTGATATTGTTTGACGGCGAATCATCATCATATTATAGCACCTGCTCCCACAATGGCCACAGCTGCATTTCTCATATTGAGCCATGCAGGCCACTGTATTGGTGTGCGAGTTGTTCCAAGTGTAGAAACTGTTGCATTTGCAATAGTTTCTTTTACAACTACAACTGGTTCTATGGTTGACTCCGTTATTGCTGGCGCTATTGCAAACTTGAGTTCACTGCATGCGAGCTGAAATGATTGAGCGAGACTACTTATATCTGAAAATTTTGGTATCTCTATTGCGAGTTCTTTTTGTCTTTTCTTCAGATCTTCTATTGCTTTATTTGGAGTAGATCGTGCAGCACGACGTGTTTCATATTCTCGAATAATTGTATCGCAAGCGTCTATTTCTTGTTGAATTAGCTCTCTCTGATGTTCAGCTGTCATTTCAATCGATCCTGCTCCGCCCTTCCAATCTTTCACCTTCGATTTTTTGATACCCAGTGCTCTCTTTTGAGAGATAGCACTTTTATGGGCAGAGCTGTCTGGAGTTGGTAGTTCGTCACGTTGTTTTTCTAAAGTTTTTATTTCCTCGGGTATTTTGTCTAATTGTTCTGCTAATTCTTTGGCATATAGTGTAACTGCCTGGATGTATTTTTCTTTGAGTCTTCCAAGCGCATCTTCTGTGATTTTCCATACACCATCCTTTTGCTCTATATCAGTTTCAAGTAAGGTACCATTGAAAGGTGGAATATCAGTTTTTATTTCCCCCTCAAAATAACTGATAACTTCAGCGGATGGAACTTCAGAAGAAGGAGGTGTTAGGCGTGGATCATTCATAACAATCTATTATAATTTTCCGTATTATAAAAGATTATTATACAATGCAAGTATGTTTTGTAAAATATGGTCCCAAAATTTTCTATCTTCTCATAAGAGAAATTGCATTCCAGCTGTATCATGATATATCTTCTCCTGTAAATGGTTTTTGGAGAGTTACATTCACCCCAGTGAATTTCTCCTTGTCTCATAACCATGTCGAGACAGTATCATATTCATTACTTTGTCCCATGACTACTCCAGTCAAAATAAAGTCTGTTCCTGTTCCAGCTGGTATAGCGTAAGGGTCATTAAATGTTATCACTAACTGCACATCCTTATTAAACTCATTAACTTTATTGATAGCGGTCATAGTTACACCGAGGATATTTCCGTTCTTATCACGGAGTTTGATATTCGATACATTGAGATTCTTTGTATAGATTTGCATATTGATGGGAATGGTTTTGAGGAGTATGTCGTATTTGTTATTAGCTGCTATGTCGAGCTTCATGAGGTTTGTATCCTGACCATAGACAAGGCCTGTTGTGTTGTCGAGGAGGGCTGTGTAGATAGGAGAGGAGACAAAATGGTCATCATTTCCATTTTCTTCTTGATCTGGATTTGTGGTAACAGCAGTTATAGTAATTGGCTTTTTACAAGCGGCTATTGTAGTTGTCTGACCATTAACGAAACATTCAGCAGTATAGGTGCCAGTAGGAGTTGTAGGTATGCTAAAGATACCATTTGCCGTTGTCATTGTTTGGACTACTATCCCTGCGGGGTTTTTTAGCACAACAGAAAAGGTTTTTGGTTTACAAAAGTTTGGGTCGAGGATACAGAGGATGTCCATATTTGACTGACATGTGTAAGATACAATACCACCCCCCTGAGTCATACTCGGGGTTACTGTTAGGTCTTCACACACTTCTACTACAGGATCAGCGGGTTTACAGGCGCCATCACTACATCCATTTGGGCAAGTCACCGTTGTATATTTCGCAAAGCCCTCACTATCACATGAGACTTGATTTATAATTTCACCAGTACAGTAGTCATAAGATGCTTGGTAATAACGAGGCGAGTAGACATGTCGGGCAAATCACCAAATCATACCTTTTGTAAAGATGTCATCCTGAGCATCGGACATATCTTCACACTTGAGAGCCTCAGAAGTACATTTACTTGTCTTTTCATTGTAATAACAACCATTTTGTTGGAGACAATTTTGAGAACCTTGAAGATTTTCACATGAGGTTGAAACAGTACAAAGATCAGGAGCTATAGTACAAAGATCAGGAACCTTTGCTGCTTCAATTGACTGTACAAGGTAATAGAAGAATTCTCCACGAACAGCAATATCGTTTGAATTAAATCCTACTTCTGAAGGTATAAGTTTTGCATCAATAGCTATTTTGAGTATTTGTTCTGTAGTTTGAGGTCCCTCTATTATATGTGAGGCACGAAGAGCGAATGTAATTGCTTCAATTTTAGTGAGTTTTTCTGTTGGCCGAAAGAGGTTACCAGTTTCTACTACGAGGCCAGCCCCCTTTGAGATTTCAACGACGCGACACACCCATGGTATACTATTTGAAATATCTGTGAAAATGCCAGTGCATATATAACTTGATTCATTTTCCAAGATGCCGCCAAAGACACTGGCCGCTACCCTAATCGCTTCTTGGCGAATGATAGTATCAGAGAGTCTAT
>CAZJBQ010000019.1:0-3850 GCA_964544625.1 uncultured Candidatus Peribacteria bacterium | reverse complement strand
CTATACTCGGCAGGATTAGCCGAGTGGTCTACGATTATACCGAGACTGGCGAGTTTATTTGCAGCAGAAACATAGTCAGGCGTTCTCTCTATTTCGCATTTATAGTTACACCCATCATCATTTACATTATTTCCATCATCACATTGTTCTGCACCTTCTTTGATACCATTACCACATATGTTTTGTTGACATGAGTTGGATGTATAACTGAGTATTGCAGGCTGTGTTTGATCAATGACATCCGTTCTACCTCCGTTATACTTGAGAGAGACGAATTCCGTATTGACCGAGATAGGCATGGTCACGGAACCGAGTTGACCTATCAGCCTGAAACCTAATTGAGCACCAGGCGCTATTACCATTATGCCAGTACTTGTTTGAGGGAAGGCACATGTTACTGTGATTTCTACAGGGTTTGATGATTTTTGTTTCGAGGTACACGTCGCACGAGTGTATTGGTTAAATTCTAGCAACCATGATTTTATATTGAAATTATTTTCTGGAGTTGGACTCACCGAGAATTCAATCTTATCTACAGCGACACTGAGTATAGTTGGAACCACTACTTCTCCAGATACTTGTACTTCCCCAGACATCACAGGCGCTTTTATATCTCCTGACAAAAACACTACTTCACCTGACATGAGTTTTTCAGGACAAGGTGTTTCAATTTCACCAGAAATAATTCTGAGTTCGCCAGAAGCCAAATTAGAAACAACGATGGGCTTTAATTTGAGTTCAGCATCACAGGATTCATAACGTTTTTTGAAGATCGCATAATCATTTATTTTTCCTTGCCATATACCAATCTGATTTTCTTTTAACTGTATTTTTCACTTCAATGACTTGCTGTTTTCTGGTGTTCCGATTTCACCCTGAAGCTTTTTGATATCATTTTCCAAGGCATTGAGTTTTGAAATCTCATTTTCATACTTTAATTTCTCTTTTTTCTTGTCATTACATGTTCTTACCATGGTTCATGTAGGTTGACGACATTTTGTATTAATAAACGTCGTGATAGGGGAGATAAGGGCATTGAGCCTTTGGATTTCTGCCGGTCGCGTTGCTATCTTTTGTTCTTTTTGACCGATAGTCACGTTGTGGGCATTGATTTTATCCTGGAGGACTCTGATTTCACCACTTATAATGCTGATTTTATTATTCGCATTGGTGATATTATTGGGAATTTGATTGTATTGAGCGAGATTTTTTGTCTGATTCTTTTCATTACAAACATAATTAGAACTCGTAATGGCGCTCGATGATAAACCAGAGAGACTCATACGTCCTGTACTCACCAATGTCACTACCGTGAGTAACAAAAACGCACCAGCTATAATGCTTATTTTTTTCTTCTGAGAAAGTTTATGCATAAAAGTAAAATAAAAAATACCTAGTTTTAGAGTACCAGGTATTTTTATAGATGTCAAATATAAGAACTGTTTTATCCAATCACATTCCCTGCCTTATCCCGAATCACCATTTTTTTATCCTCTGCTTGGCGATTTGCCACAGCTTGTTGGACAATCATAAATACTGTACCAATGAGCCAATAGAGACCGATACCAGCTGCATAAGCGTAAGCAAGATAGGCTGCCATTGCTGGGAAGATATAGAGCATCATTTTTTGCATTTGCTGCATATCTGGCATATTTGGGTCTTTTGGTTTTTCTTCTTCACCACTTTTTGCCTTTTGTGCTTGTATTTTCTTTTGAGAGAGCCACATCTGACCAAATTGGAGACCACCAGTGAGTACGCCGAGGACCACACCGACTATTCCGCCACCCTGACCGAGTTCGAGTCCAAAAAAGTGTGAATTGATGGTCACGTTTCGGAAACTCTGGAGCCAGTCAATATGATACAAATGAGCCAGATTGCTCGGATTTCCGATATTGAGAATAACCTGATAGAGGACGATAAGAATAGGGATTTGTATGAGGATAGGGAGACAAGAACCGAGAGGATTCACTCCTTCTTTTTTGTAGAGTTCCATCATTTTCATACCAATTTGTGCTTGATCGCCTTTGTGTTGTTCTTGGATGGCTTTGATTTTCGGTTGAATCACCTGCATTCGACGCTGTGATACGAGCATTTTTTGTTGTGGTATGAGGAGGGCTAAACGGATGATGAGAGTGATGGCGATAATGGCCCATCCGAGACTATGACCGGGGAGGATGAGAACGAGTGCTGCGAAAAAATTGTAAACAGGATTATAAAAGAACGTCCTGAAAAAAAGACGAACAAAGCCTGCCTTGCCGAGTGTAATATTTACTTCTGTTTTTGTTGTTGATTCAGGCTGAGTATAGGTGAATCGGAGTGATGTCTCTGGTAGGTTCTGAAATCCATCTTGGAATGTGATGATATCATCTTTTGTGTGACCGATAAGAGGAGTTATTGATTTGGCAGGTACTTCAACTGTACGGCAGAGAGTCGGTGGGAGCGTAGCCTTTTCCTCACCATTTGCCATCATTTTCAGGTCACGACAAGTATCGACTGTGAGAGATTTTTCAGAATTATTGACGAGAGAAATAGTGGGCGTTTTTGGGAGTGTATAGCTCGTTGCATCGCTGATGATACGTACTGATGCTGGCTCGGGAGCGGGTTTTTGGGTAGCTGATTGATAGAGCACGATGAGGACAAATACACCATAGATTGCGAGCAAAATTTTTTTTGTAGAGTTCATGAGCAGTATTATGAGATATTTTTATTTTGTGCAAACTGAGTTCATTTTTCAAACACTTTGATAGCATCCTCAATCCATGCTTGCGGGATTTTTTTCTCTGGTATTTTTAATCCCTTTTTCAGTGTAAAAACCACTTGGTAGCGTTTATTGTTTATTGTTCATAGTTTCTCGTTGGAATCTTGACTCGGAGCGACCAACAGATTTTTCATCGCGTCATAAAGACCACGACGGTAGCGATTTCTCTGAACAGCTCGCTTATCATGCTTCCGAGATATACTGACTGCCATACGATGCTGACCGCCACGTGCTTCCAATGCATTCATCGTCCAGTAGGTTCAAAAAAAGGGTCTTCCTTTTTTGAAGACCCTGCTTACTTCGTATTCTCTGAGACGATATTTCTGTGCGATCATGAGAGGAGAGTTATTTCCTACTTATTTTTTCTGCCAGCGATGATGTGAAATTTTGGATTTCCTTTTGGAGATTTGAGACGAACAGGGTAAGAAGGTGTCAATTGATGACGACCTTTTGAGCGACGTCGGCGGAGGACGTTACGGCCATTGGCAGTGACAGATCTCTGGAGAAATCCGTGTGTGCGAAGTCGTTTTCGTTTTTTGAGCTTTCCGAGCATAGTGATGAATTAAAAATGATAGTGAGATAATATAGAAAAAAGAGTAAAGTCAATCTATTTTGCTGATGGGTCAATTGTCTCTGGTTTTTTCCCCTGAAGAAGCTCTTTTTTTGGATCATAGAAATCGAGATTTTTCTCTCCTACTATTGTAACCATATGGCTGATGAGTTCTGATATTTTGACTTCTTGTTGGATACCTTTTTCCATATTTTTGAGCTGACATACTCCACGACGAGCCTCCATGATACCGATAATAGCGACGTATTTTGCTTTGAGTTGATTCGCTTTTTTGAGCTGTGTCTTCATCGACGGAGAGCCAAATGAAGCGAGGACATTGAGACCCATCTCACGCGCTTGGACGCTGATGGGGAGAGCGATACGCTTTGCTTCTTCTCCGACTTGGATGAAATAGAGATCGATAGTGTCTTTGTTCAAAACATAGAGACCTGATTCTACCATAGAATCGATGAGACGTTCGACACCGAGTGCAAAACCAACAGCTGGGATTGGGTTTTTGCTCCCGAGACTCGTGGCGAGGC
>CAZJBQ010000018.1:7327-14725 GCA_964544625.1 uncultured Candidatus Peribacteria bacterium | reverse complement strand
AATGGACATCGCCGTGCCAGCAAATCATATGTTGAGAGAATTTGCATCCTCATACATACTGTGTTATTCTACGTATGTACTAAGTATTTTTAATATTCATTTATGGCTAACACTCCAGAATCTACACCGGTAAATCCGCCTGATATCAAACAAACACCAGCATCAGTACCAGTAGGTCCTGATGGTATGACTGATTATATCCGTCGACCAAAGGCTGAAATTCAAGGAGAATCCAAGAATTTTCTCGCAAAATTGCGTGCCGAAGTCGATAAACTCATCCATCCGGCACAAAAAGTAACTTCAACCCCCGATGCTGGAGCACCAGTGAATGCTCCAAATGAAGTTGGAGTGAGTGCCAATAATGGTGTGGGCGGATTACCAGATCGATTTGGTGGTAACACTCCTCCTGCTGGAGTTACAGTGCCAGAGGGAGGATTTGATGATTCAAAATTTCGAAAACCAACCGTGTCATCAACCCCCGATGCTGGAGCACCAGTGAATGCTCCAAATGAAGTTGGAGTGAATTCTAATACGACCATTTCAGCCACCGCCAATCCTGGCAACATAATTGAACCTAACCCCTCTGGAAATGCCACATCGCCTGGGGCAGTTCCAACAGCACCTGGTTTCTAGAAAATTATACTTTCAAAAACCTCTCAATCACGGCTCGATACTCGAGTCGTGATTTGATATCATTGAAGTGGTCTGTTCCAGGTTTAGCGAGTTCTGTGAGACGTTTCTCGAAATCAGGATCTCCAGCATACCGAGCGAATACTTTTTTCATTTCTTCTGCTACTTTTTCTTCTGTGATTTCTGGTTTGTAGTGTTTCTTGAGTTCTTCGAGGACAATCATCGATTTGAGACGACGAATGGCTGATGGCTCTATGTGTTCTTTTTTAAACGCTTCTTCACTGATTTTGAGATGCTCTAAGTACGACTTGATTTCCATGCCCTGTTTCGTGATTTCAGCATTGTGGTGAGCCCAGAGGTTTTCCACTTCTTTGGCGATTACTTTTGGACCTATCTCGATATCAGTAACCTTGATGAGTTCTCCTGAGAGTTTTTCTTCTGCTTCAGAGCGAGCCTTGTCCTTGCGGTCAGCGAGCATGGCTTCACGGTACTCAATTTTAAAATCTGAGAGTGAGAGTTTTTTGCCCCAGACGCGCTCTATGAATTCTTCAGACCATTCTGGTTTGTGAGGGTATTCGACCGTGAGAATAGTACATGAGAAAAACGCTTTTTGACCAGCGAAATCCTTGCTGTGATAGTCCTCAGGGAATGTGATATCGAATTCGACGACATCTCCTTCTTTTGCACCTATGAGTGCTTCTTCGAATCCTGGAATCATCATCTTGGAACCGATAGTGAGTTCAAAATCATGGAGAGCCATTCGGTCATCAGTTTTGCCACCTTTTTTATCATATCCGATTGCATTGAGTCGCACACGATCACCCTGCTGTATAGCCGTATCAGTCACCTCTGCGACATCACCATTTTCATCGTGATGATGACCATGATGTGCCCCACGAGTATGAAAATGTGTACCGCGAGCGATGATTTCATCGAGTTCTTTTTGGAGCTCTTCGTCTGTCACGGATACTTCACCGACCTCGACTTTGATTTTCTCGATTTTTTTGATATCGAGTTTTACTTCTGGCATGACCTCGACCACAAGGATAACCTCAAGTGGCGAGTGAGAAACGAGTTTCTGGATTTCACCAACATCAACTGGATGGATTTCGAGTTTTTTGAGAGCTTTTGGATAGAGCGTCTGGAGGGCTGCTTCGAGCGTCTCGCCTGCCAATCGATCTTCTCCTATCTCACGTGCGATGACGTCCACTGGAACCTCGTCACCCTTACGAAAACCTGGAAATTGTCGTGCTTCTGCGATTTTTTTGGCTGCCACTTTTTTGAAGTGTTCCATCTCAGCGAGACTCTCTTTGATAGTAACTTCGTAGGTATGAGGATTGATCTTTTTGCTGGTTGCTTGCATAGTGAATTAATAGAAATTAATAGCTGGATTATAGGGAGAAATACTGTTTTGCAATTTTTCACAGATACCTGTCTATAGAAAAAGAGCCCTTTCGGGCTCTTCATCAAAATATACAAATAATTACCCTCCTATTTTTGTTGCGTCTTTTTTGATAATATATACGAGCCACTCTCCAAACGTATCTGGATCAATTTGGATATCTTCTTGAAAAGTTACTTCGATACCGTATGGATTACCCTGACCATCATTACCAGCACGAAGTATATTTTTGATACGCATCTCTTCTCCACCTGGTCCGTAGACTGTCGTGCCAAGTGCTAGTTTGAATAAATCAGCACTTCTCAAGTTCGCAGCCATTCGTTCAGGAGTTAACCTAAAACAATTATTAGTTCCTTTGTCTCCTACATAGGACCTACTCGTTTCGCAAGTAAAACCATACAGACCATCTTTTTTGATAATTCTTCGGACTGTTCCTGAACCTGATACCATCTTATCGTCTACTTCGAGCTCTTCGATATCTCGTCTCTGAATGGCATCCTCGACTCTGAGTTTCATATTTGCTCGTACTGCATCTATACCATTTGGGTCTACTTCGGTGAGTATCAATTGAACAGGTTGTGTTTTGACATCTGCTTGTGGATCATCTGTAGGGGCACCTGTAGGCATAAATATATAATTAAAATTTAACAGGAATATTATATACTACTATCTTTATTTTGTCAATAGTCTGGTTTCCTAGAGAAAAAGACGTAAGACAGAATAGATAGGACTAATACAATAATTATATTACCTATGAGGCCTTTTTCTTTTGATATTTCATCTGGCATTACTCCCCCGCCGATATCTTGCGGTACATCTTTCAAATCAAGAGTATACTTTAAGCCTTTTGAGGATGTTTTTGCTTTTTTGGATATTGGTTGATGGTCTATTGTGAGAGAAGACGAGTCAGCCTCTCCTGTGACTTCGTCTATTGTTATGAGCAATATCTCATGCTGACCAAACGGTAGCTGGAGTGCTCAGGGATTTTTCTTATCACTCACGGAGCCATCTGGAAAAATCCACAAATAACTCACCTCATCTTCCCTATTGTTCTCAGCAACAACATTTACTGAACAATACTTTCGACTACGGCAATGAAATATATCCCCTTCTCTCCAGCGATTATCGGTGATTTGTCCTTGGAGAAGGATATCGGCCATGAGCGGAGTAGTAAAATGTGGTGATACGACATCTATCGTGATTTCTTTTTCTTTTTGTACCATGTCTGAATCTTTCTGGAGGAGTATTTTTATCTCATAGCTGCCAACTGATTTTGGAAGCCACAATATTTCATACTCGCCGGTTTCATCACTTATGGTTTCCAGTGTTTCTACCACAATATCGTTTTGATATACTTCTATTTTTATAGGAAATTTTCACCATGTCCGGCCAGAAATAGTGACCATGCCTGATTTTTTCGAACTTGCATTCAAGGTACTGATTTTTTCCGTCACTTCACTCCATTTTTGTTTTTTCTCTTCACATCATTCGTTTTCCTCTTCGAGGCATTCTGCGAGCAATTCCTCTTGGAGTTTGAGATACTCCTTTTCCTGTTCTGTTGTAAGGATATATTTTTCATCAGTACTGATTTCATTCATAATACGTGAAACTTCTGTATCACTCCAAATACCTAACTTGGCTTTCTTGGCCTCTTTTTCTGAAATATCAAATTCTTCATAGCGACGAAACTCAAATCGGCGCTCCATACGACCGTATCACTTTGTAACTACCTCGGCATTGAAAAGAATACATGACGCCTGAGAAAATAGCCCATCACACTGCCAAACATACGCCAATCGACGGCCATAATGATCGACTGGCTCAGCATCAAAGGTGAGCCAAACCGTTTTCCCTTCCAGCGTTTTTCGTGTGTATTCACTCGCTTCTTTGCCAAATTTTTCAACAGGCTTTCGTGGATGGACGGTCTCGGGAGTATCTATACCGAGGAGGCGAACGCGAGTGAGTACTCATCCTATAACTGCATCGAGCGTATCACCATCTATAACCCGTTGAATGACTGCTTGCTCTGGAGTAGCATCGAGGACTTTTCTTCGAAGTATATATCCCGTAGGTATCTCAAAGTCCCAAGAAAATGTATCAATCAATGTATCTCCGCACGTTAATTTCAGAGATTCATGAGAATTTCAGAGATTCAGACCGGTTGTAGACTGTTTCAAACGAAGAGTTCTGCCACTATCGAGTATCCCCGAAATATCAAAATCGCCCGTCTCATCAGTAATCATACAGCCATCTAATGATACATTCTCTCTTGAGATATCGGTTATCTCTATCCACTCAACCGTATCGGTGTGCGGAGGATTCGCGAGTACAGCAGAAATTTGGATTTTCCCGCGCATATTTTCACAATCCAGACAATCTACTTTTCCAAAATCTCTCACCACCACGACTTCGTATAATGCTGTTTGACTCTTATCATCATCAGAAACAGTCAGACGTACATGATAAGTCCCCTGTCAGAAACTATGGCTTCATGGATTTTCTTTTTCAGAAATAGTACCATCTCAAAAGTCCCAATACCAGTTTTTTGCTCCTACACTGGACTCACCAGTGAAATTGAGACTACATTTGTCTGATTTTCAGAGTGCACAGGAGATGCCCCCACTTATGAGCCTCTTATTGCTGGTAATTTTTGTCTGAAGGTCGATACGTGCTTGAATTTCTGAACTAGGAACTATATTTTTTGTACGATAGAGAGAGATTTTTTTAGAGAGACTGTTAGTGGTATTATTTGGATCAGTAACAGTCAGAGTTATGGTCGTGTCTGAATTAAATTTTACGTATCATGGATTGCATTTTTTATCAGTTTCTAGGGTTTCAAAAGTACCATTTCCAAAGTCCCAAACACATAGAGCACCTGCAGGAACATCGGCTAAGAAATTCACTTGGCATAGATCGGTTTTGCAAACAAAGTTTTCATCCAAACCACTCTGGATAATTATTTGCGATTGCCTCAAGTCAAGCATAGAAAATGAGCCACCTCCACCACCCGTCGACTCGGGTAATCATTGGATTTCTATCACTCGGGTTGTGATAACTTCTCCTGTGTTTTTGTTCTTGGTTTCAATAGTGATAGTATGCAAACCTTTTGGTACTACAAATTCAGATGGATTACAGTCACTTTCTTCTATACCAAAATCAGTTGTTATATGACATGAGAGTTTTGGCGACTCTAGGCCCTCCAGTTTTGGCGTCACGAGGAGATTGACTTTGCACTCAGTTTTTTCTGTATCACATTGATAAAACGCCTTGGTCATATCATTTTTTTCGAGGAGGTATGTTGGTTGCTGCCATACTATATCAGTTACGACCTTAGTCGGGTCAATAGTATCGTTTTCGGGGGTATTTTTGAGAATAATAGTAGACGTCTGCAGAGTGACATTCTTGGCTTTGTCCAAGATTTTAATGCTTACTTCATGATCACCATTTGGCACGAGCGAAGTATTGGGATTGCACGGATCACTCGTTGGTATGATTTCAAAGTCTGAGGTAATCTCACAGCTAAGAGAAGAGGTATCTACCCCATCCAGAAGTGGCGTAATTTTGAGGTTTATCTTACATTCAGTCTGCGTCGAATCACACACATATTCTGTGAGAGAAATATCTTCTTTGAGCAGGAGATATGTCGGTGATTGCCATTCTCTGGTATAGGTAACTCTCAGTGGATCAATAGAACCATCTGAATGAACGACGGTTATCGAACCTTGATTCACGATAGACTCATCTGCTATTTTTTTCACCATGACCTGTACGTTCCAGCTTCCCACTGGAAATTCAACAGTGTTTGGATTACATTTTGAATCTTCTCCTGTCACTCAGAATCAAAAATCTATAGTGCAAGAATAATGCGTAGAGGGCTCGTCAGTAGGAACGCTCAGAGTAAAGTCAAAGTTCACTTTACATGTATCCTTTGTGGTATCACAATTGTACGTCGTGAGCCCTAGTGTATCTTTTTCTAAGAGGTAGGTCGGTTGTTGAAAAGACCACAAAAAACCGATACTTTGACTCACAGAATAAAGGGGTATTCCGAGAACACAAAATATGAGAGACATGAGAAAAGTTCTCTTAACTGTCTTCATAACGCCCATTATACCGATTTTAATATGCTGAAAAGTTGTTTTTTGTCCCAAAATATGCTACCCTGAGAGAGTATGAATAAACTCTTACCTCATTTGCCACTTTTAGCCCTCGTTTTTGGCTTATTTATCGTGCAAGTACAAAATCGATCTGCTACTGCGCCGCTCCTCAGTAATACGCTCTCCCCTGTTTCAGGAGAAATAACGGTCGAAATCTGTAGCAAACCCGAACAATTTTCAGAAAAAAATGAAAGTGCATGGTGCAATACTGGCCTGGCTTCAAATATAGAAAAACATCTCAATACATGGAGCTGGTCTTGTCGTGTCTGAGAACGCGTGCACGCGTGCCACTTTACTGAAAATGTCACCTATCCAACACGTGGTGGAGTTTTATTCAAGAAATAATATGCCGCTCTCCTCATTTTACATCATATTAGCCTCTGGTATCTGGTGAATAGACGGATATATCCGCCAGTGAACACCTATCTGAGGAAATATTTTGATAGCTATTGAGACGACCATTGCTGGCATACTCCTCCTCTCTTTTCTCTGGTTGTTCAAAAAAAATCACATCAAAAAAATCAAGAACGTGAAGGCCATGATTGGCATGATTTTATTGGGCGGGATAGGTGGTTCATGGTGCTTTGCACAAGCACTTTCTGCTACAGAATCCCTCGGATTTGTCTTTGTGCTCATAGGATTACAGCCTATTTTTACTATTATCACTTCTGCACTCGTCCTCGGAGAACATCCAAAGGGCTCATTTTATGCTTTCGCAGCAACAACAATCTTTGCGAGTATCCTCCTCACTGTCGGTGATACTGGTTTCGTGCTCGATAGTACCTCAACACACGCCTATATATATGCACTTCTGACGGCAGTTTTCTGGTGATCAGGAACGACATTGAGCAAGATAGTTCTGACTCATAACTCTCACCTCTATGCTCTCAGCTTACGCTTATTGTTTACGGGTCTTATTGGTTGGATTATTGTCTTTGCATCTCGTGAAATGATTGGCATGGAGGAAATAATAACCAAAGTGAGTTCCAACCCTGCAAATGTCCTTTTCCTCATATTTGTATCCGATCTTCTCGGCTATGGTATGTACTATAGAGGTTTGCGCGATGTGCCAGCAACCATAGCCACTATTTTTGAGCTCGCTTTCCCCCTCACAGGGTTTATCCTCGATTATATGCTCTATGATGTCGTGCCATCACCGATGAAAGTCGTCGCAGCGCTAAATCAAGCGTCAATTGCGGCTCACAAGGAAGG
>CAZJBQ010000018.1:5519-7317 GCA_964544625.1 uncultured Candidatus Peribacteria bacterium | reverse complement strand
CCATACTTATGAGCATAGTCATACTCCCCCATTGTCATTTTATAGAGGAAAAGAAATCTAATACAGTTACAGCTTAATTTTGAAGCTGTTTATTGAAGTATCCTACCAGCTCTTCGATAGCTACTACCTCCTGTTCCATGGTATCTCTGTGACGAATCGTGACCATATTTTTCTCGAGCGAATTATCGAAGTCTATAGTAACACACCAAGGTGTACCAATCTCGTCAAATCGTGCATAGCGTTTTCCGATAGAACCTGTCTCATCATACCACGTCATAAAATGTTTTGAGAGCATCTGAAATACTTCTTCAGCTTTTTCATTGAGTTTTTTTACAAGCGGTAAGACAGCGATTTTTACTGGTGCTACTTCTGGCTTGAGACGGAGAACAATTCTCTCTCCACCTTCATCACCATCAGCGACGGTATCATACGCATCACAGAGTGTTGCGAGGAAGAGGCGTGTGAGACCGATAGATGGCTCGATAACGTATGGCACAAATTTCGTATTTTTCACAGGGTCAAAATAGCTCATATCTTGTTTACTCTCTTTCATGTGAGCATTCAAATCAAAGTTAGTACGAGATGCAATCCCCTGAAGTTCAGAAAAACCGATACTTGGGAAATCGTATTCGATATCAAATGTTCCATCAGAATAATGAGAGCGTTCATCTTTTTCGTGTTCACGGAAACGGAGATTTTTTTCCTTGATCCCTACTGTTTCCATGAGAAATTTTTTGCAGTCTACTTTCCATTTTTCATGCCACTCAAGTTGTGTCCCCGGTTCACAGAAAAACTCGATTTCCATTTGTTCAAATTCGCGTGTTCGGAAGATAAAATTACCTGGAGTAATTTCATTACGGAATGCTTTACCAACTTGTGCAACACCAAATGGCACACGACGACGACACGTACGAACGATATTTGGGAAATCAACGAAAATACCCTGCGCTGTCTCAGGTCGGAGATAGACCATAGATGAAGAATCTTCTGTGACACCTTGGGAGGTTTTAAACATGAGATTAAATTTTCGAATCTCAGTCCAGTCTCCTGGTTTTTTGGTATTTGGATTTTGTACTTTTTCACCGGTCATAAATGCGAATTGCTGTTCTGGTGTCCAAGACTCTGGAACAAGATTATTTACTCCATATTTTGAAGTGTAATCCTTGAGTTGGTCATCACGAGAAATCCCCTTCTCTTCTCTTTCCATAAAGAGTGATTCCATGAGTTTATCAGCTCGAAAACGCTCTTTGGTATTTTTATCATCAATCAGTGGATCTGAGAAACCACCTACATGTCCTGAAGCAACCCAAACATTTGGATTCATGAGAATCGCAGCATCCAGGAGGACCATATCCGGTCGTCGCTGGACGAATTCTCGTATCCAGAGATTTTTTAGATTTTCCTTGAGGAGAGAACCGAGAGGACCGTAGTCCCAAGTATTGGCGAGACCGCCGTAGATTTCTGAGCCCTGGAATACAAATCCGCGATTTTTCGCGAGATCAACAATGCGTTTCATAAAGTAAAAAGGTTAATAAATTATTATTTAATCTGTTCCCACATATTTCGAATCACTGGAAGTGCGAGAGTGGAGAGAAAATAGCCACACGTAGGAACCAGTGCATGCAAATACCAATTTTCTACCCCAAGCAAATTCATATAGACTCAGAGAATCACGTAGGTCATCAAGAGGATAGATATTTTTCGAGTGAGAGAAGTTTCCCACGCTTTGTCATTTTCGACACGGGCATTGCGAGATTCGATGGCGGAGAGGCGAGATTCGAGGTTTTGCATAAAAATA
>CAZJBQ010000018.1:3583-5449 GCA_964544625.1 uncultured Candidatus Peribacteria bacterium | reverse complement strand
GGCATTTATACAAAATTTTTGGTAGATTTTTTGATGGAGACATAACTTCATCGACAAATTGTCGGACCATCGGCGGAAGCGTATCAATCGAAATATTTCTGTTATGACCATCTCTGAGAAAAAACTTTTCTCATTTTTTACCGATTAAGCCAAGAGTTCAAACCGACCCACTTTCGCCTATATCTATACATCCATCTTCATCGAGTACGATATGATATCCTGGTCCTTTTGGATTTGAAAAATATCGAATCCACAGTGCTTCGAGATAATATTTTTCCTCCTCATCAATGACTGAGAGTGAGAAATTATGTAATGCCTGATGAAAAGCATTCCAAGTATTCTGGAGAATAAGCTGAGATGCTGGACGAGCATTATGTCTCCCATGTTTATAGTGATCTGCCAATGTTTGAAGTTGTGATATCATATATTAAAAAACAACGACTCTCCTGCCGTGGAGAATTATTTTATTTTCGGCAAATTTTTTCAGCGCTGTAGCAAACGCGAGGGACTCATTGCCCCGTCCGAGTTTTTTTAAATCTTCTACATCTTCACGATGACTCACAGCCTGCCAGACCTGAGAAATAATCGGACCTTCATCGAGATCCGCTGTAGCGAAGTGAGCTGTCGCCCCAACTGCTTTTACACCTCGTTCGTAGGCCTCATCATAGGGCTTTGCGCCTTTAAAGGCTGGAAGCAATGCGTGATGGACGTTGATAATCGGATACGCTGAGTTTCCGACGAAGTCACTCGAGAGAACTTTCATATAACGAGCGAGTCCGACGAGCTCAGGATTGTATTGTTTCAGAACTTCTGTGATAGCCACTTCACGAATCGCAGTATCACCTGTATCTGGGATATGATGAAATGGTATGCCATATCTTGCTGCGACTTTTTCACCCTCTTTGAGATGACTAATAATACATGGGCAAGTAATCGGGAGAACGCCTTGTTCAGCCTCTCCAAGGACATGGTTCAGACAATGAAGCTCACGAGAGCAGAGAAGTGCTATACGAGTGAGTCCACCACAAGAGAGTCGAATTGAGAGAGTGCCTCAGAATTGAGTCTTGAGAATCTCAGCAATATCAGAATCGATACCATCAAAACTACATTTATCAGTTTCCCAAACATAGCGAGCAAAAAATACTCCACCCTCAGTATGAGTCTGAGAATCGGCAATTGTAATACCTTGCTTCGCAAACACACCTGTCACTGCGTGGATGATACCGAGAGTATCTTTGCAAGAAAATGTGAGTGAAGCTTGGGACATATTATCGAGAAGAAATAATAACACATACAATACCCGAGAGACACAGTATGGATCCGATGAGTTGCAAACCATGAAGCCTTTCTCAAAATAAATAGTATCAGAGAAAAACACTACCGATAGTTACTGTTGCATAGTAAACAACTTCAGAAACAAAATATTGTCGAATCTGATAAAAGCCAAGCGTGTAGCCAACTCCAGAGCCAATATATCCCAGTATCATGAGAAAGAAAAATACTGATTTTGTAGGGATATCGATGTATTGTTTTGAAAAATAATCTCAAAAAAGATTTGAGCAAGCTCATAACACAATCCAAATAAACGGATTGAGAAGAGCAGATAATCTGATAAACTGAGAAACCATAATAAAAAAATCCCGAGCAATCACACATATGCGGACTGCTCGGGGTCTGTGGGTCAGACGGTTCCACCCGATTTTTAACTTTTTTGATGTTCTACGGTAGTCTCCGTGCCGGGGAGATATTCTTATTATAGTCCTTCGCGACGAGATTCAAGTTTTCTTGTAAATAAACAAAATCCCGTATTCTACGAACATTATGACGCAGATGCTCAGCTACGATGATCCGATTCCTGCCTCCCCT
>CAZJBQ010000018.1:0-3549 GCA_964544625.1 uncultured Candidatus Peribacteria bacterium | reverse complement strand
ATCACCGAGAAGATAAAAGAAGAGACGAAGATGAAGCGACTCATGAAGTACCTCGAAAAAGAATTCGATATCGAGAATACGCTCGCAAAAAATAAGACCTACACAAAACGCACCATCGATACCCTGCCAAAAAATCTCCTCCAAGCGAAACCGACGATTGCTTCGAGACTTATCAAAATCACCGACCTCACGAAGTCTATCCGACATACAGAGCTTTTTGATAAAGCGAATCTCCAGATTAACCGCGAAGACAAATTTGCCCTTATAGGAAAAAATGGCTCAGGGAAAACCACGTTTCTCAAGATGCTCGTCGGTATCGATGATGATTTCGATGGTGAGATAGATCGTGCGGCGGGTTTGAAGATTGGATACCTCACGCAAGACCTCTTCTGGAAGGATGTGACAAATACACTCCGAGAAGAGATGCTCCAAGTATTTCCTGACATCACTGCAAAGATTAATCGTCTCCACGAAATCGAAGGCAATCCAAAACATCACGAAGAAGTACGAGAAATAAAAGAATTTATAGAGTCTTGTGACGGGTATAATAAATACGATTTACAGCTCAGAATCCTCACCTATTTCGGATTCGACGATAGTTATCTCGACCGAGTCGTGACACAGCTCTCGGGAGGTGAACAGATGAAAGTCCAGATTGCCAAATTTATCATAAACGAAGTAGATATCCTCATCCTCGATGAGCCCACGAATCACCTCGATATCGAGTGAATCCTCTTCCTCGAGCATTTCTGCCGTCTCTGGAAAAAGGCCATCATCTCCATCTCGCACGATGTGACCTTTATCAATAACACGTGTCAGAAAATCGTGGAAATCTCTGAGAAAAAACTCAACATCTACACCGGAAACTATGACGCCTATGTGATAGAAAAACAAAAACGCTACGAGACGCAGCTCAAGCATTATGAAGTGCAGGAACGCGAGATAGAAAAACAAGAAGCCTACATCAATCGTTTTCGCTACAAAGCGAGTACTGCAGCGAGCGTACAGAGTCGTATCAAGATGCTCGAACGCATGGAAAAAATCCCCGAGCCAAAGAGCGAAGCACACGTGAAGCCTATCGTCCTGAAAACCGTCTCACACCTCCCTGAAAAAATCATGGAATTGAAGAATCTCGAAGTCGGCTACCCTGGTTCCCGTCATACCCTTGAAGAAGGGTATCCAGGCCCGAATGATTCAGTTTCAGGCCTAGATTCCTGCCTCCGCAGGAATGACGATACTGTTATTGTTTCAATCCCCTACGATGTCATCGTGACCAAGCGAGACAAAATCGGTATCATCGGTCGCAATGGTGCTGGTAAAACTACCTTCCTCAAAACCATCCTCTGAGAACTCAAACCTCTCTCAGGAGAAGTCATCAAAAATCAGAGCCTCACTATCGGCTCCTACTCACAAGTCCTCGCCGACCTCGACCGCGAATCGACCGTCATGGACGAGCTCACAAAAGGTCACGATAAATATCAGGAAATACGCACCATGCTCGGCGGCCTCCTCATCCAAAATGAGAAATGGCATCAGACCATCGGTACTCTCTCAGGCTGAGAACGTGCCAAAGTCGCCCTCACGAAAATGCTCCTCACCAAACCCCATGTCATCATCATGGATGAACCAACGAATCACCTCGACCTCCAGTCAAAAGAAGCCATCAAAACCATGCTCGAAAACTTCAATGGTGTCAGTATCATCGTCTCCCACGACCGTGATCTCCTGGCAAAAACCTCCACTGCTTTTTGGCTGATTCAAGATGGACAACTACGCATGTTCCATGAAGCAGAAGCAGCGTGGAAGTTTATTGGTGGGTAAAATTACCATAAATAATTCCATCAGTAAAGATCAAATTTCTAAAAAACTCGTAAACTATTTCTGAGCAAGTTGAGGAAGTTTTGTAAGATCGATTTTTTTAATAATATCTGCTGAATATTTCCCAAATTTATCATATTGACTTGCTGATATTGGAGGATACTTTTGTATATATGTAGTAGCTATTTCTAGTAAATCGTTATGTATTTTGTTCCAATTTGCTTGCTGAATTTCTGCAGAAGTACTCTTGACAGATATGCTATCCTGGTAAATACGAACATAACCAAATTCCGTCATCCAGAAGACCCCTCAAGTTATTGAATCAGTGGGGAGAGAAGGGGAAAATACTTCATACCAGGCAATCACATCTTTTTGGAGATATTGAGATAATCTCGCATCAAGTAGTTTTTTGTCTGTAGTTCAAAGAAATTTTCTTATGATGGCCTCTCGTATCAAATTAACTGAATTAATATCGGCTCGGCGTATTTGAACTCAATATTTTTCTTTACCGGAATTTGATACATAGTTAGCTTGAAAGGTATCTTTAGGGTTGTTGAGGCTTCTCTCGAGAGTAAAAACCATCAGGTGTAATCAGAGCTGTTTCTAAACTTGTTGGCGTACCATCAGGGTATTTTTGAGCCCCTATAAGAACAGATGACATAATTCCAACAGTACCATTTTTTACCATATAGGCGATACCAATAACTATAAATGCCAACACAAGAATTAAAATTTTTTTCATATAAATAATGAATTAAAGTGATATTATTCTAACATTTTTTCTGTATTGACAAATAACAACTCCTTTTCAAGATCAATTTATAATTTATTATGAACCTAGAGAGACATCTTCTTTCAAAACATTATTTTTCCAGTATGTGCAAACCTCGATGCATATACCTCGTGGACGATGGATAGAACGCACAAAGTGGTTCAAGAAAAAGATGGCAGAGCATGTCATCCATCACCGCATGGACGAAGACTTCGAGCATCCAGTCAATATTTGCGTCGTCTGTAGCTGGGCTGACCGACTCTTCGGGACGTACTTTCGGAGAAAATAAAATCAAGCTTCAGGTTTTTTTACTAAATGTTCTCTATCTCTTTAATAAAAACAGAATATTCTACACCCATTGTCCTTAAATCTGATCTAATTTGCATGTTAGTGATCTCTTTTCCGTGTATACCAAATACTAACGGCCTAAGAGATCAAGGTCATTTCCATATTTCATGACTACTTGTTTGTCTCACAAATCTATAACCCCTCAGTTTTAACCATTTTTTCCACAAGGTAGTTTTGAATGGTCTATTAATTCACATTTTATGCTACGACAGGAAAATACACACTCTCAGAATATTTTAATTTTCTCATAGCACCTAAACCTCTTTCCCTCACTCTCAGTTTTAATTCTGTTTTTATCGGTTGTTTATATATATCTTGTTGTAGTCTCCACCCATTTTTTAATAAATATTTTTCCAAATTACCATCTTTTACTGTCTCTTCAATAAATATATCCATTACTTGTTCAAAATCTTTCTTTGCTGCTGCCTGACTTATACCAGATCCTGTGATATCTAATGCAGGACAAAAGGCAATCCAATACATGTCTTCTTTTACTAAAAAGACATCCAATTCAACTTGTATGCTATTCTTATTCTTTAGAAGTTTATTAGGAGACATGTACAAAGTGTATTTTTTTTTATGAAAAATCAATAATAAAACTATTTAAGATT
>CAZJBQ010000017.1:0-17839 GCA_964544625.1 uncultured Candidatus Peribacteria bacterium | reverse complement strand
ACAGTCGGAGAGCAGACAAAAGTCACCAACACTTTTTATGGAACGAGCAAATTCCCTATGAATATCACCAATCTCTTTCTCGACAAAATGATAGGTGGAGACATCCAGAAAAATCTCGAAAACCTCAAAAAAATAATGGAACAAAAATAATATGTCAAAAATCACTCCCTTTCTCTGGTACGATAAAGAAGCGCTCGAAGCTGCGAAGCTCTATACTTCTCTGTTTCCAAATTCTCAAATACAGGGACAAGATGAATTCAAAAATCCTGAACCATATAACAGCACTGTCCAGATTGTTTCTTTTTCTCTGAATGGTCTCGAAATACAAGCGATGAATGCTGGGCCGATGTTCAAATTTAACCCCTCTATTTCATTCTTTGTAAAATACGGAACACGCGAAGAAGTCGATACTCTGTATAATAAACTGATAGAAGACGGGGGTGCCCTCATGGCACTCGGAAAATATGACTGGAGCGAGCACTATGGCTGGGTCGTTGATAGATTTGGGCTGACATGGCAGATCATGTTTCAGGAATGAGAAAAAATGAGCATCACACCTTCTCTCCTCTTCACAAAAGATAATTTTGGCAAAGCAGAAAAGGCTCTGAACCTCTACACATCACTCTTCAAAAATTCATCAATAGATACCTGTCAGAAATATCCTGCTGGACCATTTGAAGGGAAAATCCTCTACTCAGAGTGTACGCTCGATACTTCACGTCTGATACTCATGGATGGCCCAGGAACACATGAATTTGCTTTCAATGAAGCTGTATCACTCCTCGTAGACTGTGCTGATCAAGCAGAAGTCGACCATTTCTGGAATGGACTTATCGCTGATGAAGGTGAAGAAAGCCAGTGCGGATGGCTCAAGGATATTGCTGGTGTCTCATGGCAAATTGTCCCAAAAGCACTGAACGAATGTCTCGCGCGAGATACATCAGGAGATGTGATGAAAGCTATGTTTGAAATGAAAAAACTCATCGTCAGTGACCTCGAAGCAGCGTGTAAAAAGTAATTTCTGATATGCACAATTCATTTACCTCAATTATCGAACGCTATCCCGGTAAATGAGGTTGGTATTTTCTCAAGTTACCAGAAACACCACAGCTCCCTCCTGGGGTAAAAAATCGTTACGGTTTTGTTCCTATTATTGCGACTATTTCGAGTGTTTCATGGGAAACTTCGCTTCTTCCCTGACATGGAAAATATTTTATTGCTCTCAAAAAAGATATACGAAATAAACTCTGACTCGATGTGGGGATGCAATGCGAAGTGAATTGGGAATTGTCTCTCAAATAATTTTATGAAAACCTACAAAACTATCGATGACTATATCGCTGCTCAGCCACTAGAATATCGAGCCCATCTCGAAAAAATCAGGCAAACGATTAAAAAAGCTGCTCCAGAAGCCGAAGAATATATCGGATATGGTATGCCAGGATTTAAAATGGGTGGGGCGCTCGTCTATTTCGCACTTTTTTCGAAACATATCGGCTTTTTTTCTGGTGCGTCAGGAGTGGCCAATTTCAAAAAAGAATTGAGTGATTACCGGACTTCAAAAGGCGCCATACAATTTCCGCTGGATAATCCGATACCTTTTGATAGTATAAAAAATATTACAGAGTTTCGCGTGGAAGAAAACCGTGCCAAACTCTGGAAGAAAAAATAATTTAACCTTTTTATCATGACCCAAATCACTGTCACCACTCTCGTCGAAGCCCCTATCGAACACGTCTGGGAATGCTGGACCAATCCAGACCACATCATGGAATGGAATCACGCTTCAGATGACTGGCATTGCCCTGCTGCGACCAACGACCTCACAATAGGTGGCACATTTAGCTCGACTATGTCAGCAAATGACGGAAGTATGAGCTTTGATTTCGAAGGCACTTACACCGATATCGTAGAACATGAGAGAATTGAATATTCACTCGCTGATGACCGACATATCTCTGTTACATTTGAAGAAGAAGGTGACAAAATCCGTGTCACAGAAGTATTTGATGCTGAAAACGAAAATCCAATTGAGATGCAACAAGCTGGTTGGCAAGCTATCCTCGATAATTTCCGAGATTATACTGAAGCAAGTATCTAAAACATGCCTACAAAAAAATACCCTCGCCCATCAGACAGTTCCCTTCCTACTTGGAAGCCATCAAATAATAAGCCGCCATTCAAACCAGATTGGGACAATATCATACCACGTATTGCTGGGGCCGTGGCAATAATTATCTTGCTTCGTTCTTGTTAGAAAATAAATATCATGCAATCAATTACTTTCATCACCTGAAACCAAAAGAAAGCAGACTATCTCGCAAAATATCTCTGAATAGAAGTCTTGCATGAAAAAATTGAGCTCGATGAAATACAATCACTCAATCTCGACGAAGTCGTAACTCACAAAGTCAAACAAGCTTATGAAAAATCCGAGAAGCCTGTCCTCGTAGAAGATACTTCTCTCATATTTTTAGCTCTCGGAAAACTTCCTGGTACATTTATCCGTTTTTTTGTCCAAGAAATCGGGCATGAATGACTCTGCAGATTATTAGACGGGAAAGATAGATCGGCCCTAGCAAGTACAAAGTACGCATATTACGACGGTAAACATCTTGAAATATTTACGGGAGAACTACGATGAACCATAGCAGAACATCCAGGAATTGATAATTGATTTGGTTGGGATAGAATCTTCATACCGGAATGATTTGCCTGTGTGCGACCCAAACTGAATGAGGAAGACTACAAAACAACGTATTTTAAAGTAAAACCGATTGAAGCAGTGCGAGATTTTCTACTTAGTTTATAATTTTATTTCTTTATTTTTCTTTTCTATGGCTACAGTTTCAAAAAAGGTAAAAACCACCTTCTGGATTTCTACCATCCTTGTTGCTCTCATGACAGTACCAAGTATCTTTATGACAAATTTGCCAGACTCTATTGCGATGTTTAATCATCTCGGTGTCGGTGCAGAATGGTTTCGATGGGAACTCGAGGGCGCAAAAACAATTGCAGGATTAATACTTCTTATGCCTTTTATAAAAGGAAGAATCAAGGAATTCGCCTATTTTGGTCTCGGTCTTGATTTTATCTCTGCAGTGATTTCTCTCTCAGCTATTGATGGGCTCAAGAGCGGATTGCCTGTTCTTATCGCTGTTGTGGTATTAGCCATCTCCTATTGGAGTTATCACAAAATCGAAGGGACAAAAACTCCTTGGTACTAATAATATAAGACAATATTTTTCCGCAAAGCAAGTTTTTGAAGAGTGTTGCTTTTTGAATATGGACAAAAGATAGTGTACGATACACGTATATTATTCTTTTTCTATGCTCACTCGACGCATTCTCTCTGGTATCACAACTCTTGCTCTTTGTGCGAGTTTCATGATACCACTCAATACCTTTGCTGCAGCCAGTTTCACTGGTGGATCAAATGTTTCTGGCGGACTCAATATCTTTGTACCCATAACAGATTTACAGGTAACAGGTGCAGCTCCTGGGGACACGGTACCAGTGTTTCTCTATGTACCATCTGGTTCTCTCTCGATGACGACGACAACTGGGCTGACCTTTACTGGGGCAAGTTCTGGTCAACGTCTCTATTTCTCTGGTACACTGACCAACGTCAATAACGCTCTTGCCACACTCCAATACACACATAGCTCAGCGGGTACTTTCACTCTCGAAGCTTCGATTATAGAGTCTGGACAGATTTATGATCCATCAACACAACATATCTATGAAGTGGTGAATAACGGCAGTGCCATAACGGCCAGTGCTGCGCGAACTGCGGCACTCGCTCGTTCCATCAATGGCGTAAGCGGTTATCTCGCGAATATTACGTCGAGTGACGAAAATACATTTGTCGCAAATCGACTCACACAGGATGGTTGGTTTGGTGCAAGTGATAGTGGCGTAGAAGGTACTTGGCAATGGCTCGATGGTCCAGAATCAGGAACAACTTTTTGGACAGGGACAGCAAGTGGAACAGCCTCTGGTTATGAAAACTGGGCAACTGGTGAACCAAATCAATCAGGCGATGAAGACTGTTCACAATTTTATGCCAATGGATCCGGGTGGAACGATCTCCCTTGTAACGCTGGTGGACTCAATTATTATGTCGTAGAGTATGGTGCTCCTGGAAATCTCCCAAATGTAGCCAGTGATACTCTCACCATCACTCTCTCAGCTGATAGCACGACACAAGCACCGACTCTTACATCTCCGACATCCAGCAGTTTACAAAATACACTCCAGCTCACTTATTCACTCCCTGAAGTACCAACGAGCGGTACTGTGACTGTAGCATTTAATGATGGTACTACCACAACCACCCTCACCATGGGTGATAGCCAATCTGTGAATACAACAGTGAACCTGAGCACTCTCACATCTACCAGTGGTGTCAGCTCAGCAACAGCCAGTAGCCTCGCAGATGGCACATACACAGTCACTCTGAGTTATCAGGATTATCTCGGTAATCCAGCGAGTACAGCAGTAGCATCATCAGTCACTCTTGATACTATAGCCCTTGCTCCTGGAGTAGCACGCCCCTCAACCAATGAAACCATCCAGTCTACGACAAGTACTGCAGAGGGAACATGTGAGACAGGAGCAACTGTTTCTATTAGCAATGCTCATCTTCAGACAAATCCGACAACAGTCGTGTGTAGTGGTGGAGCATTCTCTACGTCTATTACTTTCTTGAGTTCAGGACTCAATACACCTATAGCTCTCTCATTCACACAGACTGATACTGCTGGGAATGTATCGAGTGCTACAGTGAAAAATGTGACGTATGCTCTCCAGACAGGAAGTGGTGGAGGGGGTGGTGGACAGCCAAAAGATGAGGAGAAAAAAAATCCAACCGTAACAACAGTACCTGAACCAACTACTGTACCTCCTGTACTCAATTCTGCCGAGGTACAAGAAGAAATAATCACAACACCAATTCATGAAACTATTGAGGTACAACCATCAACATCATGCGAAATCCATGAATTCCTCAAAAATCCTATCCGATTAGGAGCAAAAAATAATCCCGAAGATGTGAAACTCCTCGAACAATTCCTCAATAGATATGAAAATGCTCAGCTTCCTGTTGATGGTATCTATTCAAGGGCAGACTTTAACGCTGTTATCAAATGGCAGGAAAAATATGCAGATGATATTCTTGCGCCTTGGAAACTCAAAAAAGGAACTGGTTTTGTATTCAAAACGAGTCTCGCGAAAATAAAGGAAATGGAAGAAGCACGTTGTGCACAAAAGGAAGAAGAAAAAGTCTAATTTTATTGAATTTCTCACAAATACAGAGATACTTACGAGTGTCTCTGTATTTTTTTATAAATGATAGTATGGATGAAGAAGAAATCATAACAAAAGATGCTCACGGAAATACTCTCACACAAGGTGATACTGTTATCTCAACACAGAACCTCATGGCTGGGAAAATGAAAATCCAAAAAGGAACAAAGGTAAAAAATATCCGTCTCACTGATGATCCAGAAGTCATCGAAGGGAAAATCGATGGCTCTATGATGGTGCTCAAGACGTGTTTTTTTAAGAAAGTAGATTAGCTCTCTGTCTTTCTGCCCCACTTATCCATCGCTTCAATAATAGGAAACAGTGTTTTTCCGAGAGGAGTAATGGAGTATTCAACTCGTGGAGGAATCTCGGGAAATATCTCACGATGAATGATGCCGTCCTGCTCCATCTCTCGTAGCTGCGTCGTGAGCATCTGTTTACTGATATCGGGAATAGTTTTTTGGAGGATGCCAAATCGATTTGCCCCATTCTTCAGAGCATAGAGGAGGATGATTTTCCATTTTCCACCAATCACCTTCATACATCTCGAAACAGGACATGATTTCTCACTACAATCTACTGATTTTTTTGTAACTTTTTCTTTTGAATTCATATTGGTCTTATTTTTATGACTAATAATTTTTATTATGACTACTTGCGAATTTCAGACATATTAATAATCTCTACACAAGAATCAAGTGGAAAACAATCCTCCATTATTCATTCTTCATTTTTAATTTTTCATTTGTTACGTTATGTCTTTCCTCTCCAATCTCGAGTGGCGCTACGCTGCCAAAAAGTTTGATACCGCTAAAAAAGTATCTGATACTGACCTCGAAAAAATCATCGAAGCTATCCGCATGACACCAACATCATTTGGTATGCAACCATATCATTTCTACATCGTCACCAATCAGGAGAAAAAAGATGCTATCCAAGCAGCTGCATGGAATCAGCCACAAGTAGGCACTTCTTCACATCTCATCGTGATGTGTGCGAGAAATGACCTCATGGGTGTCAAAGATGAATACTTCGATGCGCTCTCTGGTGGCAATCCAGAGGCACGTGCTGGTCTCAAAGGATTTGAAGATATGGTAACAGGCTTTATCCCTCATGCATCTGCGGAATGGGCAAAAAAACAAGTCTACATCGCTCAGGGCTTCGCTCTCGCTGCCTGTGCAGAACTCCAGATCGATAGCTGTCCGATGGAAGGATTTGATCCATCTGCCGTTGCAAAAATCCTCGAAGTACCAAGCAATCTCGATGTCGGTGTCATGATCCCTATTGGTTATAGAGCTATTGATGAACATCCTCGTCCGAAGTTCCGATACTCAAAGGAGAAAATTTTTACAAATATATAAAAATAAAAAACGACCGTCTGGTCGTTTTTTTATACAATAATCTCAAACCCTTCTTCTCCGACGATTCCACAATGTTCTTCTTGGACACCGATATTACCATCTTGCATACAAATAGCATGTTTGCCAGTATCAAAGATATGTCGTGTCGAGAAGCCAACGATAGGCTCAATAGCGACATACATACCGGATTTTAATCTCTCCCCTTTTCCTGGTTTTCAGAAATTATAGATATCAGGTTTTTCGTGAATATTTTTACCGAGTCCGTGCCCAGTGAGTTCTCGGATAATATGAAAACCTCCTTGAGTCACGGTCGTCTCAATCGCAGAAGAGATATCTCCGACGAAATTCCCAGCTTTTGCTTGTGCTATACCAGCTGCGAGAGCTTCTCGAGCGACTTCGATACATCGTACATAACGAGCGTTTTTTGGCTCTCAGATAATGATAGTTGTCGCCGCATCGGTGAGGTATCATTGATAACGAATACCGTAATCCACCTTGACTACATCGCCTGATTCAAATGGTATATCCATCGGCACTCCGTGGACCACGACATCATTCACAGAGATAATAATATTCGCTGGATAGTTATATTGTCCGAGAAATGCTGACTCAACTCATTTTGCTTTTTGTGCCTTTTTGATCCATTCTTCGATTTCAAGTCCCGTTCGCCCAATAGCTAATAATCCTGAAGCAAAAAGCCCATCAATAATCTCGCGATGGATTTTACCTGCATCACGAAGTATTTGGAGAATTTTTGGGTCAGAAACAATCATCAGAATATATTATACCGAAAAAACTAAAAGTCATATATTATTTCCGTAAAAGTGTAAGAGCTATTCTCAATGATGTCATAGAGCCAATAACGATGACTCTTCCTTTTTCTCGTATTTCTAGGGGTAGTGCTGAATATCGTGTATTATGCAATACAATACTCGCATCTCTATGCCCCATTCTCTCTCGAAGAACTGATATGATACCCTCTGGGTCTACTTTTTTTGGATCCAATAAATCATTTGCGAAAAGAATATCGGAAACATCAGTTTGTGCGCCAAAATTTGACCAAGATACTGGAGAAATTCGTACTGCCTGACCTCTGAGATTATTTGCTGCCAATTCTGCAATTTCATCTTCATACCCTGTAGGCGCTACTACTGTTATATCAGGAATTACTAAGAGAGAATCAGACATACTCTACAGAACAATCCAAATAATAATACCGATAACAACTGCGAGTATAAGAGCGACACGAACAATACGAATGGTTTCTACGAAGAGATTGGAAACAATACGGAATCGCATAATCCAGAGAAGTATAGCAAAGAGAATGATGAAGAGTACAACCGTCGATACTGTTCCAAGTGGATTAATCCATGCGAGAAACGCTACGACGACGAGAGCGATAAGAGTGGCACCGAGAGATTGTCCAAATGAACGAATAAATGATGAACCGAGTTGTGTCGCGATAAGTACTGCTCCGATAAATGTCCCTACAACTCCGATAACCATGAGTCTCTGAGCTGCTATACTCGTCACGAAATCGAGCACTTGTGAGATATCGTCAAAGAAGAAACGACTCGCGAGAGCAATCGCGGCCAAAAAGAACGCGAGAGCAATGAGTGATAGCACAGTGATAAGGAAAGATTTGATCCATCCGAGGACGCTCCAGAGTGATATATAGAAAAAGAATCCTGCGATAATACCGACAACAAGTGCGACTTTTGCTGATGCAAAGAGTGATACAATCCACATGATACCAGCAGCGACGAGGACACTGATGATAAATTTTACGAATACTTTCCAGAGAGTGACTTCTTCATCGTTACGTTCTGCAAAAAAGACAAACAAGATACTGAGGAGTCCGAGAAGCCCAAGAACAACCAGAGACCAGTACGATGTATTACCGGTGAGATACGGCATATATGGAGTCAATATGCTCATGGAAGGCTCTACTGTCGGTTCTTCTGGAGTTGTTGGATTTTCTGGTGTTACAGGAGGGTTTTGAGGGTCAGTGACTGTCGGCATAGTACCTCTCTCGATACGACCTTCGAAAAATACACGACCTTCTCGATCAAACGCACGAGGTCATTTCACGACAAATTTGTCAGGAGAAATACCCGGGAGGAGTTTCCCATCATAGAATACTTGAGTATCATCGACAGCATAGAGACCATCCTTTATTACTCGAAATGTGCCCGAATCTGCATCAATCATCTTCGCATGAGCGTACACATGACCAGCATCGAGCGAATAAACGCCAGTCAACATTTTAAATGTATCAACATCCGCATCCTTGATAACTCCTTCTGGGCCAAAGACGTGCTTATCATCTTGAGAGTATCCGTATTGTGCAGAGATAACAGAGAATGATTTTACATCCACGCCTTCGATTTTTTTACCACGATAAAATACCTGATCGACATCTCGTGCAAACTGGCCTCGTACAACAGTGAAATTAGTACGATCAGCCGTTGGCATCTTCATCCAAGCAGTTCTCACATCATTGATAGAATAAACGAAATCTTCATCTACCGCATAAAAATCATTGAGGATTACGAGTCCTTTTGGCACGTTTTTTACTGGAGTTTTGGTTGGTGTCAGTGTTGGAATAGTTGATGTCGTCGGAAGAGGCTTGATTGGAGTCGTATTTCCGTCTGCAAATACTCATGCAGCAACAAAAAGAGCGATACAAGACAGTACTATTATTTTTCTCATAAATATATATTATAAATACTATACATATATAAATATACAAAATATATAGAATTGTCAAAGTTATTTAATTCGGAAAGAACGATATATCAAATACACTAAACAGCATCTATGAAACCAATTCAATACCTCCGTCAGCTCATCGGCCTCAGGAGCCCCATCCGTGTCGCCTACCATTGGTGCCGATGATTCCTCGCCTTTGCACTCTCTGGCAATCCAGCCCGTGATATGTACATCATAGGTGTCACTGGCACAAAAGGTAAAACAACAACATCGACACTGATTGCAGCCGCACTCGAAAAATCAGGTCGCCCCGTATGTCTCCTCACAACAGCTCAAGTATGGATGGCTGGAGAAAAAAGTGAAAATCAATCAAAAATGACCATGGATAGCCCATTCAAGCTCTGGTGAATGATCAAAAAAGCCAAAAAAATGGGAGTGACTCATCTTGTTCTCGAAACCAGTAGCCACGGTATCTATTACTTCCGCAATTTCGGTATCAAATACAATATCGTAGTACTCACCAATATCTCTCAGGACCATCTCGATCTCCACGGAACCATGGATCACTACGCTCGCACCAAGGCGAGATTGTTCAAAAAAGAATTCGGTAAAATATGCGTCCTTCCTCGCGACTGTGCATACTTTGATATGTTCCAAAAACAAGCTGGTGAAGATTGCATTACCTACAGTATGAAGACGGCTGCAACCTATCAAACTCGGAGCCTCCAGACGGATAATGAATGAATCGATATCGTCATCAAATCGGCTATTCCTCTCGCTGAAGAGGCTCGTATTACGTCAAAACTCGTCGGAGTTTTCAATGCAGAAAATATCCTCGCAGCCTATGCCACGCTCCGCTCTATAGGTATCGAAACCAAACCAATACACGAGGCATGGAAAAATTTCACAGGAGTCCCAGGACGTATGGAACCAGTCCCAAATAAGCTTTGAATAACGGTGCTCGTGGATTATGCGCATACAGAAACAAGCCTGCGAAGTGTCTTGGAGACACTTCAAATTAAGAATGAAGAATGAAGAATAAAGAATGAAAGAAAAATCATAACCGTCTTTGGCGCTACTGGCGATCGTGATACAACGAAACGTCCCAAAATGGGGGCAGTTGTTCACGAGCTCGCTGATATCATTGTTCTCACTGACGACGATACCTACACCGAACCGTCATGAAGGATTATTGATATGATCAAAAAGTGAATCCCTCGAACCGAATGAGATACATTTCAGGTTATTCCTGATAGAAAAGAAGCCATCTACTGGGCTATTAGAAAGGCAAAAAAATGAGATATCGTGCTCATCGCTGGCAAATGATGTGAGACAGTGCAAGTCACCAATAAATGACCTATCCCCTGGAGTGACCGCGGAATCGTGGAAAAATTTCTAGGATAACATTGCACTTTTTCAAAAAGACAGAATAACTTGCAACTAAAAATATTTTGGTAGGATTACCGAATATCCAATTTTATGCAGCCAATAGTTCCACCAACTGAGCGATTAGATACATGAGTCTCTCAACCACATACAACAAATCCTTCAGGATTCAGAAAATCATTAATATACGCAACGATGATAACGACACTTCTGTCCTGATGTATTCTACCAAAAGGATCTCGTTCAGATAATACCAGTTCACCAAACGCTCTGGGCGAATCCGCAACCACACCACACACAGTAATCACTCATGCTGAGATACAGAGCGTTATAGACAGACTCCATGCAAATAAAGATATCTACCCTCTCAATGAGATAAACCCGCTCTTTCAAAAAGAGCTCGACACTATTTGCACACAAATACAAAATGATTTGATTGCAGGTCAGATATTATGCTCTCTGGTGAAAGTAAAAATGGCACTTTCATGAGCTCTGTGAAAAATATTTGGAGATATACCTGAGGAGGATATATGTATTGGTTTGGTACCTGTAACGAAGGATGAGAACTGATCAATATTTGCTAAAATTTCTGCTCGTTTATGAGGACGGAGTTATACATCCAGCCTCATGATACCTACAGAAAATTATATGACTACAGGGTCCACCCGACCTCTAAATGACGGAGAGCTGGCTACCATGATAAGTCAAAGTATGAAAGATGAATTTTTAATACATATTCGGCATAAATTAGAAGCAGCCCTCAGTATCCAAACTATATCTGACGATAGTATTCCTGAGATTCTTGAAATTATGAGACCCCTTTTGCTCGATGAAGAAGAGTGATTCAGAGCTATTGGTCATCCTCTCTCAGGTCCAGTAACTATCCCACCTATTGGCGATAAGGATGTTATAGATGTGATAATAACAACGAAATCTCCGGAATGAGAACTGAAATTTACGTTTTAATTAACAGAAAAGTGCTTTTTTCAATTCTGACACGCTCTCATAGCCTCTCACGACTGCAACCATATCTGGCTTGTACGGAAGGATTTCTCAGATATTTTCTTGATTGATTCCTCCTATAGCGACAAATGGAATTCATAATTCCGAAGCGTGTGAGAGATATTCAAAACCTATAGCAGCTCGATTTGGTTTTGTTGGTGTTGACCAAATAGGTCACACACTGACATAACTCGCTCATGCATCACGTGCTATCCTGCCCTGTTCAAGAGAATGAGTGGTACGACCATAGATTTTATCAGGGCTCCAGAGCTTACGAATCTCAGCGATACTGATATCATCCTGCCCTGTGTGCATACCGTCAGCATCAACTATTTGAGCGATATCGAGATAATCATTAATGATGAGCGGTTTGCCGAATTCTGTAGCCAGTTTTTTTGCTTCGTGCGCTTTTTGAAGAATTTCGGCCTTTGAGATATCTTTACATCGAAGTTGAATAATATCGGCCCCTAATTCGAGTCATCTTCGAAGTATCGCTACATCATGGGAAATCAGATACACTCCTCGGAGTTCCCACGGTTTTCGGATATTCAGGAAACATTCTTTTTCGAGCTCATACAACTCATAGCGAAATATCCTGAAATTATCATCACCTGTGTACTCCTCCAAAACACGAAGTGCCTCCTGAGAACGCTTCATATTAGCCAGGAGGAGGTCGTACGTATTGTTTCGTGGTTGAATAGTTTCATTGGCACGGACATCACTCTCAGTATCACGTGCTTCCATTCGTGACCGGTCAGATATGGGAAGAATGTGGTGGCTAATTTTTTTTCGAAGTCACGCAAGCCTATTAGTAAGTCATTCATCATGCACGACAAAACGAAAATACTCCTCAATAACACGGAGTCATTCACAAACACGGTGGATATTGGCATCGATGATTGCTGGGTACATATTTGCATAGTAAGACTTTTTCTAAAAAAATCCCCCCATTTCTGGAGGGATTTATTGAGAATAAAAGATATTATTCCTTATCAGCTTTTTTAGGAGCTTTCTTTGTTGTCTTTTTTTCTTTCTTTTCAGTTCCATCGAGTTCTACATCGAGATCAGCTTCTTTTGAAGCATCAGCTTTTTTAGCAGATGCAGCGATGCTCGTCTCAGATCCAGCTGGTGGAGTTTCGAGAGCTTTCATAGAGAGACCTATACGTCGTTCATTGACGTCCAATGTGATAATTTTTGCTTTCACTTTTTGGCCGACTTTGATGACTTCCTCGATATTTTTCACAGGAGTGTGAGAAATTTCAGAGAGGTGGATGAGACCGTTGATGCCTCCGTTGAGTTCTACGAAAACACCAAATTTTGAGATTTTCAAAACAGGAACTTCGATGATATCATTGAGTTTGTATGCACCCGCGAGTTCAGCCCAAGGGTTGGTCTTGAGACGCTTGATAGAGAGAGATATTTTCTCTGGATCGAGACCGATAATTTCGACGTTAACCTTGTCTCCAATCTTGGCATATTTCCCAGGATTTGCGACATGACCCCAATCAATTTCAGAGACATGTACGAGACCTTCGAGACCATCAAAAGTTACGAAGAGACCGTAAGAGAGGATGCCAGAAACGACACCTTCCACACGATCACCGACTTTGAGATTCTTGAGAGCGACTTCACGAGCTTGATCAGCTGTCGCACGTTCAGAGAAGATGATTTTTTTACCATCGTCTTGGACATTCAACACGCGTACTTCGAGAGGTTTACCAATGAGAGCACGGAGATGGCCGAGGATTTTCTCTGGATCAGCATTTTCCACACGTGGATAATGAATAGGAGAGAGTTGGGAAACTGGAACGAAACCTTTCATACCATCGAGGTCAATAAGGAGACCTCCTTTGTTGGCTTCAGTAGGAACAACTGTCATTGTGAGATTTTTCTCCTTGTTATCGAGGAGCTTGCTCATGAGTGTCATCTGACTCGCCTTGCGGAGAGAGAGGATGAGGAGTCCTGATTCAGGATCTTGACCACGATACATAGCAGAGATTTCCTCACCGACTTTGAGCGTGCGGACATCCATCACAGAGGAGAGTAAATCTCCACCAGAAATAATACCAGTGAACTGATTGTTCACATCGACGAGGAAGAGTTTTCTTCCGATAAATACGATCGTACATTTGACGATCTCACCTTTTTTAAGAGGTTTTACAATTGGCTCGGCAGCCAAGAGTTTTGCAAAATCTGACATAGCCAGAAAATTAAGAAATAAAACGATGATTTGAATTGAGTCCTCAAAAACATCAAAAGGATATCTGGCTGTCGATTGAAGTTAAAAAATAAAATATTTTAACATTTTCAAAGACAGGATATGGGGCGAACGACGGGGCTCGAACCCGCGACAACTAGATTCACAGACTAGGGCTCTACCAGCTGAGCTACGTCCGCCATAACAAACTCTCCAGGAAGCCCTGGAAGTGGAGGTAGTATAAAGAGTCAAACAAAAAAGCAAGTGATTATTTACCCGAGAGACTTAACGCACTATTTTTGGAGCTGTCGTGCGGCCCAGAGTTCATCATACAATTTTTTTGCTTCATCTGGTTTATTGTTTTTGACACGGTCTTGGATATCTCGGAGGATTTGTTCTGGCGTACGCACAGAAGCAGTATTCTCGGATACCAGAGTCGGATTATGCTGCGGAGCGACACTGACTTCTGCTCCGACGATGTCGGCTTGGAGCGCAGTAGTGTTTGGCGTATAACCGAGGACGGTGAAGAGCATCACCATGAGTATGCTGCCAGAGAGAGCGAGCATGATAAAAGGACTTTTTTGTTGCATATATTTGATGATACCATATGGTGTGTTGAAAAGTCAAATATTTGACTATACTCTTTTCATGCGTCGGCATGAGTTTTTTTTCTGATTAGTTCGTATACCACTTGAGGTCATCATCGTATTGGTCTCTTTTTGGATTGCACGAGGGATTCGTGTGACGACCGATCTTATCCCCGGTGTGAGCCTGCCTTCACGTACGATTGATACATGGTATCTCGTCTGTCTCGCACTCGGAGCATACTGCATCATCGGAACAATTTTTGCTTTTCAGAAACTCTACGCCATAGATAAAATCACAGGAATTATCGAAGAATGCTTCACAGTCATTAAATCAGTTTTTGTGAGTTTTTTCATAGCCATTGGTGTTCTCTATATGACCAATGGTTTCCCATATGAAACAATACTCATTCCACGACTTATCCTCATCTATGCTTTTCTTATTGTCATCGGTGGGATATTGATTGAACGGATAATCATCAGGATACTACGAGGATATGGTCTCAAGAAGTGATGGTTTCCAAAAAAAAGAATACTCCTCATCATGAATCATAGTGAGCCCGAGCTCGAACATGCTCTCTCATACAATCGCAATATTCAGATAGTTTGATATATTTCGCCTTTTGAGCAAAAGAGTCATTTCAAATATCTGGGCACTATAGGAAAACACCATGAGATCATCGAAGAATACGAAATCGATGAAGTCATCGTACTCTCTCACGATCTCCCCTACGAGCTACGAAAAACACTCTTCGAATATTGCCAGATATGCGGTATTGTCTATCGTTATATAGGCAATCTCTACGAAACCTCCAAACACAACGCTCATATTGATTTCATCGGTCGCATCCCTCTCATAGAAATACGAACCATCGGCATCACTGCCTGGGGTCGAGTTGTGAAGAGAAGTTTCGATGTTCTGGTATGAACTATTCTGCTCGTATTTCTCTTTGTGCCTTTTATCCTCCTCAGTCTCATCATCGTCCTTGAGTCTCCTGGTTTCCCATTTTATGTGAGTCGCCGGGTCGGCAGAAACAACCGAATATTTGCCATGATAAAGTTTCGATCTATGGTCAACAATGCAGAAAAACTCAAACACTCTCTACAAAAAGAAAATGAGCGAACGGATGGGCCATTGTTTAAGGTGAAGGATGATTTTCGTATTACAAAAATCGGTAAATGGATACGTCGATGGTCTATCGATGAACTCCCTCAGATTATCAATGTTATCCGTGGAGACATGAGCTTCATAGGTCCCCGCCCTCATCTCCCTGATGAAGTTGCGAAATACAGTGAAAAACAAAAACAAGTCCTCACCATCAAGCCAGGCATTACTGGCATGGCTCAAGTCTACGGACGAGATGGGAATAGCTTTGATCGAGAAGTCGAGTTAGATCTGTTTTATATTGAGAACTGGAGCCTCCTCCTCGATACAAAGATTTTCTTTCTGACTTTTCGGGCGGTGTTTCAATGAAAGTAAATTTGACAAGAAGGCTTGCCATGAGAAAATAATCTCTATAATCCCCTAGCTATGTCCGAAGGAGACTACACTCCCCGTTCACATCCTCCCAAGCCGCTCACTCGAGCACAGCTCCGAGAAATGCAAAAAAAATTCAAGGATGCCAGTGTTCGCATTGATGAAATAAAGGCTCTGGAAAATAAGGAGAGAGAATGATGAGTAGACGATCCAAAATGGATATAGAGTATGTAGCCGTAGTTTCTGCGAAGGAAGTAAGAGCTTCGCTCGCTCTACTCGAAATGCCATTTAAGGCATTTCTCCGGTCATAGGTTCGAATCCGTCGCAACGATTCTCACCATTGCCACTCGATATGCCTACAGGCATATCTCCGGTTCGAGAGAAAATAATGTGTAGCCGTAGTTCAGCTGGAAGAACGCTTCCCTGCGAAGGAAGAGGTCATAGGTTCGAATCCTATCGGTTACACCATTACAGAATTAGAAGCATCCGCAATAGCGGATGTTTTTTTATTATTCTCACCATGACCATTACCACTCGAAATGAGATTAACTCATTTCTCCGGTCACAAGTTCGAATCTTGTCGGTTACACCATTTGATATTAAAAAGACACTCGAGAGAGTGTTTTTTTATTTTTATATATAATTCCAATATAACCAACATAACTATGTCTCGATGTGCTATTATCGGATTCGGATCTATTGGGAAAGAACTCAAACAACAACTCCTAGAAAAACAATGGTCTGTGAGTTATGTTATCAATTCACAGGATATTACCGATAGTGGTGGAAATATCATCGATACAGCCTCTGCATGGAAAAAATATCACGATGTAGATGTTGTCTTTTTAGCTATACCTTCTGGTCTCTGAGATATTGCAGAAAAATATATACTCTTTTATGCCACCAAAAAAATCCCCGTTGTTACGTGTGAGAAATGAGCACTCTCAGAATATTATGAGAAGCTCCTGCCAAAACTTCCTCTCATAGGGTACAGTGCAACCGTTGGCGGAGGAACTCGTATGATCCCTTTTTTGAATCTACGAAGCAAAGAACATATTTCAGAAGTCTGTGGTATCATCAATGGAACCCTCAATTATATTTTTACAGAACTTTTGGCAGGTAAAACACAACAAGAAGTCCTCGATGCTGTACTGGAAAAAAAATACGCAGAACCTGGTGCTACAACCCTCTTGGATATAATCATAGGCGAACTCGGAGACATCTCTCGAAAAGCTATCATCTTAGCGAATTCTATGGGTATCAGTGAAGGACCTCTCTGTTGGTCAAAAAATCTCTGCACACTCGATACTTTTTTGATTGAGAAAGCGCTCCAAAATCCACAAGAATATCGATTTTTCATCATCATCGCCAATCATGAATATAGTGGATTCATCGGTGGGATGAAAATGCAAGTAAGAAATTGGTGGATCTATGCAGGATTATTTCTCATCAAAAATGCGCATTTTTCTCTCACAGAATGAGTGACTAATATCCTCACCATAGTCGAATGAGAAGATACGTATAGCATCACAGGACCTGGAGCTGGTCCACGTGCAACAGCAAGAGCGATGATTCTCGATGCTATTTCTCTGATAAAAAAGAAAAAATAGAATTTGCAATTTAGCGAGTTTCGATACAATCCCTCACGTGCCACCATAGCTCAGCTGGTAGAGCGACGGTCTTGTAAACCGTAGGTCATCGGTTCAAACCCGATTGGTGGCTCCATTTAAATAGAGAACAAATAGGCACTGATGACCACTCCCACTCGAAATGAGATTCACTCATTTCTCCGGTCATCGGTTCAAACCCGATT
>CAZJBQ010000016.1:17662-18068 GCA_964544625.1 uncultured Candidatus Peribacteria bacterium | reverse complement strand
CGCTGGCGGAAGCAGTTCGGGTTTGACCAGATTCAACATGTGGTGCAAGTGCTGGAAATATTGCCACTATTTGTGCAGAGAGGCGTTGTGTGGATTAGCCCCTGTCTATTGAGGAAACTCAGCAGGGGAAAGTTGTGTGCTAATTAGCCATTGATACAAAAAACCTCACAGGTTATGTAAGGTTTGATATTGTATGGTGCCGAGGAGTAGAATTGAACTACCGACACAAGGCTTTTCAGGCCTCTGCTCTACCACTGAGCTACCCCGGCAACTGGTCACTACTGTATTGATACTTGCAAAATTGCAAATACAGCAAAGATTGCGATTTCACCAAATCTTCACAAATTAATTAATTTTCCCGAAAAGAATTATTTGTAATTTTATTTAATATATTATAATAATGAAA
>CAZJBQ010000016.1:0-17652 GCA_964544625.1 uncultured Candidatus Peribacteria bacterium | reverse complement strand
ATTGAACTACCGACACAAGGCTTTTCAGGCCTATGCTCTACCACTGAGCTACCGCGGCGAACGGAAGAGAGTATATGGTAATTAGTAATTAGTAAATAGTATTTTATAAAAATACCAATAACCGACAACTAACAGCTACTCACACGAGACTATTCTTAGTGCTTGATTTTGATCTGTCCGAATTCGAGTTCCACAGGAGTATCACGACCGAGGAGGTTGATATTCAGTTTGAGTGTGCCTTTTTTCTCGTTTACTTCGACGATTTTTCCTTCACTTCCAGCAAATGATCCAGCGAGGATAGTCGCATAGTCACCGATTTTGACTGGAGTCTTGTATTCCGCATTCTTTTCTTCGACCATACCCTGTATGCGAGCGAGTTCTGCATCTGAGACAGGAACAGGAACTGTACCAGCACCGAGAAATCCTGTGACATTTGGAGTATTGCGGACGACGTACCATGACTCGTTGGTGACAACCATTTTTACGAGGATATAGCCTGGAAAGACGTTTCTTTTGTTTTTGACTGAGCCTCCACCTTTTTTGAGTGTGATAACATCGTGGAGAGGGACGAAACAATCGAGGATAAATTTCTCGAGGTTAAACATCTCTCGACGTTGCATGAGGGATGTGCGGACGTTTTCTTCTGTTCCAGAGATGACTCTGATGACGTACCATTCTGGTTTTGGTGCAAAGAGTTTTGACATGGAGAGTCGCTAGGAAATAGAGATTATTTTTGTGCTTCTACAGGGACTGGAGTGGCTGTGACCTTGCTTCCGTCCTCGGTAGTTATCTCGAGTGGAGCAGTGGTCACCGCAGGTGATCCTGAGAGGTCTGCTTTTGCTGGAGCATGGATCATGTTTCGTATTTCAAACATACCATTACTGAACAAGAGTGTCAGGAGATACGTAAAGAGTGTCATACCAGCGATAACAGAGACAACGACTTGGAAAAATTTCTTTGTTTCAAGATGCGTAGGCCAGACGACGTGTTCGAGTTCTGCGACAGATTCTTTGAGAAAGTTGGTCATAAAAGTGGTATAATACAAAAAGACAAACCGAGTATAGAAAAAATACCCACAGAGTCAAATCCTTTCTCACTCTTATAAACCCATCAAATCCCACACTCTTGCTGCGATATTACGAGGCTTCCCCTGATGAGGGTGGTGATGGAGATTGATAAAAGGCACACTATTAGCTTCGAGAAAGCCACAACGCTGTGTTTTCCATGATTTCGTGATATCAGCAATCATAAAATCAAAACCGACAATAGGATCACCAAAGACACGGGCTGCACGCTCGAAGAGTTCTCGATTGTCGGGGTGACATAGGTCATATTCTTCCGATGCGCCACCACCATAACTGAGGCCGATTTTTTCTGAGAGATAGACGACCTCACCTTTTTGAGGTATATAGTCAAAGATGCTCTTATCCCACGCGTCATGAGAGACGAGTTTCCACGGTTTCAAGAGTTCATCTGTATCGATTTTGATACGTCCGTCACAAGAGAGTTGTCTCTTGAGAAACCATGCCATACTTTGTGTTGGTTTTACTTCAGCGATTTCTTTGTCACGTGTTTTATTTTTTTCTTCTATGAGTTTCATGAGTGTGCTCTTGCCATCTCAGAGAACCTGAGGCTGTGTCCCAGAGAGAACTCCTGCGAGTTTGTAGTCTATGACGGTTGCTCGATAGACAGGTCAGAAGAGTTGTTCTTCTACTATGACCCAGAGACAGAGTTGTCGTGCGATTTTATAAGCGTGATAGAGGTCATCGCGGTCACGGACATAAGTCACGACGTGTCGTCCTCGGCTTCCGAGACGTGGCTTCACGATGATAGGATGGTCGATGCGATCAAATATGTCTTTTGCTTCTTGAAATGAAAATGCATGTCCACCACGTGCGACAGGCAGATTATTTTTTTCACATGTCTTTTTGAATATTCATTTATCATCGAGTGTGAGGAGATTTGATTGATCTGCCATATACGGACGTGGTATACCTGAGAAGGTGATGATTTTTTTTCTCCATTTTCCAGGGACAGCTTTGCGGACGATGTAGAGATCGACTCAGCGATCGAGGATTCGTACTTCACGCATTTCGAGACCACGTTTCTCAGCTTCTTCCCAGAGAACTCTCGCTCTATCGAGTGTATTTTTCCCTGGTTTTTTTGCCAGTTTGATCATGAACATGAGTCGACCGAGTCCGATAATCCAGAGAGTGATAGTATCTTCCCATCGATTCAGAAATTTCGCAATAGGATTGCAGAGAAATCATACTTGTAATCGCTCGAAGAGTATATTGATGGTATCGAAATACCAATTGAGATAGTGTGGGACCGGATTGTTGCCACAGTATGGACACGAGTGTTTCTTTGTCATATTGTTTTAGTCTAGTCATTTTTGTCGCGTTTCTCAAGTATTGAAGCGTCTTTCGAAGATGACAAAGATATATATATAGGCTCGTATATGTTTGACAATTAATTATTTTGTATATTATATACAATATACTGCTTTTAAAAAATACTATGACTCCAAGGACATCAACAAACACTTCGGCAGAATTGCTAGGAGAACTCTCTCAGAGAAAATGAATTCAGGGTAAGGCGGCTAAATTGCTTTTAAGTCATGATACACAACCAGCAGACGAAATAGTTCGTAATCTTGTATGACTTGTTTCCGGTATGAAATCTGGTATACAGGGAGGTATTCCAAAATCTTACCCATTTCCACTTGCGGAAATTATGGAGGTATGATTTAGACGTATTAATGAGGCGGGTTGAAGTGTGCATATTGGACATATTTCAGAACAATATGTTCCAATGCAACCTGTTGATATGATAGTGTTTATCTCACAGAGTGATACTTCGCGATTTACTCTCAGTGTCGACCCCAAAAATCCTGCGGGACTCCTCATAACTCTCCTGTAGTTGTTACCCCACAGTAAACTGCTCGAGGAATTCGATTTTATTTTCGTGGAAGAGGCGTATATCGTTGATTCCATAGCGAATCATCGCGAGACGTGTGAGTCCAAAACCACCTGCAAATCCTGAGTATTTCTCTGGATTGAGACCGCCTTCTCGGAGAACATTTGGGTGTATGAGTCCACAGCCCATGAATTCAAGCCAACGACCTTTACCGTCTTTTTCCCACCAGAGATCCACTTCAATGCCAGGTTCTACGAATGGGAAATATCCCGGACGCATACGGATTTTTGGTTCGTATCCGAAGAGTTCTTTGAGCATCGTCAGAATAGTGTGCTTCAGATGACCGATATTGATATTATCACCGACGACCATGAATTCCATTTGCTCAAAGAGGATATCGTGTGTTGCATCGATTTTTTCATTTCTGAAACATGGCCCAAAATAGACAGCCCGGAATGGAGGAGTTTTGGTTTTGAGGAGTTCATTTTGGAGACATGAGGTATGTGTCGCCATGACTCGTCCATCCTTGAGCCAAAAAGTATCTTGCATATCGCGTGCTGGATGCCAACTTGGAATATTTAATGCATCGAAATTCTCATATTCAGTAGCGATATTGGGTGTTCTATGAACATCGAAACCCATTCGAGCTACGACATCGATGAGTTGTGATTGAACAATTTTGATAGGGTGTTGCACTCGGCCCTGAGATTTTGCTGGTATCGTCATGTCGATAAATCGATTTTCAGCATGTTGGAGCTCTGTCTCACGTATTTCTTTTTCTTTGGCTGCCATTTCGAGTTCGACATCAGCTCGGAGTTCGTTGAGAGATTTACCAAATGTTTTTTTCTCTTCTGGCGAGAGGCTCGCGACATTTTTGAGCATTTCAGTGAGGATTCATTTTTTTCCCACGAGACTATTACGATATTCGACGAGGTCTTTGAGACTCGCGAGAGCTGCTATACCAGCGTGGATTTCGGGCTTGAGAGTTTCTAGAGTTTTCATAAAAAAATTAATTACTTTTTACTATATTTTTTACTCGGGCATTTCAGTTTTGATCTATTTCAAAATCATATTTTATCTTTCCTCCACAGATAAAACCATTTTCTTTTTCAAAGCATTCAGAGTGTTTTATGAAAAAATCACTAATAAGTTTTGGATTTGTCACGGGATGTTCTGTCGTCTCATTTTCATTGAATACGTTGAGATTATACCCGTGGTCTTTTGAAGAAATACTATCGCTCTGAGCAGTTTTTATTGATGTTTTGAAAATCGGAGAGCGGGCTATCGTTTCTCTCTTTATAAATTCTCCGTCTTTGGAAAAATATATCTTTTCAAATCCATACAATGAAAATACGTCATCACAACAGTATCTGCTTTCTGTGAGAATTATAGTATTTTTATCAACTTCAACACTAAATATTCCGTATGTTTTATCTCAGTCTATTTTTCTTATCAGACTATTGATACTAACAAAGATTTTTTTCTTTCTATTGAAATAGTATTCTGACGGTTCTCCTTCGTGTCATCAGCTCGTGCTAAATAGATATTCATCATCACTGATTTTTCTAACACTATGCCCAGCAAACTCTCCACACCACAATGATACATTCAGAGGTCCATACACTTGATTTGATTGTTCATCTTCGAATTCAATAGTGCCCTCTAATCAGACAAATTCACCATTTTCTGAAGGCAATTCGGTTTGTTGTTTATAGAGTAAGTTTACTCCATCATCGAGTTTGAGCTTTTGTGTATTTTTGCCATATTGATTTGGCATCAGCATCCAGTAGGTACCTTTTTCTTTTGAGGTTATTTTCTCGTAAAATGGACCACACTGCTCATATTGTAGGAAATTTTTATTGGTTAAATCTTTTACTGCTTGGAATTCTTCTGGTTCAGTTTTTAGAGGATAGTAATACAGTATAAAAAAACGTTCATATATTGTATTATTTTTAGAATACGCTCTTAAGAGATAAGTATTTCTTCATATTTTCATATCAGTTAGATTGATGGAAAAATCTGTTTCACGAAAATCTTCTACTAATCTGGATATATTATCACGGCTATTAATTATTTCGATGCTTTGTATTGTGGGGCCAACTTTCCCAGAAAGAGTAAATTTGGATTTATTAGAAATTTGTATTGAACCGTTGGCACTTGAATTGAAATAAATATTGGATGTATTATTTGATACAGGCACTTGGTCTGGTCCATTTGCGGGCAAAAGTGAGATGCTGAGCGGTTTTGGGAATTTATCGATCATTTTCTGTATTCCCTCGTCTCATGACCAGTCGCTATCACGGATAACGGTTGGTGGTGATGACATGAGTCATATTTCTCCGCTTGTGAGAGTAGGGGTATCTCATATATTATTTATAGATACTCCTGATGATTGTTTTATATAGGTTCCTATTGCTAGTAAAATAGCAGCGATTGAGAAAACTACTATGATAGTTTTTTTCATATTATTTCTTTTTCATAATAGCAGGGATGGCGATGTGTCCACCGATGATTTCTTGCTTGGTCACAGCGAGGAGTTTCTCCGCATCGTCGGGCATACTGACTTCATCTTTTCGCATAATCATCTGGTCCCGAGAAGCATGTTTTGCTTCTTTGACACTTGAGATGTCTACTTCTTGGAGTTTTTCTATGTAGCCGAAAATACCAGCGAGTTGTCACTGATACATGGTGACTTCTCCATCGGTGAGGTGGAGACGTGCGAGTTTAGCGACATGTCGTACTTGGTCTTGCGTTGGTATCATAGAGCGATATACTAAGGGCGATTTACTTTGATTGTATCGTATATATTTTTCACCGCAAAGCAAGCTATGGCTGATGAGTTATTCGCAGGGTTTACACCTACATCACCAACACCACCACCCAAACCTCCTGAAGAAACCCCTGTTTCTCCAGCATCTTCTGATGCTTCTTCTCTCCTCAATTTCTGAGCTTCAACAGTATCTGAGCCAAGCCCAACTACGCCTCAACCGGCTCCAGAAATTGCTCCAGAGACAACCACCGAAACATCTCCTACACAATTTTTTACAACAAATACAGAAGCTGATACTGTCACACCTACTCCTCCTGTTGTTCCAGTTCCTGAAGCTCTCCTTCATATCATTTCTGATGCAGAAGTACTCACTCCTGCTGAGACCGTGGCTCCGCCTGTGTCGACGAGTGTTTCGCTAGAACCATCTCTCTCTTGAGAGAGTACTCAACTGACTCCAACAGAGACTCCTGTGAACACTCCTTCAGTTCCGTCACATGCTCCTATAGATACGGTGAATCCACCGGATGTTTCACCGGTTGTCGACAAAAAAGATGCCCCTGTCAAAAACACCGATGCACGTTTGGAGAGCTTCATTAAAGACGACGCCATTTATCAACAGATGCTTCGTACCGTCGATGCACAGAGATTGAGATTATCTCTTGCTGTGCGGTATGCACTCTTGATGTTCGGCATATTTCTCGTTTTTGCCTGGATTGTGAATAATCGTGTTATTATGTTTGGTTTTTCAGAGTTTGTCTGGTTAGCGCGTATTCGAGATGGACTTTTTGGACTCATGGCTGGATTATTTTCTGCGACACTTTGGTATGGTAGCCCTGTTTGGTTTCACAATATTTTGTTTGTGATGATTCTTCGTCTTTTTGCCCTTGTGTTTTTTGTCGGAGTACTGAGCGCTCTTTATTTTCCCATTTTGTAGTTATGAAATATTTCAAAAATAGTATTCTCATTATCGCCTCTCTCTTACTCCTCACAGCTTGTGGAGAAACAACAGTCGATGATAATGGCCTCACATTATACCGATGAAATGCCTACGAAATGCGTGTCCCTGCTTCGTGGGAGCAAGTCGAAAAAACGCAGATGTCGACACCAGTTCGTGGCACAGTCGAGCTCGCTATGCGTTCTCTCGTGAGTAATCGTGGATTTATGAATAATCTCACCGTCCTCTCTGATACGATCCAGAGTGAGACAGCGACATCGAGCGAATACATGCGTCAGACCATGCTCTGGGCATCACGCGAGTATCTCTCGACGACTATAGAAAATGAAGAATCTATCACATTTGCTGATGGTACGACGAGTGCTCTGGTTATTTTCCATGCAAAATACAACGAGATTACTGAAGAACATCTCTTTATGCAGACAGCACGTATCTGTGGCAAAACGGTCTATCTCATCACGCTCTGACTCGAAAATGATACACCGGCTGATACCTACGATAGATACCGTCCGATACTGGCGAGCTTTACTTGTAAATAATCCTCATGCGTTTCTTCGAAGCCATACTGAGCCACAATCGTCACACCCTCCTCCATCATGTCAATTTGGAGATTAAAAAAGGTGAGTGGGTATTTCTCGTTGGTCCTTCTGGGAGCGGTAAGACGACTATTCTCCAGTCTATATTTGGCAATCTCGCGCCATCAAAATGATCTTTTATCAACGATCAATGACGAGACATCTATCAATTTTCACCTTCTGAACTCCGTGCCTACCAACGCACTGGCGGTATGATATTTCAAGACTACAAACTCATTTCCTATAAAACTGTTGCAGAAAATATCGCCTATGCGATGGAGATTTGTGGTTATGCTCATGAGACTATTGAGCCCCGAACGAACGAACTCCTCGATCTCGTCGGTATGGTTCATAAAAAAAACGCTTTTCCTCCTAAACTCTCAGGAGGTGAGTCGCAGCGTGTCGCCATTGCTCGTGCCCTCATACACGAACCGGCGATGATACTCGCTGATGAACCGACTGGGAGTCTCGATCATAAAAATGTGACCATTATCATGGATCTCCTCTCGACTATTCACAAACAAGGAACGACTATAATCTTTGCAACACACGATCAGAAACTTCTCTCAACTCCCAATACTCGAGTTATTGATGTCACTCAATTTCATTAATACTGCTTATGTCTCTTTTTATAGGTATCATTCTAGCTCTTTTTGTCTTCTTCATTGTTGTATTTCTCCACGAAATGGGGCATTTTCTCGTCGCTCGTTGGAGTGGTGTCAAAGTTCACGAATTTGGTATAGGTATACCTCCACGACTCCGACGCTTATTCACCGATAAACATGGTACTGAATGGACACTCAACTGGCTCCCAATTGGAGGTTTTGTCCGACTCAAGTGAGAAGACCTCATATCACCAGAGAGTCATTCAAAAGACTCACTCGCACGAGCGCCTTGGTGGAAACAAGTGTTGATTCTCCTCGCTGGAGTTACGATGAATTTCCTCCTCGCAGGATGTCTCTTTTGATTCTTATTTTATCGTGGTACAGAACCTCTCACCATCCATATTCGTGAACTCACACCGCATTCACTGTTGTCACGAGTCGGTACTGGGACGAAACTGATATCTATCAATAATACACTCCTCGATGCGGAGAGATCAGGTATTGTGACGAGATTTCCTGGCGTCCTCGTCGATCCGCTCCCTGGTAGTGTCGCCGAGAAATCATGACTCAAGAAAGGCGATATTATCATCGCTATTGATGGTACTCCCATGAAGAGGCCAGGAGATGTTTCAGCATTTCTCAAATCTTCCGAGCTTCCTGGCCACACCTTTCGTATACAGAGAGGAGAAGAAATCCTCCATATCATATTGCGTCCGCAAAATGGTAAAATGGGAGCCTATGTCTTGCCCAATATCACACCCATCTATTATCAATATCCTTTTTGGACTTCTATGGCGTATGGTATGACAGAAGTATACCAACAGATAGGATTTTCTCTCCGTACTTTTGGTGCGATACTGACCACGAGCTTTTCTCAAACAGCAACCAAAGAAGAAAAAAAAGAAGCGACTGAAGGTATCGGGTGACCAGTGGCTATTGGTCGAGTCTTTGTTGGATTTGCAGATCATGGAGTTCAGCTCCGAGGTATTATCACCCTTATGGCAATGATATCTCTGAGTCTCTGAGTGTTTAATCTCTTGCCTTTTCCAGCGCTCGATGGCGGACGATGTCTCTTAGTCGTTGTCAATCAGATGATTCACGTCATCAATCCGAAATTCAAGATATCACCTCGCATTGAACAAATGATTCACTCGATAGGTTTTATTATTCTCATTTTTGCGAGTATTCTCGTCACTTGGAAAGATATATTTATACGTTAATACCGTTAAATCCTGTTAATCTTGTAGTATGGTTCAAATTCAATCATTCGAAGATCTGGAATGTTGGCAAAAGTCTCTCGAAGAGGCAAATATGATTTATGATATTATGGAGTCATGTCGTGATTATGGTTTTCGTGATCAGTTACAACGAGCTACTGTTTCAGTTATGAACAATATTGCTGAGTGATTTGGCAGATTTACTGTTCGTGACAGAATTCATTTTATGAATATAGCTGTTGGTTCGCTCAATGAAGTACGTTCCATGTTGTATCTTGCGAGAGATAGGAAATATATTCCCCCAGAGAAATTTATAGAAATTTCAGCTCACAATCTCAGCACCTTACAGCTTTTAAGAGGATTTTTACGCCATCTACACATGTATAAACGCAATGATTTTTCTAACACAAGCAACGAAATCTAACGAAATTAACGTGATTTAACGTACTCAACAAATAACTTACTTTTATGCTTAAACTCATCTCCTGGAACGTGAACTGAATCCGTGCCGTGATGAAAAAATGATTTCCCGAAATTCTGCAAAAACTTAATCCTGATATTATTGGGCTCCAAGAAATCAAAGCAAAGCCCGAACAAATCATTGCTGAAACTGATATTATTCAGTCGCTCGGATATGAATGTATCTTTAATTCTGCGGAGCGTCCAGGATATTCTGGAACCGCTGTGTTTACCAAGATTGCTCCAACTGCAGTTATGAATCGTATTGGGACTGAAGCTGATAATGAAGGGCGTACGATTGCGTGCGAGTTTTCTGATTTTTATTTCGTGAATTCGTATATACCGAATTCCAAAGACGACCTCTCACGTCTCCCATACCGCCAAGAGTGGGATCGTGCTATGCATCATTTTCTGGCCGAACTTCAGAAACACAAACCAGTCATATTTTGTGGCGATCTCAATGTCGCTCATCAACCGATTGACCTCAAAAATCCAAAACAAAATGAAGGTGTCCACGGATTTACACTCGAAGAGCGACATGGCTTTGAGAAATTTCTCGAGATGTGACTCGTGGATGTTTTTCGCCAGAAAAATCCATGATTGGAATGAGCGTATACATGGTGGTCCAATTTCAATAATGCTCGTGCCAACAATTCTGGTTGGAGGATAGATTATTTCCTCACTTCTCGCGAGATAACTCCTCGCATTGTAGATGCGACGATACACCCTGATATTATCTGATCTGATCATTGTCCTGTCAGTATTGTCTTGCACTAATTATGTCTCAATTAGAGTTGATTACATTCAATGCTCAGAGAAATTTTTCCTGAAGAGTCATCCAATCTATTATCGATATTGTTCAGCAAAAAAGTGAATCTGTCCTGTGTCTCCAAGAGGTTACTCCTCATATGTCTGCTGTTCTTCGATGACGATTTCCACGATCAGTGTGCGGAGATCAGAATATGGTTATAGCTCCTCCGCGATATACTCTTCGTTCTCATGGAGAATTTTATTTTTGAGAGTCATGATTTTTGCGTATTGATGTCGAAAATGCCGAAGAATCAACTCATGTTATTACTGGGAAATTACCACACGGTATGAGTTTCTTACGCCGTAAAAAAATACTCGAATCATTGCTTGCTTTGAGTCATATGGATACGGCTGTTTTGGCACTTGATACCAATATGATATTTCCTTTTGAGCGTCCTGGCTTTGTCGAGTTGCTTCGTCAGTATTGATTTTCTACTTCGTCACACCCTGCATGAACGTATGTACTTTCTCGACTCGAATGAAACAGTCTACTACGACACTTTTTACGATTTCTCGGACATATCAGAAAAACAAAAATAGAACTCGATACTCTTATTTATACAGATGATATAGTTCTCAAAAAATCACATGTTATGTCTGCGGTTACTTCATCAGACCATGAGCCTGTTCATGGAATATTTGATACTTCTCCGCAGACTCTGATTTTATAGAAATAGAGTATATATCTTTTTCCCTGGTGATTGTTTACTTCTTTTTGGATAGAGCACAGTGACTTCGCTGTATTTTCTTTTTTCGAGACGGCGGATGAGTGTCGGATTATCAGTGACGATGATGATATTTTTTCATTGTTGGCTGATGCGTTTTTCGGCGAATTCGAGGATTTTTTCGCTCATTCCTTGTCACTGATAGTCGACTCTTGTTGCGACGGCACCGAGTTCGATAGTTTGATAATCGAGGTCGATGAGCTCTCCACAGGCGACGAGAGTTTCCTCATCGAATATGATGATAAAATTTTCTCTCCTTTTCCTGATATATGCTTCATCACGTGGTTTCAATCCTGATCCAGGTTGCGCACTGACATCACGGAGGAGCTCGAAGAGTTGCCGCTCTTCTTCGTGCGTTGCCATTTTTGGCATGATAGCTGCCATTTCAGTGAGTATCTTTTCGAATATGTGCTCGATTGAGAGAGTTTCTCCGATGTTACCTGGCGGTTCTTCTGGTGCTCATAGATTTTGTTCCATACTTCGTCTGTTTACACAAATATTTTTCCTAGTTTTATATTGATATATTTGAGATGTCAAATTAATGTTTTGCAATTTTTAAATTTATCGTGTATTATATATGCGTATACTCTTTATTTTTACTGCTATGTCCACTGCTGTTCTACACATGTCAGACCTTCCTGGTGAGGCCCCTCAATCAACACCAAGGAATGCCAGATCTACTATTCACCATTCGCACGAGCGAGCTCTATCAGCGCTTGAACCACTCAATTTCCCATCTATCACCTCGCTTCCTCCTGTACCAGGTTGGTCGAGTACGACACTTGATGTTGATGCTGTTAAAAAAGCTATTGGAAATCTTGTCACCATTCAAAAAGATACGGACTATCCAGGAGAAAATTTTTATCGATGCAATGGACTGGCATTGTATGAAGGTGGTTTCCCAATAGATGGCTGTGGCCATACTGAGGATGATGCCCTGATGGCATATATGCAAACACTGATGCAATTTGATCCAGCGAATTTTATGAAAAATGGGAAGAGGCTAGAATGGATTGCAGATTATCGTCAATTTCATGAGCTGGGGAAAGTGACTTAGTAAAAATTCTTGTATCAAACATATCATTTTATATACTAGGAGCAAACTCCTAGTATATTTTTATGCTCTCTCTCCAGTTTATCCGTGAAAACCCTGATATTGTTCGTGCTGCGATTATCAATAAATCTACAAAAATAGATTTTGATGCTTTTCTCGCTCTCGACGAGAAGAAAAAAACCATGCAGCAAGAAGTCGAAACACTTCGTGCCAAGCGCAATGAACTCTCAGCGAGTATGGTTAAAGGAAAGCCTGATCCTGCTATTCTCGAACAAGCGAAAAAACTCAAGGAAGACCTGCAAAACCTCGAAAAAAACTATGAAGGACTCGAATCTGAGCATCTAGCGCTCCTCAAGAAAATCCCAAATATTCCAACGGATGATACACCAATTGGTCATACAGAAGAAGAAAATGTCGTTGTGCGAGAATGGTGAAAAATCCCAGAATTTTCTTTCAAACCTCGTGATCATGCGGAGATCGCAGCAATACATGGCTGGATAGACAAAGAGCGTGCTGCCAATGTCGCAGGTTCTCGTTTTGCCTATCTCATGGGCGACCTCGTGATGCTCCAGTTTGCGCTCATACAATTTGTGATGAATACGTTGACGAGTGAAGCAACGCTCAAAAAAATTATTGCCGATCTTGGTCTCAAGGTTTCTTCAAAACCATTTACTCCAATTCTGCCTCCCTACATGATCCGCACAGAACCGTATGATGCGATGGATCGTCTCGAACCTCGTGAGGATCGATACAAAATCGAGGGGCAGGATCTTTGGCTCCAGGGAAGTGCTGAGCACGTGCTTGGTTCTATGCATGCAAATGAAATTTTCGCTGAAAAAGACATGCCAGTTCGTTATATCGGGTATGCGACGTCATTTCGTGGTGAAGCGGGGACGTATGGCAAGGATATGGAGGGCATTATCCGTATGCACCAATTCGATAAACTCGAGATGGAGAGCTTCTCAACTGCTGAAACTTCGCACGAAGAACATCTCCTTTTCTCTGGTATCCAAGAATATCTCATGCAACAGCTCCAAATCCCATATCGAAAACTCCAAAAATGTACGTTTGATATCGGAAAACCAAATGCGAAGGGTTCTGATATAGAGGCATGGCTCCCAGGGCAAGGGAAATACCGTGAAACACACACAGCAGACTATATGACTGATTATCAGGCACGTCGTCTCCAGACTCGTGTGCGTCGTGAAAATGGCGAGCTTGAGCTCATCCATACCAACGATGCAACCGCATTTGCATGCGGACGAGCCCTGATTGCTATCCTCGAAAATTATCAAAATGAAGATGGATCTGTTCGAGTTCCAGACGTACTTGTACCATTTCTTGGGAAAAAGGTGATTTAGATTTGATTTTCAGGGTGTTATAGGGTAGAATTTTCTTAACTATGGCTGATACTCTTCCACTCCCATCTCCGAATAAGCGCAAACTCATCTTCGTCGCTGTTGTTGCGGCAATGCTTTTGGCTATTCTTGTTCTCGTGCTTTCTCTCTCTGATGTGGGGAAACCTGCAGCCGGGAAGGGGTTCAAACCAGAGAAAAAAGAAGTCGTGATCTGGACAGTGAATATGCCCCCGACTATTTTTGAGACGCTTACAAAAGGATTCAACGATTACGTCGGACGTAATGATATGAAGCTCGTGGTGCGTAATTTCTGATCGTACGATGATTATCTCGATATCCTCCCTCGTGCTATCCATGCCAAGGCCTCACCAGATGTCTTTGTTGTTCCGAATCATGGTGGCCATCTCCTCTGGGATCCCTATATCGTCTATCTCGGAGAAGACTATATCGATTTCAAAGACTTCGAAACTCGTTATCATCCATTGTTTGTCGATGAGCTCATCTTCGAAGAAAAGCAAAAAGTAAATGGTTCGAATCAGCTCGTTCGTGGTATCCGTGGTATCCCTGTTGGATTTGAGCCTATGGGTATCTACTACAATCGTAAGATTATCTCGAGTGTACCACTCTTTTGGAACAAAATCCCAGAACTCATCACAGAAGATGCAAAGACGAACTCAATTCCGACACTCTCTCTCGGTTATGGTCGTGCGACACCGGTGAGTTCTGACATTATCCCGCTCCTTACGATGCAGGAGAGAGGGGTGCAACTCAACTCGTATAGTACGCTCGATTCTGTCGAGTCACGTGCGACGATTGAGCAGTACCTCGACTACCGCCGTGAACCAAATAATCTCAATCAATTCAAGGACGCCTACGATAACACACTGACTAATACCGATCTTTTTGTTCGTGGTAAAGTAGGAACCCTTGTCGGTTATCCATCGACATTTAATGATATAGAGCTCGCGAAAAAGCGTGCCAAAAAAGATAAGGCTCTCGCAGAAGCATTTGATGAAGATGTCCGATGGACGACTATCCCTCAGGTCGAAGAAGATCCAAAGAAACAGATTAATCTCGCACGATACATGTATTTCGCACTTTCGAAGACAGGTATGAATCGTAACTTCGAAAAACCCAGCAATGATCCTGCTATCAAGTTCATGCAATTTCTCAATACAGCCAAAGCTCAGGAAACGTTTTTCAAAAATCACGAATACTACCTCCCATCACAACTCGATCTCCTCCGTACTGAAGCCAAGACTCGTATCGATGGTAAAGATGGTCCAGGTATGATCGTCTCTGATTGGTATGTCTCGACACAGAAATTCATCGCTTACAACATGGGTATCCCTCATTTCTTTACCTATATTGCTCAAAAAGCTCTCGATGAACCTGGTGCGACTTCATCCGTGATTAGTGGTAATATGCTCGAGTTTCTCAATTGTAAAATCAAACATCTCTCTGATCCAGATACGTACGAAAAATCATGTGAGTGTCGCACTGATGTTTCTAAAAACAATAACAATTATTGGCCACTCTGTGGCAATGATGTATAAGTTTTGATATTGAAAAATATCCTAAATATTTGATACTGTTTGTATATGATGAAATCTCTCCTCCGTCGTTTCTTTTGTTTCCTCGCACGTCTGTGCATAGTACGACACAAGCCTCTTATCATCGGTGTCACAGGGAGTTTTGGTAAAACTACCGTCCGACATATTATCACTGAGATACTTCGTCGTGCTGGTCGAGATGTCTGGACGCCAGAAGGGAACTATAATGGTGAATGGGGTTTCGCCCTTGGCATCCTCCAGGTCCGTAGTGGCTGACATAGTGCAACGGCTTGGATTCGATCACTCTTTGGAGCAGTGTGGACCATCATAAACCCACGATACCCTCACACACTCATCCTCGAATATGGTGTCGATCACACCGGAGAGATGGATATACAGATAGATATCGTCGAGCCAGATATTGTGCTCTTTACGAAACTCTCACCGAGTCATATAGAGGGATTTGGAACAGCTGAGAAGTATTTCGCAGAAAAAGAAAAAATTCTTCGCCGAAAAACAAAACAAACATACGCTATTGGCAATGCTGATGATCGACATCAGACTGATTTTATTTGTCAGTCTTGGTATGGTACTGATGCTAAAAAAAGTGATTACACCATGACGGATATACGTGAGTTCCCTGATAGAACAGAGTTTGCTCTCAGCCATGGCAATGAGCAGTATTCTCTCGTCACACCTATTCTCGGCAAACATCATGCTGGTCTCGTGACAGGTGCATTTATGGTGGCACTTCAGATGGATATCCCTGCTCTGGATATCGTCTCATTTCTTCGTCACATACACTTGCCTCATGCACGTGGCAATACACTCAAGTGACTCCACGATTCACTCGTCATCGATGGAACCTACAATGGAGGATTTGATCCTATTGTCGCTGGTGTAGAGATGCTCGTACGTCTCGCACAAACTGAATGACGCAAGACTATTGCTCTCCTCGGTGATATGCGTGAGCTCGGTGCAATGGAGCGAATTCGTCACGAAGAGCTCTGGGACAAACTCAAGACTCAACCAATTGATTACTATATTTTTGTTGGTGCTGTCTGTATGGAAGTTATCCAACCTCGTGTTGGTAAAGAGTGGCAAGACAAAACTCTCTTCACACTCGATTCACGAGTCGCAGGAGAATATATCCGTTCTCTCATAGCAGCAGACCCAAACAAATACCTCCTCTTCGCGAAGGGAAGTCAGAACACTATCTATCTCGAAGAAGCTCTCAAGTATTTCATCTTTCCAGAAGAATACCTCAAACTCGTTCGCCAAGAAGATCTCTATGTCCGAAAAAAGAATGATTTTTATCAGATGCTCAAAGTCTAAATTTCTTTGTTATACAAATGCATCATTACAGCTATACTAGTGTAGCTGTTTTTTTAATCCTCTCTTATGATGAAATTAGCTTTCATTTTTATCTCAACCCTTGTCTTGTTTCTCGCGATAGATGCTGTCTGGATTACGCTCTTTGGTTCCAAATGGTACACACAATATCTCTCACATTTGACCTCTGGAAAAGTTGCGATTACGCCAGCCCTTCTCTTCTATGCTATCTATATTTTTGGTATGCTGTATTTCGTCATCATGCCAGCTCTCGGATGACAGACTCCACTCACCGAAGTAGCTCTCCGTGGCGCGATACTGTGATTCTTTGCCTATAGCACGTATGATCTCACCAATCATGTTTTTATGAAACACTGGCCATGGTTTATCACGATTACCGATATTCTCTGGGGAGCATTTGTGACGGGCACGGTGGCGACATTGATAGTGAAGTTTTTCAGATAGAAATAATTGGAAGATTTCGTTACTTCTTTTAATTATCATACATATGCTTCCACTTTTTCTCGCACTCTGTGCCATACTTTTTTTCTGGATGACGGGATGGTATTTCGTCGCACGATATTTCCGCCGTACCGATATCGTCGATATGGTCTGGTGACTCTCGTATGGAGTGATAGCGATGATGTTGTATATATTTTTTTCTGATGCACCACTCGCGGTTATTCCACTGATCTTCGTTTTGGTGTGGTCCGTGCGTCTCGTGACCCATATTATCGTACGACTCACCAGACATACAGAGGATAGCCGGTATGCTGCTTTTCGTCTTTCATGGTGAAAATATTTTTATCTCAAATCCTATTTTTATATTTTTCTTTTGCAGGGATTTTTTATTGCGATTATTTCTCTTCCACTCCTCTTTTTATTTACCAAACATATTTCTCTCTCACCTCAGTTCATCATTGGTGCTCTTCTTTGGATAGTGTGATTTTTGTTTGAATATATCGCTGACAGACAGATGAATATATTTCGTCGTGATGAGGGAAATAAATGAAAAATTATTCAATCAGGCCTCTGGAGATATTCTCGTCATCCCAATTATTTTGGAGAACTCCTCATGTGGTGGAGCCTCTGGATTATGAGTATCACGAATATTTCGAGTTTGATTTGAATACTGAGCCCGTTACTTCTCTCCTATTTGATTATCTATGTCACTGGCATACCGATGGTCGAAACTGCTCTTCGCAAACGTGTTGGCTATGAATCATATATTCGTACGACGAGTATGCTCGTGCCATTGCCACCGAGAAAATAATTTTTTATTTTTCAGAAATTTTTTTTGAGATTTTTTTCCAAAAATTT
>CAZJBQ010000015.1:18578-18869 GCA_964544625.1 uncultured Candidatus Peribacteria bacterium | reverse complement strand
CCAAGAGACTGCCGCAAAGATAGTAGACAAAAAAACAGGGGTTCTTGTCGAACGTGTCGAACATGCACTCCAGTCAGTCCGAGTAGTCCATAGAGATGATGATGAATATCCGATTTTATTGAAGAGTCTGGTCGGAGCACCGACTATTCTCTATGTCCGTGGCACACTCCACCCAAATGATGCCCTTATTTCTGTGGTGGGCTCTCGTAAACACTCTCAATATGCTGCATCTTGCGTCCAAAAAATCATACCAGGCCTTGTACGTGCTGGATATGGTATCGTCAGTGGTGG
>CAZJBQ010000015.1:2694-18568 GCA_964544625.1 uncultured Candidatus Peribacteria bacterium | reverse complement strand
TGGTATAGATACGGTTGCCCATGAAGCCGCTCTCAAGGAAAAAGGTCACACAACCGTCGTATTTGGATCTGGTATCGATGTGTATTATCCTCCTTCGAGTACTTCGTTTTTTGAAAAAGTGGTAGTGCAAGGTGGAGCGCTCGTCTCTCAATTTCCGATTGGAACTCTCGCAGAACCCTACAATTTCCCCATGAGAAATGATATAGTCGCTGGTATGAGTCGTGGGACGCTCATAGCTGAGGCTGGTGAAGACTCTGGGACGCTCATCACGGCTCGACTCGCCCTCGAGGCAAATCGGGATGTTTTTGTGATACCGTCTGATATTACACGTGAGAGTGCTGTCGGGAGCAACCGCCTCATCCGTGATGGCCTCGGCAAACTCATTCTCTCCCACGAAGATATACTGAGTGAGTATGAGATAGTCGACAAACAATTGTCTATGATGACGACTATGAGGCCGACTTTTGCTCATCCAATAGAGGAATCGATCTATGATATACTCTGTCTCGACAGCCTCGGTATAGACATACTCGCCGAGAAGCTCAATCTCGATACTCAGGTACTGATGACCTATCTCTCTTCTCTCGAAATAGAGGGTATTATCTCAAATCGTGGATGACTCTACACGCTCAACTAATTATTACACATCTCTGGATGGGCTTCTAGGAGGTCTTTGACACGACTCGCCACTGCATACACCTCTGATGCTTGAATTGGTCGATTTGGGGCAAATGAATAGGCATCACGAACGGTCAATCCATACTCCATGGCTGTCTCTATGACACCAATTTGCCAGTTATCTGGTGTTATATTTGGCTGTATACAAGCACTTTTGAGGAGTATGGCGTACGCTTCCGCACGAGTTACAGAATCTAGTGGACGAAATGTCGATCGAGACCCCGAGATAAGTCCTGCTGCTTGTGAGCGTTCTGCGAACTGACATGTCCATGGTGAAACACCATATCCGTTTGTGTCAGAGTAGATATTTTTGCAGATATAATTGGATGTGAGATTTATACGATTGATACGGACAGCGATGCTGATAACTTCTTGTCGTGGTGAAAATTCACCTGTTCCCTGAAATGAAGTGAAATCAATATCTCGGTACGACACAGGAATGTCGACGTTCGCCAATGGCTCAGGAGCGCTCTCCAGAACTGGTATTTCTTCTGAAGTTATCTCTTCTTCTGGGAAGTATGTCTCACCTGTTTCTGGGTTATAAAATGGCTCCCCGTAATTGTATTCTTCTGGGGCAGAAGGGAGCGGTTCATCATAATCAATTTCTGGTTCTGGTTCGGGTGTAGGTTTTGGAGGAGTGGTGGTTGGAGTAGTAGGTTTTGGAGGAGTGACTGGAGTTACGACGGCTGCAGGAGCATTGTCTATCTTGATAGCTTTGTTTTCAGCGAGATTTTTCACAGGAACGAAGTTGGTCATAGGGGAACCTCCGACATCTTTTATTGTTCCCGACACAGATAACACCGTGAGATCAGTTGTTACATCACCTATTTGGACAGCATAGTTACAGGTCCCTGTCGTGGCGTTGACGACTGTGAAAGTACAGGTACGATCAGTAGTGCCTGTCTCGAGCGTTACTGTGACATTGCCGCTCGATGTTACTGGTTCTGAGAATGTCACATCGATATCAATAGTATCTCCCGGACGATAGGTATCGTTGGGTTTATCAGAACTGATATTCGTTATAAAAGGGGGCATAAGTATATAGACCGGTCCATCATAGACAGTACCGATGAACTTGGTGCCATCATCAGAGCTGACGATAGACTTCCATTTTCTCGCCATAGAGAGCTGCAATCCTGTCCAGCTACCTCCTGAGTTGCTCGAGACATAAACGAGCTCTGTATCGGCTATCGCTGTGAGTTTGCTACCATCAGCAGAAGAAGCAATACCAACCCAGTTGAGTCTGGTTGCCTTAGCAGACCAAGCAGCTCCTGAGTTCGCAGAGACAAATATGTTGCCACCGTACTCTATGGCAGCGAGTTTGGTACCATCAGCCGATGAAGCCACACCATACCATCCTCTCGCACCAGGTGTTTTTTGTTCTGTCCAGCTACCTCCTGAATTTGTTGAAGTATAGATGTAGCCGTTTTGCACCACTGCGACGAGTTTGTTTCCATCATCAGAGCTCGCGATTCATCGCCAATTTCTCTGTCCGGATGATTTTTGTTCTACCCACGTAGCGCCTGAATCAGAGGATGTGTAGATATATCCATCTATAGCAGCGGCAGCGAGTTTTTTGCCATCATCAGACATAACTATAGCTCTCCAATTTCTCTGTCCAGAACCGGTTTTTTCTGTCCATGTGACACCCGAATCAGTCGAAGTATAGATAAACCCGTTTTGATCGGCCGCAGCGAGTCTCACTCCATCACCAGAAGAGATAACCGATTGCCAATTCTTCTTACCAGATCATGTTTGTTCAGTCCAGGTAAGTCCTGAATCATTGGAAGTATAAATATAACCGGGTGATTGATCCGCCAGGGCGACTTTTGATCCGTCTCTCGACATCGTGATAGAGGACCATTTTTTTGATCCGAGACTACTCTGTTGTGTCCAGTTTTTTTCTCCTGCCCATACTATGCCTCCGAGGAAAAAACAGAGTAAAATAGAGAGTGTAATTTTTTGGAACATAATTCTATAGCACTATTATGCCATAAAAAGTTCATAAATGCAAAGAAAAACGCTCGAAAAAGACCAAAACTACGATTTCATATTTTTGAGGCTCAGCGCGTTCCATTCTGCTACTTTTGCTGGGCTTACTTTATTTTCAGCAACAGTGATTATTTTGAGCTTTTTGAGCGATGGTATAAATGCGACATCTTCGTCTGTGAGTTCATTGAATTCGAGCTTCAGTGTCTCGAGATTGGCGAGACCAGCGAGGCTCGATATATCCGTGAGTTTGTTACGTTGGAGTTGAAGTGATGAGAGATTTATGAGTTTCTCGAGGCCAGCAGTCGAGGTGAGCTGGTTATAGCCTAAGTGGAGGTTCTGAAGTCTTTGGAGGGTTTCTAGACCTTCTATTCGTGATAATTCATTATTTCCGAGATCGAGCTTGTTGAGCCAAGTGAGCTGAGCGATGTTTTGTATCTTTTTGATTTTATTGAAACCGAGATTGAGTTCAGAGAGATTTTTGAGACAGGAGAGATCGACTGATATAGATGTAATCTCGTTGTTTCCGAGATCAATACTCCAGATATCATCCGCCTGTTGTCCTGGAATTATCACACTACAAATATCTGGAATGCTCGTATATCCTTTTCCTCGGAGGTCGAGGTGATGTTGGTCAGCCACGAATTGTGTTTTGAGAAGCTCACGGAGTCCAGTCGCTGTCTCGTGTGTTCTATTCTCATACCAGAATCCTCCGAGGACGATGAGGAGAGAGAGTACGACGACTATAAGCGATGAACGTGTGTGTTTTTTCATACAAAATAAAAAAAGAAATATATGGTGGATAATAGCCACAAATATGCAAAAATCAATGCGCTCACTCTTAAAATCACCTATTCTTCATACATAACTCTGCGAAAACAGGGCACAAAAAACCCCCCGTTTCCGGGGGGTTTTTGAAACTTATTGCTAAGTTAAGCTCTAATCCTTAATTAGGGACGAGAGATAGAAGGACCAGTTAATGAAGATGTACCGATGTTCAACTGGAGTACAGTATGAGAACCAGCATCAGAATCATAGTCGAGACCTTCTGTATCTACTGCACCAGCAGTGTCAAAGTCTGGGAGAATAAGTTGGACAGAACCACCTACTGCAACAGTAGGAGTAGCCTCAATCTTATAGTACGCAGTCTGACCACCTTCGATGAGATTGTCTCCACCCGTGAGTGAATCCATATCAAATCGTCCTGTAGCAACAGTAGGAGTAGCAGAAGCTTGTCCATCAGGATCAGAACCGCCAATACGAGATATCTTAATACCAGATAATGCAGAAGCAGAACCAGTAATATTATATTCGAGATTGAGAAGAGCTGTCTTGAGGATAGCACCAGATGAATTTGTATTAGTAGTAGTGTCAGCTGTAATAGCGACGATACCGATAATTTGAGATGTACCTGTTGCGAGAGCATTAGATGCAACTACAGAGTCACCTCCGTTAGAAGATACGAATGCAACACTAGAGATACGAGTAGGAACAACTGAGAATGTCTTAGAGACATTTGTTACAGTTGTAGTCCCTTCGTGAGCTGTGGTGAGACCAGTGATAGAATCACCAGAGCTAGCACCTTCAGCAGTTACGACTGTGAGACGGAGAGTCTTATCAAGAGCGATAGCCCCTGCTTCGTTCTTACCAATCTTACGAGTCACGAGTTTAGCGTAGAGTGATTCAGTTCCTTCAGCGATAACGTAATTAGCGATATTTCTGAATTGAACTGTAGTACCAGTAACTGCTTCGCGAGCGATTTCTGTTACTTTGTCACCTCGGTAGAGGATAAGAGTATCAACACTAGATGAAACATCAGAGCTGAAGACGAGGTTCAGGTCTTTAACCTTGATAGCTTCGTTATTAGCAGAGAGTTTGAATGCAGCAACAAAATCAGTTGTTGTGTTAGCGAGAACGTTCTTGTTCTTGCTGACAGCAGAATCAACAGTATCAACTGCGATATTTGTGAATGAACCAGTACCAACTGCTGTTACTGTACGAGCAGAAACCGCACCTGCCTGAGCAGCTGTGATAACGCCATCAGAGTTAGAGTCGACACCAGCACCACCAGTATATGCAGAATTACCATCTATATTTTCAGCAGAGTATCCACTGACACGTACCTTGATAGTCTGTCCTATTTCACCTGAATCTTTTACGAGAGAGGTAGTAAGAGCGTATCGTACAGTTGTGTTAGCTGGGATAACTTCATTGAGGTCACGAACAGTGACTTCTTGTGAAGCAAGATCTGATGTACCAACTTCTTTGACAAGAGTTGCAGTACCATTAACAATCTTCCAGAGTTTGAACCCTGTAACGAGAGTATTATCGAGAGTACCAGCTGCTTCATCAGCGAACTTGAGTTCTCGGATTTTGATAGAACCTACATCATTTGCTTTGAGGTTGAAATTGATGAGTTCAATATCTGAAGAACCAATAACACCATTAATAGCAGAAGAGAGAGCGTTCTGAGTCATTGTGAAGTAAGCAGTAGCGACAGATACTTTCTTGAGAGAGAGAGCATTAGGAGTAATGTCTGTCACAGTTGTATCATTAGCTACCTCCTTCAAAACGAGATCACCACCAGTCGCATTAGCGATACGGACAGTATAGTCTCCATCTACAGCTGCTACCTTAGTATCAGCACGGACAACGAGAGAATATGTAGTACCACTGCGGAGGATGAGGCCCATGTCAGTGTTTGAGTAAACCTTTGAAGTCGTACCTGAAGCATAAGCGAGATCGTAGATCTGGTTTGTTGTTTCATTGTAGATTTCGAGATTTTCAATTTCACCGAATGCAGCTGCACCGAGGACAGAGTCAAGAGAAGTATCAATAGTGAGTTTGAGAGTAGAGAGTTCTACATCTTTACCACTATTAGCTGAGATCTTGATTTTACCGAGAACAACATCCTTCTTATTAGGAAGAACTTTGTCAACAACAGCATCTTCACGAACGAGAGAGACTGCACCAGCTGTAATATTTACAGTTGTAGCAGGAGCTGTCGTTGTACCAGATGTGTTAGAACCGTAGAGGTATTGAGAACCATTTGCAGTGATATCAGTAGAGCTATCGATGACGAGTTTAATTGTCTTAGAAGCACCACCGACGACATCACCACGGATTTCAAACTTCTGGTCAGATTTGTTCTTGAGAATAGTTGTGTTGAGAGCGAATGTAACATATTTGTTAACCATTACGCCTGTAGCAACCTGAGAACCATTGAGGTAGAGTTTGTAATTCGCGATGTCGTTATCTTGAGATGTAGAAGCAGAATCCTTCTTGAAAGTCATAGACTTAATAGTGATATCTTCTACTGAATCTGTAGATACTTTGAATTTAGCGAGAACTGCATTTGTCTGTCCGAGTTTAACATCAGCAAGAGATCCATCAGCTGCGAAGGTAAGAGTACCTGCAGAAGTAGTAGATGTCTTGAAGAGAGGTGTAGAGACAGGGAATGAACCACCAACGCTAGAAGCGCTAGAAGTAATACCGTCGCTCAAGAGGTGGAAGTAATGTTCACCAGCAGCTGCGTTTGTAGAAACTACAACGTCAACTGTGACAGTAGTACCAGCCTTGATTACGAGAGGAGTGATCATGTTAAGATCAACAGTATCCTCAGAAGAGATTGATTTGCTCTTAGCAACTTTTACTCCATTAGAGAAAAGTCCTACTGAAGCAATATCTGTTCGAGCACCTACTCCACGGTGATTAAGACGTATAGCAGTGATAGATACGTCATTTGATCCAGCAGTAAGGTTGAGCTTACCAACTGTGATACCAGAAGCAACTGGAAGAGTTGTACCAGCAGCAATTGGAGCAGGACCAGCAGATACATTTACAGAACCACCAACTGGTGTAGATGTACCGCCTGTTGTGTTATTTTCTTCTGTAGCACAGAAAGAAGGATCGAGGACACAGAGAATGTCGTTACCACCTTCTCCACCAGCCATGCGGTCAGCACAAGTAGGGAGAGAGTCGTCCATTTCATCTGAGTTAGCCTCAGCGTAGTCCATAGCGTAGACGTTGTATCGGAATACATCACCACGAGTTGCAACAGCATTTGGATTAAATGATGCAGCATTTGAGATGAGTCCAGCTTCAACTGCGCGAGCAGCTGTTTGTTCGATGTGAGTTGTACCAGCAGCATCAACAGGATTGATACAGCTAGCTTTGAGCGCCATAACAACAGCCTCATAACGAGTTACTTTGTCCATAGGACGGAAAGTAGTGTTGTTAGCGTTTACAATTCGAGCAGCAGCAGCGAGCTCAGCAGCTCGACATACCCATGCTTCTGAAATGTCACTAAACATATCCTGACAGTTGTAAGCAGAGACAGGTGAGTTTGGGATTACTCCAGAAACTCGACCAGCAATACCTACAGCCTCCTGACGGAGGACATTATCGCCGAGACGGTAATCAGCAATTTTAGCTGAGTGGTCTTGGACGATTCCAGCTGCAGCGAGCTTATTAGCAGCACTAGCATCAGAGTATGATGCAGCGAAAGTCGTAGGAGCAATGCTCATAGACATACCAATAAGCGCGAGAACTGCGACGATTTGTCGTAAAGTCTGACGCATAAATAAAAGGGTAAAAAATAGAATTGAACGAATACATCTCGACTCCCAGCAAAACATATATTTCATAAATCCATATATGGGTGGTGGTAGCGAGAAGTCATAACCCTCTTCGATCTGCGAGCCAAGTAATGATGTTCGTCATGTGTCGAAACACATGAAAAACTGTCGAAACTGAGCAAGAGTGGAAAACGAGGGAGATGTACACGAACAATCGTGCGCAGATAATAGTCTATAATCGACGCTATTCAAGTGCTCGACACCCATTTTCACACACTCTTCACAATTGTGTGAACTTTTTTTTATGATTTTATTCCTTTGTTCTATTGATAACCGAGAGCAAATCAGAGGATAATCTCTGTGGTCTGAAATAGTCGATTGTGTGAGAAAAATTCACAATAGACATATTTTCTGGAAATTTTTTGTGGGTGATAAAATACCGTACTGTAGCACAAAGGTCTGATTCGGTATCGACAAGTCGTCCGACACATTCGCCTGACACGTCCGACACGAGTGTCTCACGTGCGCCACCTCTGTCGAGAATGAGTGTCGATATACCTGTCGATTGTGCCTCGAGAGGTGCCATACCAAAGGCATCTATCGTCGATGCATAGATGGCGAGAGATGACACGCCACTGTTCGCAATATCGGTCAATGTCGACTCAATTTTATATCTCTGGACGTCGATTCATTGTGCTTTGAGAGATGGTTCGAGGGATCCAGTGCCATATATAATGAGTTTTGATTTTCATTGTGTCTCCTCATCTGCCTCGAGACTTTTCCACACTGATATAACGGTCTCTATTCCTTTGCCAGGCTCGAGGCGTCCATGTGTGAAGAGGAGAACGCGAGAGTCATTTTCAGATATAATACTTTTATTAGATTGTTGAGGTATTTTATCGAGCACTGGATGTATCACTGTGGCATCTCTGCCACTGTAGGTATTGAGCTGATCTCCCACGAAATGACTCGTCACAATCATAGTATCTATAAATGGCATAATTAGATAACGCTCAAAAAAGGATTTGATTCTATTATTATATATATACCACGGAGTATGGTGGTGCCACCAGAGAGTATGAATTTTTCGATTAAAAATCTTTGCTAGTGCTGTTGTTATCTGCATCGGTGGGTTATTGGCGATAATCGTGTCGACGTGTCGAAGACGCCAAGCAAGTGTGATTATGCTGATGAGCTTTTTGAGGGGAGAAAACGATATATTTTTCGCTGGTTCGTGGAGCTCAATTTTTATATTTTTTTGAAGGTCTGCAAAACAATCTGAGCTGTGTGAAAAAGTATAGAGTGCTGTATCGTGTCCTGCCTCTGTGAGGAGATGAGTCGATAGGAGGGCCATTTTGATAGCTCATCACTGAATACGACATTGAGGATGAAGTATGGCTATTTTCATTGATTTATTTTTTATCCTGCAAGACTGCGCGCCAGTGAGCTCGGACATGGTTTACGTCTTTTTCTATTTGTTTCTTGAGTTCATCAATGCTCGTGAAGTGTTGATTGACTCGGATGCTGTCCATGATATCTATATGAATAGTCTCTCCATATATATCTCGATCAAAACCGACGATGTGGACTTCAAAATGTCATTTCTTGGGTTGGTATGAACCAGCTCAGAGATAGATTTCTTCGCCGATTTTTACTCGACAAGAGAATGTCTCATTAGGCAGGACATCAGATGCCATAACGATATTGGCAGTAGGGAAGCCGAGAGAGTGACCTCGTCCATCTCCATGGACCACCTCGCCAACGATCGGAGCATAATCAACCACAGGAAGGGCAGCGCGACGGAGGAGCTCTTCTCGTTCCCCACGTTTGAGCTCTCTATAAGCACCATCGGGCATGATACCGAGGAGTCTATGCTCGATTCTTATACGTTTAAGTCGTTTGACTTGATGTCCACATGCTTCGACCATACGACGGATTTGCCGATTTTTACCTTCTGTGAGGACTATTGTAAATGTATCAGAGCTCGCACGTTTTACTTCACAGGGGAGTGTCTGGACAAATTTCGTGAGTTGCAGGAGTCATGGAGTACCTCTATCGGCGAATCATTTTTTACCTATTGGTGGTAGTCTTTTCGAAAATCGTGCTCCGCCTTGCGTGAGTTTTGCTTTTGCATCTTTACCAGTTTTTGGTCCTTCTGTCACTGAATACCTGACACCGTTTCTCAAAGCCTCGAGAGAATGATCATCGATTTTGCCATACGTGGTGACGAGATATTCTTTTTCGTGTTCGAAGGATGGATGGAGGAGTCGGTGCGTGAGACGTCCGTCATTCGTCATGAGGATAAGTCCAGAAGAGTCCTTGTCCAAGCGACCGATAGGGAAGACACGAGTTGGAATGTCGACAATGTCGACAATGCTTTGTCCACCTTTCTGAGCACAAGTTGTCTCTATACCTCGTGGCTTGTTCACGGCATAATAGACGAGCGCTTCACTCCGTTTGATGAGCTTGCCCCCGAATTCGATATGGTCTTTTTCTGGATCGACCGATTGTCCTATCTGAGCGACTGCGCCATTCACACGGACCTCACCACGAGCAATAGCATCCTCAGCGTGACGGCGTGAACAGATACCACATTCGGACATGTATTTTTGGAGACGAAGAGTTGTCATATATTAGGGTTTCAGATATTTTGTTACGAAGTCCTCTATGCTGTAAGAAGTGTTTTCAAACGAAATGATGGAATCAGCCAGTTGTCATACAATACGGAATCCTGAGGCTTTTTTGTGACCACCACCTCAGAGTCTCTTCGCGATAGCATTAACGTCAAACTCGTCATAGCGTGTCCGAAGAGAGCCGCGCAATTCTGGTCCATCTGGTATGATAACACAAGCAATGTCGACGTTCGCCAAACCACTCAAATACGATACGATGTGATTTTTGAGTCCTGCCTCTGAATCCTCTGGGAGACAGAGCACTGCGACACGTCCGAAGAGTTGGATGGCCAAAAGTCAATGCCCGAGATTGTGGACATAGTCAAGCGTATAATTTCCGAAAACTTGCTGAGCTATACTAGGTTGATGAGCTCCTTTTTCGAGGAGATAAGCAGCCGTTTGAAGTGCTGTGGCTGTCGTATTTCTATGGATAAATCAGCCCGTGTCGGTATATATACCGAGCAAAAGGGCAGTGGCTGTTGTAGGACTTATGGACCAGTTGAGTGTTTGTGCTATCTGTGTCAATATCTGTGTTGTAGAGGCAGATGTCTCATCTCTATAGCCATCAATGGCAAGAGGGAGAATCTCATGATGGTCTATGGTTATAAGCTCAAAACCATCAAAACTCTCCAGAGGTAGAGCAGTGCGACTGAGAATCGATGTATCGAGCATGATAACCATATCGGCGTCAGCAGGTATTGTCGGAACTGTCTCTCAGAGTATCCATGATACATGAGTATCAAATACTTCGGGAGGCACTACGACAGAGATTTTTTTATCTGTGAAATTGGATTCGAGGAGTCATCGCATACCCTCCAGAGAACCAAAAGCATCACCATCAGGATTACGATGTGCGATGATGGCTATATGTTTTTTTGATTGGATTTTGGAATCCAGGAGAGTCGAAAAATCAGAGAGAGTCATGCAGAAAATATAGGAGAAAAACCTCTAAAAGCAAAAAGAAGGGCGACGTATGTCTACCCTTCTCTCTGTATAATGTCTATGGGGATTATCGTGTAGGAATTGAATTTTTGCGAGTGTAAAACCATGCGAAATTGAGGAGAACGACGAGTCCGAGAAGTGTCCAAGCGAGTGTGTGTGACTCTTCTTCTGGTACAACTCATCCACCGATATCTTGTGGTATTTCTTCTGCAGGTTTCAGCTCTACCGCTTCTGGTTCTTCTGGAGTTGTGCCACCACCACTATCGAGGTTGGCATCCGCAGGGTTAAATGCACCTCCTGTTGTTGTAGTTCCACCGCCAGTAGTACCTCCATCAGTTGTTGTGCCTCCTGTTGTAGTACCTCCAGTAGTACCAGTCGTGTTGGTCTCCGATTCATTTGGGAATGATGTAGGGATGAGCTCACTGTTATCTCCTGTTGTATTGGTCGTCTCAGGAGTAGTGGGGGTTTCTGGATTTGGTGTTGGTGTTGATTCTGGAGTAGTAGGAGTAGTTTCGGTTGTTGGAGTTGGGTTTGTAGGAATTATTGTAGGATTTGGATTATTTACTGGTGTTGGTGTTACCTGAAATGATAACCCGCCAGATGATCCAAACGGAGCACCCCCACCATTTGATGTTACAGCTGTATTTGCACCGATGATACTCGTAGATATATTGCCGGCAGCATCAGCAGTAACAACTAAGAAATGATATGTTTCTGGAGCGGTTAGACCTGTGACATTAACTGTATGGCTCATAACGAGAGTACTATCGAGTGTGGTTATAGATCCATATGAAGTTGTAAGTCCATATTCCACTTGGGATGTTGCCGCTTCACTTGTTGTCCAAGTAATAGCAGATCCAGGAGGAAATAATGGAGTAGAGGCAATATTGGAAATACTTGGTGCTATCGTATCAATCGTAACAGATGATGCATCAGTGACAGCTGTTACTTGGGTAGCGTCATTGCCGACGATGTCGTCAAAGTCGATAGCAATGGCTGCGACGCCTTGTGTTTCGGTTGCTGTGAGGGTATAGGTCGCTGTATAATTATTACCTCCTGTATTGGTCACTGTGGCAGTCTTTCCAGCAATAGTTGCTGTTGGGAGATTGACTGGTTCTGAGGTAGTAAATGAGACAGTTATAACGTCACCTTCTTTAGCGAGTGTAGGTGTGACATTATTTGAGACAATTGAGACAGATGTAACTGTAGGAGCAAGAGTATCAATTGAATATGGTGTTAATAAATTCGTATCAGATGATGGGGAATTCAATGCTTGATCTGTCCATCCTGTACCTACAGTGATAATATTTGAGGTCGCTTCTAGATTAGCTGTTGGTGTAAATGTTGCTGTATAAAGAGTTCCTGAGCCAGCAATGGTACTCAACGTACCATTATTTACCACTGTTATGTCTGCGTCATCAAATCCAATTGGAGCTTCTCAGAATGTAAAGGAAACTGTTGGTGTATCTCCAATCTTGATAGTATAATTTGATAAAGTAATAACTAGAGGAAGAGTCGAAGTATCAATAGTAAAATCGCTGATATCGATAGTATTGCTGACGTTACCAACTGCGTCTGTTATAGCAAGAGTACAGTCATCATAGAGCTCTCACCCTGGAGAACCGGCCAAACTATTGAAAGTAATAGTATTTGCACCTACTACAACCGCCGAGGATGTAAAACCTGAACAGCTCCCCCCCGAGGTAGAGATAGTTCCAGCTTCTGTAGAATTAAAACTATATTGAGGATTTGGTATATTTGATGGTGTGACTACTGGGACAGTTTCAGAAATAACAGGAGCAAGTGTATCCACGATATAGTTAGCAGATGTTGTAGATCCAACAGGAGCATTACCTGCTGTATCACTCCAAGATGTACCAACCGTAATGGAGTTTGTTGGGGCCTCTAGCGGTGTAGTCGGTGTGAAGGTTCCTGTGTAAATAAGTGGATTTCCTGTTACACTCACCGCTCCTATAGAACCACTCGGTGTTGTGACATCAGTAGCATCGAAACTCGTAACTGGTTCGCTAAAGGTAAATGTCACAAGAGAGGTATCTCCGATTTTGAGAGTTGTTGGTGCCATGACAATACCAACAGTTGGTGCGGTTGTATCTATAATAATTGCTTTATTCGTAGCAAGATTTGTAGTAGGTACAAAATTTATCATGGAATTCAGAGTTGCATCTTTGATAGTACCAGCAATAGAAGATACAGTGAGGTCTGATGAGTTTTCTCCAACAAGAACTGTATAATTACAGCTCCCTGTTGTGCTCGCTGTAACAGTAAAAGTACAAGTACTCCCCGTATCAAGAGTTACTGTAACATTGCCAGTTGAAGTTACTACTTCGGAGAATGTCACATCGATAGGAATAATGGCTCCTGCAGGATATGATCCATTGGCAGTCGTCGTAGTAATATTGGTAATAGTTGGTGCTGTCGTATCAGTTGCTGTAACAGCTACATTATCAAGTGCAGCAGCTGATCCAGGTGTCACTCATGTACCCGGCAACGATGTAAATCGTACCTCAAGAGTATTTCCAACAGTTGCAGAACTCGATGTAGAAATTGAATCAGAAACAAGTGAACCATAGGCTCAGGTATTTTTGACTGTCTTGGAAGTTAAGAGTGTATTGGTTGTTGTATCCCACAGCTCTGCTGTTATCATATCTTCGTTAGCAGCATAATATCCGCCACCCCAGACATCACCATAATCAAACGATATGGTTACATCTTCTTGTCCGAGAACAACGGTTCCAAGACTTTGAGAAATAGTACCGGCATGATCCAGGTTAAGTTTTGCGCCACCAGTTGTGTGTATGATATAGTTTGTACCGCTGAGAGTCGTCCATGAATTTGGTACACCATGATACCAGCCCCCGCCTCCATTTGTAAGGCCTGTGAGAGTGCTAAAATTTCCATTGTTCACCACGAGAGCAGCAAATGCTGAGTGTGTAAAAAGAAACACTGAAAGGGTGAGGAGTGTTAAACACTTACGTCCTACTCCTGCTAAATGGAAACTATTTCTCATAGTGTAAACTGATATAAAAATAACAAAAAGGTTTTTGCCTCTTTGTAATTTATCATGATAATTTCACAATTATTACAAGCACCATATTATGTACAATGTCTATAATTATTTTATAAAATAGTTATTTGAGCTTTTTTGGTCCTTTTCACATAAATTCTTCACATTCGCCAAAAAGAGGAGTTTTGAACATTTTTGTCTATAACTGACATATGTCGGACAGGGTGTGCGCTCTGTTATATATGAGATAAGCTATATAGTAGACAGACACGAAATTCTGTCTACTTGTCTAGTTACATGAACAGGGCCAAAAATCACTATTGACCAATAATTCGTACCTCTGGCTCGATTTTTATGCCATGTATACCCTCGATTTTCTTTTGTGCGAGCTGTACGAGCTCGATGAGGTCTTGCCAGGTGGCTGACCCATCAGACATCAGGAAATTGGCATGTTTCTCTGAGAAATAGGCTCCTCTGAGGTGGTGTCATTTGAGTCCAACAGACTCTATGAGAGAGCCTGCTAACTGCTCTCGGCTCGGATTTTTGAAAAATGAACCACAAGAAAGCCCCTCTGGCTGGACACGCTCTCTCCAGAGGAGTGGTTCTTCGTCTGAATGATACTTTTCTCGGAGTTCTGAGAGATCGAAACTGATAGAGAGGATAAACCATTCTGGATGATTCTTACATTCGGACCATCGGTAGTCGAAGTTGAGTTCTGCTCCTGTTTTGGAGAGAATTTCTCCTGTTTTCATATCCAATATATCAACCGATGTAACATACGGACCGATTTCCAGTCCAAAACAGCCAGCATTGCCAAATACCGCTCCTCCAACAGAACCCGGGAGGCCTTGAAAACGATGCCAGAGATCAATCCCATGTTCACTCTCGAGGGTTTCTGCGAGGCTCCAAATAGGTTGTCATGAGAGGACTTTGAGTTGTGTATTTTGCAAATCATACCCCTCTGAAGCGTTGTGAATAACGAGTCCTGGGTATTCGTCAAAAGCGAGGAGACTATTTTTGCCACCAGCAATGGTTAGAATAGGGAGTTTCATCTCATATGCGAATTTCGTAGCTGCCCTTATTTCGTCGACATTATGACCGTCAAAAACTACAAAATACCTCGCCATCGCAGGAGTTTGATAGCCAGACAAGTGAGAGATGTCGATATGTTGTTCCATTATTTTTTCTTTTTATTTTTTAACTCTTCTTTATGTAGTATATATGACTGGAGACATTCCGCTGTAAATGATCACTTCACAGAAAGTATGCCATCACGAGGTCCTTGATAGAGGAGTTTACCACCCCTATCGCCCCCTTCTGGACCCATATCGATGAGGTAGTGAGCATTGGCGATGACATCGAGATGATGCTCAATGATGACCACTGTATTGCCACGTTCGACAAGACTCGACACGATGAGCATGAGTTTCTGTATGTCGCTAAAATGCAATCCTGTGGTGGGTTCGTCCATGATATAGAGTGTCTTACCTGTCGACTTTCGAGCGAGCTCAGTCGCCAATTTCACACGCTGTGACTCACCACCCGAGAGTGTCAGGGCTGATTGACCGAGTGTGATATATCCGAGACCTACCTCCAGAATAGTTTGGAGCTTGTGTTTAATCTTGGGGAATTTGTCGAAAAACACGACCGCATCTTCGACCGTCATAGCGAGGACATCGGAGATAGATTTGTCGTGAAAATGAACTTCTCGAACGAGATGGTTGTAGCGAGTACCTCCACACGATTCACAGGTGACATGAACATCTGGGAGGAAGTGCATCTGGATTCGACGAACACCATCACCCTCGCAAGCGTCACAACGTCCTTGTTTTGTATTGAAACTAAAATGTCCTGGACCGTATCCACGAGCACGAGATTCAAGGGTTTGTGCAAACACATCACGTATATCGGTAAAAACTCCGGTATATGTTGCTGGATTTGAGCGCGGGGTTCGGCCAATCGGCGACTGATCAATCTCAATCACCTTGTCA
>CAZJBQ010000015.1:0-2636 GCA_964544625.1 uncultured Candidatus Peribacteria bacterium | reverse complement strand
GGATGTCGACTGAGACATTTTGGAGGTTATTTTCCGTTGCATTTTTGAGTGAGATATATTTTGTTGGTTTTTTCTTGAGTGGTGGTATGTGGATACTTTCTTCACCTCGGAGAAACTTCCCTGTCTGTGTGTCTGATTTGAGGAGTTCTGCGTGTGTTCATTGGAATATGATATTACCACCATGGACACCTGCTCCTGGTCCTATATCGATGATTTCATCGGCAGTAGACATGATGTCTTCGTCATGCTCGACGACGATGACTGTATTACCCAGATTGACGAGTTCTCGGAGATTGTCTATGAGGAGTCTACTATCACGTGGATGGAGACCGATAGATGGTTCATCGAGGACGTAGGTGATGCCTTCTAGTCTTGTTCCCACCTGCGTTGCAAGACGAATACGCTGAGATTCCCCTCATGAGAGAGTGTTGGAACGTCGAGAGAGTGTCATGTATCCGAGACCAACACCTTTGAGAAATTTGAGACGGTCACGGATATTTTTGAGCATATTACCAGCGATTTTTGTATCTTCTTTTGATTGTTGGAGTTGGTCAAAAAATGCTATGGATTGCTCCACAGAGAGCTCTGCGACCTGACCGATATGTTTATTGTCTACTATGACACTGCGCGCGTCTTGCCCAACACGATATCCATGACATGTCGAACATGTCGAGGATACAACAAATGGATCTATTTTTTCATGGAGAGATTCGCTCGTATCCGGATCATGATAGACACGGTTCATGTAGGGAATAATGCCCGGATATTTGGCATTCCATGGTTTCTGCATCTGTGGTGTCGAGAGTGAGAGTTTCTCGTCAGAACCATGGAGGAGGATGTTTTTTTGACGGTCGGTGAGGTCTTTGTAGAGGATTTTCGTTGGTATTTTGTGGTGTTTACATGCTCCTTGGAGTACAAAATAATAATATGAATCAGGTGTCCATGGCATGATACATCCTTCTTCAACAGTTTTGTCTGGATCAATAACAGACTCTTCGGTGAAGTCGAGCAGAGAACCAATACCATGACACGTTGGACAGGCTCATTTTGGCGAGTTAAATGAGAAATGAGAGAGAGTGAGCTCTTCTGGGACATAGCCGCAAAGTGGGCAACGAAAGGCTCGTGAAAAAATCTCTATGCTGTTTTTGGTCTTACTTTTTTTTATTTCCTCGTCAAAATAATAGACACCAACGACATCTTCACCGTGCTCAAAGGCTGTAGAAATCGACTGTGAAAGGCGGTCAGTCTGAGTCGCATCGTCATGATCTATTTCGATACGATCGACAATAATCCATGCGTCATTTGTCTTTTCTGGAAGCGCATCTGAGAGATTGTAGACATGATTGTTCGCCAAATACCTCACAAATCATTTTTGACCTACAAAATCTCGAAGCTCTAGTCCTGTTTCAAATGTTTTTCGTATTTGACTACAGATACCGATTCGAGTTCCTGATTTGATCTTGGCGATATATTGTATTACGTCTTTATGTGTTTTTTTGATCATAGCCTCACCATCATGAGGACATATGCGTGTCCCGAGACTCAAGAAGAAAAGCCTATAAAAATCATATATTTCGGTGATGGTCCCGACGGTCGAACGTGGATTGTGGGCAACGGTTTTTTGTTCAATACTGATGGTGGGGGTGAGACCACGTATTTCTCGCACTTTTGCTTCTTCGCTCATGCCCCCTATAAACATACGAGCATAGGTGGAGAGTGATTCGAGATAGCGTCTCTGTCACTCATTACAGAGAGTGGTAAACGCGAGGGATGATTTACCTGATCAGCTCACACCAGTGAGGACGGTGAGTGCGTTTTTAGTAAAAGATACATCTACATCTCGTAGATTATGGGTTGTGACTCCGAAAAGATCAATAGTATTGGACATAAATGGAAGCGATATGAGAGTATAGAAAATTATCGTATTGTGGCAAGTTTTTGACAGAGAATATTCTCTATGGTAGTATATGAACATGACTACTTCTGTATCGGAAACAAACGCCGAACCAATAAATAATCCTTATGCTGGTTTGCCAAAACCTCCTATGGCTCCTCCTTCGAAGGCAACCGCTAAAATACAGCTTATTTTATCGCCATCCGAAGTGTCATTTCCATCCGGTATGGGCAGATATCTCGGAAATAAAGGGATTCGTCTGGAAACATTGCAATTTGACACCGAAAGATTATTAGTTGGCTCTATTCGTGGTGGAAACCTGAGTCCTCACAACCAAGAAACAGAATGTAATTTGTTCTTTTTGTTGCGTGGCATTCGTGTGGAAAATACTATTGTACTAAGAGTAGTAGAAGCACCCTCTGAAGGTGAGATTGCTGTAGGAGATGTATTTTGTGATATTGATGAGAATAATTGTCTTGTTCCTGATTCTGACCTGCACAAAGCACGCTATCCTATAATATCTTTGCAACAAGAGGTGGTAAATCATGGCGGTTAGACCTTTTCGCTCGCAAGGAAATAGCCAACTACCTCTTTTGCTCCTGCTTTTTTGAGGAGCTGTCCGAGGGTATGAGCCGTGTATCCTGTCGTGATGAGATCATCGATGAGGAGTATTTTTTTATTTTTGATATGTTCTCTATATTTTAGACTAAACGAGTATTCATTTCTCACTCGTGTTCTTTCT
>CAZJBQ010000014.1:0-20706 GCA_964544625.1 uncultured Candidatus Peribacteria bacterium | reverse complement strand
ACTGCCTGCATACCACTCATGCACCGTCTTCGTATAATAATCGAGACCACGAACGAGAGTCGGATCTTCTTCATATTTTATACCGAGTAAATCGAGATATGATTTGACGGATTCATAATACTCTATTGAGTCTTTCTTAAAAAAATCACGGAGCTTCGGAGCATAGGGGAGTATCTCTCGAACGTCTGGATTTTTTGAGTCGAGGAGACGAAGGGGATTGTGTTCCACGCGGGCCTGATCTATCTCATCGAGGAGATGTGATTTTCCACGAAAAAATGCCTGCAATTCAGCAATATACACTTCGCGCTCTTTGGCATTTCCGAGAGTATTGATTTTGAGAGTGAATTTTTCACCAACACCACAATCTTGGAGGATTTTTACAGCCATGTGGATATTTTCTGCATCGAGAACTGGATCACGCTCACCGATGATTTCAGCACCGAGCTGATGAAATTGTCTATATCGTCATTTCTGGGGTCTATCATATCTGAAATGAGGTTCTATATAGTAGAGATAGACTGGTTGAGGGTCGTTTTGGAAATTTTCGAGATAGGAACGCATCACTCCAGCAGTTGATTCTGGTTTGAGGACGAGGTCACGACCTTTTTTATCTTTGAATTCATAGAGCTCCTTGCTCACCACATCAGTATGCTCACCAACAGAACGCATAACGAGGTCACGCATCTCCATAATTGGAGTCGAGATACGAGTGAAACCAAAGTGTCGAAAAATATGTCGAGAAACCTTTTTGATAAAGGTGTAATAACGCTGTTGCTCGCCGAACCAATCTTGTGTTCCGCGTACTTTTTGAGGGACTTCCATAATAATTCTAGAAAAAAGAAACTGGGCGAAAGTATAGCGCTAAACTCATGAAATGCAATAAAAAATAATTTGATTTGCCCGAATATAAAAAGTAATTCTTCACACAATCCTCACAAATCATCCCTAGTCAAGTCCACAAAAATTCGTATAGTTAAAATATATGAAAACACTCAATTCCGCAATTCTCTGTATTGCCCTTTCTTTTTCCTTGTTCACATTTGGCCAAGACAAACCTACCGTGAATTCACTCTACGAATTCGCTCCCAAATCATCAGAGGAGAAAAAAGTAGCCCCAGAAGAAAAGTCAGTTACTCCGACAACAGAAGAGGTAACAACTGATGTCCCTGAGAAAACAACGCAAGACGTCCTCGTCGCGGATGCTCAGACGCTCATCAAGGATAAATTAGTACAAAAATACCAAGTGAAACTCGATGATGTCATCACGCGTCTCACTGGGAAACTCCAAACTGTTTCTGCTGAATCTCAGAGAACGGCCCTCACAGAACTCCGTACTCGTATCGGAGAAAAGAAAAATACTATCATTGCCCAAAAAGATTTCGATCCACTCAAAAAAGAAATCATCGTGGCGCTCCTCGATCATATCCTTCTCCGTATAGAAGGTCTCATCCAGCAGTCAGCACAAAACGAAGCGCAAAAACCAAAAGCATAGTCTCTCATAAAGACGTCTACGAAAATGGATGTTTTTGCTTGCACAAAAAATAACCTGAGTATACTCAGTCATACTCAGTATATATAATCATACTCGTATGAAAAAAGATAAAAAATATCACCCAGAATGTGACGTACGTATGTTCTCTACTGTGACTGTAGGGACTAAATGACAAGTAGTTATCCCCCAAGAAGTCAGAGAACTACTCAACATCAAACCAGGGGATACGCTCATGGTCGTCACTAAATATGACAAAGCAGTTGGGATGGTAAAGACGGATGATGTTACCGAACTCATGAATTACATGGCAAAAGAAATCAATAACTAATTCGCTTCTATGAAATACCGTATTGTTCTCAGTATTGTGGCATGATTACTTTTGCTCATCATCTTCAAGAGCTTCATGGGGTCAAAAGAAGTAGTAGACACTCCTACATCTACTCGGGTACCAAAAACTATCCAGACGGAAATGGTTGGTAAGAGTGCTTTTGCCGAACAAGTGCATGCTATTGGTCGTATAGCTCCAATTCGAGAGGCCGTGGTCAGTACGCAGGGGACCGGATTTATAGGCTCTATTTCTGTTGAACTAGGTGATATGGTGGGAGCCGGACAAACACTGGCTACTATTGCTGATACCTATGGGCTCTCTGGCAATGCGATTGAAGAAGCAAATATTGGTCTAGAAAGTGCGAATATAACACGTGAAAATACAATAGCCTCCCTGGAACAAGCACTCGAAAGTGCACGAGTTGCCTATGAACGAGCTGGTAAGGACTACGAAGCTTCCAAGCTTTCTAACGGAAAAGACGAGACACTCTCAAAGGCAGAACTCGATCTCCAAAATTATATCACCACACAAGAAAAAACTCTTTCAGGATATGAGACAAGCTATCAATCACAGCTCCAGAGTTTTCAATCGTTTCTAGCAAATGTGATAGATACTGCTGATTCTCTTGTGTGAGTTTCAGATGCAAAAAGAAATCAAAATGACACATTTGAATATCTCCTAGGTGCACTTGATTCTACTAAAAAATCAAAAGCAGAGGCCTCTATTCAAAAACTTCTCCCCTATAAAAATTGGACACCTGATCCGAATATTTCACTGACAGAAAGAGTTCAAGAACTCCAACGAGTCTACCTCATAGCAAACGAAGTGCTCACGAGTGTTGAAAATCTCCTCATCAATAGTGTCGTTGATTCTACTAATTTTACTGCAACTACGATGGCGACACATCGAGCTACTATCGATGGACTTCAAACACAATATGGCAGTATATCGACAGGACTTGTGACGTTTCTCAATACCGCTCAGACATTTCTCGCAACATATGAAAGGGAGCGACAGTCTCGCGAACAAGCAGTCCAGACAACTGCAGAAAACAGTCTCTCTGCCTATGAACTCGCCAAAAAGGCCTACGAGACAGCCAAAAAGGCCAGAGATCTGGGCATAGCCCAACTCGAACAAGGTATTGATAGCGCCTCTGTGCGACTCCAAAATGCGCAAGGCAATGCTGCAAAGATGAATATCACTGCACCATTTTCAGGAGTTATTATTTCAAAAAATATTGAGGTCGGTAGTCTTGTCAGTCCTGGAGCAAATATTTTTACTATCGGTGATATATCGAATCTCATAGTCAAAACTGAGATAACTGTTGAACAAAAAAAATATATTAAACTCGGCCAAGATATATCTCTTACTTTTTGAAATGAAATTTTTTCTGGTCGACTCGCAGCTATAGCTGCTGGTCCTGATCCAGTGACACGTCTCTATAAAATCGAAATTACACTCCAAAAAAATCACCCGAAACTCACACCAGGAGATATAGTTGATGTCGTATTGCCAGGTGCCCCAATCTCAAAAGATCCTGAAGATGCCAAAATAGTGATACCGTATTCCGCACTTAAAAATCTCTGACAAGAAACCTATGCTGTCTATGTTCTTATGCTCGAAGATTCTAAAAACTGAACTGGTATTGTTCGTGAAAAAATCGTCAAAATAGGCGAATCGAATGAAAATAGTGTCACTATTGTCGAATGATTGTCTGTTTGAGAGCATCTCGTCGTGCTGGGTACGCTGGGCGTTGATGATGGTGATTATGCTCAAGATCTGAGTCTGATGGATGCTGTGGAATGAGAATAGAACAAAAATATATAAGTCACAATTTATGTCCTCTGACAACAAATATCTCGCCCAACTCAAATACGATACAGAACTCGATAAATCGTGGTTTACTTTTTTCACAGACAAATTTCGTGTTATTTTGCTCCTCATCGTCATGATGGTAGTGGCAGGTATTATCTCATTACGAAGTCTCCCACTCGAGAGTACTCCAGAGGTTGATCTCGGTATCATAGCTATCAGTGCGTCTCTCCCAGGTGCAAGTCCAGAAAGTATCGAAGACCTCGTGGTCAAAAAAATAGAAAAAGAAGTAAGCAAAGTCGAGGGTATCGACAAGATGACATCAACATCGCAAAATAGTTTTGGAACTGTTATGATCCAATTCAAGACAGGTGTTGATATAACAAAGGCCCTTCAAGAGGTAAAAGAACAAGTGGATATAGCGAAGAAGACTTTCCCAGAAGAAACTAAGGAACCAACTGTGAGTGAATTGAATTTTAGCGATACACCAATTTGGATATTTTCTCTTTCTGGCAACAAGACTCCTCTCGAACTCAATCAGATTGCCAAAGATATACGTGATGAACTCGAAAAAATCCCAAATGTTTCTCGTGTCGATATCTCTGGAGGAGATGATGTTGAATACCGTGTCGACTATATACCATCAAAACTAGAAGCCTATGGTATCACGGCTGATCAGGCAAATCAGGCAATCAAAGGTGCCAATTTTACCCTCCCAGTCGGAGATTATACTGTCGACGGATACAAGCACACGATGAATATCGATAACCGTTTTTATAGCCTCCAAACTCTGCGCGATATACCAGTGGCAAATATTGGTGATCCCGGAATAATTTTTCTCCGAGATGTGGCGACCGTAACAGAATCACCTATCAAACGTGAGAGAGAGTCTCGGTTATCTCTCGGATGACAAAAACCTGTGCCAGCTGTTACTCTCTCTGTTGTAAAAAAATCAGGAGGGTCGATTATTGATCTCGTTGATAGTGGACAGGCTATGCTCGAAAACATGAAAAAATCTAATGCTATCCCTGCTGATGTGACAGTACAAACAACAACAGATTTTTCAGAACAAATTCGTGACGATGTTTCGGGGCTTACACGTGATTTTATTATTACAATATTTCTGGTTTGTGGTACGCTTTTTCTCTTTGTCGGATTCAAACAAGCACTCGTTCCGACACTCACCATACCGCTCGTTTTCTTACTGACATTCGTTGTTCTCCGGCTCGCAGGACAGACATTGAATTTTCTCTCCATGTTTTCCCTCGTGCTATCACTTGGTCTCATCGTCGACGATGCTATCCTCATCGTAACATGATTTGACCAGTATTATAAATCAAACAAATTCACTGCGAGACAGGCTATGCTCCTCGCGCTCAGGGACCTCAAGTGGCCAGATATATCAACCACTTTGACTACGGCATGGATATTTGCTGCCATGCTTTTCATGACGGGTATTATTGGGAAATTTATATTCTCCATACCGTTTGTTATATTGACGACACTCTTGATATCGCTCGTGCTCTCACTCACTATAGTGCCTTCTTTGATACTTTTTTTTCAATGAGATAATTCACATAAACATTCAAAAAATGAAAAGATAACTTTCTGGGATAAGAATTATATTTCTTTTCACTCTCTGATACTCAAATATGAGAGACTCCTCGATTATGCTCTCGAAACACGTGGGAGATTATGGAGAATTCTCTGACTCATTTTTGGAATTTTTATTATTTCTATACTTTTACCTGTTACAGGCCTGCTCAAAACAGAGTTTTTTCCAGCTGATAACCAGGACATAGTTTATGTCAATCTCACGGCTGAACCAGGACAGAAATTAGCGACCACGAGCGATCAAATATCAGCTGTTGAAGATCTCCTCAGAAAGGAACCAATTGAGAGTGTTGAGAGTTTTACGACTACTGTCGGGCAAAAGGCATCCACAGAAGGTATCAGGGCAGGAGGCTCTAATTGATCAACTCATCTTGCGAGTATAACTATCAATCTCAAGAAAAAAGATGATGGAAGAAAGGAAACCTCAGTAGATTTTGCCGAGAGACTCAGAAAATCTCTCAAAACAATTCAGTTTCCTGGGGCCACGATTGAAGTGGCTGAGCTCAAGGGTTGACCTCCAGCATGATCTGATTTAGAAGTGCGCATTACCGGCGAAGATGCTCATAAACTCAATAAAATCCTGAGAGATATCAAAGGGATTGCAGCAACAATACCATGAGCTATCAATATTACTACGTCTGTTCAACCTACACCGCTCGAATTCTCCTATAAATTTGATACTCAAAAACTCGCTATTAATGGCTTGTCACTCGGTCAAGTGGCTTCATTTATGAAAATGGCGATAGATGGAGCTGAGGTGACCAAGATTTTCAAAAATACTGACGAAATCATAGTTCGTGCTCAGTATCTCCCTGAGACAGTTGATACTCTCTCAAAAATTAAAAGTCTCAAAATCAAGAACGCAAAATGACAGTATGTATTTCTCTGAGATATCATGAAAAATAATCTCACATCTTCCGTTGAATCGATCACTCGTATAGATCAAAAACGATCTGTCACACTTTCTGTCTGAGCTGATAAAACAACCAATGCTCAGAACCTCCTTGCAGAATTTAATAAAAGAACTGCTGATTATCAGAAAAATCTCGCAGAAAATAGTAAGGGGTATGAATTTATAATAGGTGGAGTCAACGATGAAAATGCAAAATCTATTTCCTCCCTTTTGGTAGCTATGGTATTCGGTATGATACTCGTCGTGGGGACTATTGTCTTACAATTTAATTCATACAAACAATCGTTGTTTGTTTTGGCTCCTATACCACTTTCGCTGATAGGTGTATTTTTCGGTTTAACCCTGACGGCATCCGCATTGTCATTTCCTTCTTTGATTGGTCTCGTAGCGCTCTTTGGCATGGTAATCAACAACTCTATCGTCCTCATAGACAAGATAAATGTCAATAGATGAACAGGTATGAATACCCATGATGCTATTATTGATGCAGGGAAATCTCGTTTTGAGCCTATTTTTTTCACGTCGTTTACGACCATTATGGGAAACATCCCTCTTGCTCTCGTCCCGGGTACATGGCAGCCTCTTGCCATAACTCTCGTAGCATGATTGACTACTTCGGGTATTCTTAGTCTCGTTGTGATACCAGTTCTCTACCGGCTCTTTGTCAGGGAAACAACCAAGTCGTAATTATTCTACGACAGTAGTTTTTGTTATTTCGACTTTTTTGAATGGACGATCTCCACTATCAGTCTGAACGAGGGCAATAGTTTCGACGAATTCCATCCCACTTACGACCTTGCCAAATATGCTATGCTTTCCATCGAGCCATGTTGTTTCTTCTGCGTGGACGATAAAAAACTGACTTCCATTCGTATTTGGCCCCGCGTTAGCCATTGAAATAAATCATTTCTTATGGCTAAGGGCGGGGTGAAATTCATCTTCAAATCTCTCACCATAGATACTCTCACCACCACGACCGGTCCCAGTCGGATCACCTCATTGAATCATAAAATCAGTGATAACGCGATGGAAAATCGTGCCATCGTAGTAACCTTTTTTTGCGAGCTCTACGAAATTTTTTGCTGTCTTTGGGACTTTGTCTGCAAATATCTCGAGCGTGATATCACCATGATTGGTGTGGAGTGTGACTTTTGGATTTTTAGCATTCATAGGTGAGAGCATAAGGAGAAACGAATAAGTCATATATTTTATTAACTTGCTCTATATTATTTATATGTATAATAATTTTTATAAAAATATTTTATGCCTTCAGAAGAACCAGAATTGTTAGCACCACTTGCAAAACCAAAAGAGAGATTTGGTTGATTGGAGCGAGCTTTTGAGACACCAGAGCTAGCAAAAACTCCTGGTTTAGATGATTTGGTAACAAGAATTAAGGCCACAGTACGTCATCCAGGTATTCAATATATTCACATAAAGGATAGACGCGTGAAACTCTCGTGACATGATGTCCTGATGCAGGCTACGAAAACATGGAGACTAGTTGACAGGGTGGGGCCTGGTCATAGAGGTAAACCCAGGAATACGATTGCACGAGAATTGGCCTTGAGCTTCTGAGATCCACAAACTCTGCCCCTGCTAGCGTGCGATCAGGCTGTTATTTTTTTCAAGGATTTATTATTGGAGTGGGTGGCTGACCCCATCAAAAGAGAGTTCCTGATTTCTATTTGAACGAAGTATAGTCATCTGGTAGAGAAAGATTGGAGGCGACCTACAGACGAGATGGAAATAGATGCAGCCACATTGATGGATGATTGTCGTCGGATGCTTTTTCCAAATACCAATATCAGTGAAGGTGACAGACAAAAACCCGTCAAGCCAGACGAAATAGAAAAAAGAATGATGGGCATGGCTCGTGAAACAAATAGGAGATTTCCGAATTCATGTAAAACATGGATGATAATAATTCTCTACTGGTTAGTGGACCATAAAATCGCAGAATAAATGAAAGTACATATCAACAAACCTCTGGATGTATCAATCATAGAGCCGCGAGCATATTCCAATAAGAATACCTCCGAATTGATAAAAATATTAGGCGATTCAAATAACCGATTATCTGCTGAAGAAATAGACACACTTATTGCCGATTTTATCGTGAAATACCTCATGATGTATCTCCTCAATTATGATTCTGACCATGTGATGCCTCTAGGGGCAGTGAATCAATTTTATGGGTGGATGTGTGCCTGGTCTAGATTAATGAGAGAAAACCAAGATAAGTGAAAATTAAAAATGAAATATTCGTGAAAAGTTGATTACTTTTTCCGGTCATTCAATGACGTTCCTCTCTCGGCAAATATGATATCTGATGTTGCCGCAACAACGGCTATTTTTCGTGAGATTATTATGACACAAGTTCCTCCTATGGTTCATATGAAATGACGAAAATATATGGGTTTGGATTTAGGAACTGGGTCCGGAATATGGTGTATTGCTATGTATATACAAGCCATGAGAAATAAATGCAAATCAATAGCCACTATAGGCATAGACACTCATGAGCCGAGCGTGATAAGAACAAGACACATGCTCGGAAAACTCAAAATACCAGCTATTATTATCGCAGCAGATACAACAGAAATTGGTGCAGATAAATTATCTTTTGCTGACATACAACCAGCGTGCATTTGTAATGAAACTATTCCTATCGAATGAGTCCCTTTTTATGCAAAATGAGCGCCTTCAGAACCATTTTTTCATAATCATCGCGCTCTCAAGAGATTTTTTGGGAATTCACTCTATCATTTTAGCCTTCATTTTCCTCATCGAGTTGATGTGATTATCTCCGATAGACGAGAACGAATAAAGACTGTGACGGTTGGGAGAGATAATTTTTTTCATTCTGATGTTTTATGAGAGGGAAAGCCAGAATTATGAATGTTTATAGAACCACAAAATATCCAGCTATCAGTCGCGAGCCCTCTTATGCGTTTAGTAGCTGTCTGAGATGAGCTTCGCCAGAAAACTTGGGATCCTCATAATCCTAGAAGAATAATTCCTGCTAATCCTGATGCTCGTTTTCGGTGGGCGCTACCCAAGCATTTAGATGAGAAATTTTAGAAAAATCCCCATTTCTGGGGATTTTTTAATTAGTTTCCAGTTGCTTCGTAGTATCTCTCTGGTTCAGGCTCTGGTTGTGGCGCAACTCTCACTGGTTGAGGTTTTGGCTGAGGCATAACCTGTTGTTTATTTTCAGGTGTTTTTATTGGAGGAGGTGTTTGTGTATTTTCTTCTTGGATAACTGTCATCTCTTCAGCAGGCATAGCGAGTTCTTCATTCGGCTGAACGATTTTTTGCGGAACTGGTTCAGACATAAATCGGAGCATACCGATAGCAGCCGCGAGACCGAGTATAGCTAACACGATCATAAATGCGATACGATTCATAATGAAGTATTAAAAATATAACCTTCTCATTATAATCCCGATACCACTATTACAACTTAAAATAATAAAAATCCCTATTTCTAGGGATTTATTTTATTTTGGAGGCACCTGCCGGAGTCGAACCGGCTTCCAGAGCTTTGCAGGCTCCTGTATGACCGTTCTACCAAGGCGCCAAGTAACGGGATTATAGAGCAAGGAGCCAGCTTTGCAAACTTTATTCGATAAAATTATGTCTTCGGAGGCTCTGCAGTATCGGTGCGATTGCTTGTTCTGCTGTGAGTCTGTGTGTGCCATGTATTCTGTTAAAATTTTGTCTTTGAGTTCTGGCTTCTTTTACCAAATGGTCTGACCATTTAGCATGTCAGGGCGTGTCTTCAAATCCGTGATAAAAATCGATCCATCTCTCAAATGCATGTGCTCATTGCTCTACATGTTTTATTCAAGCATTAAAAGGATTTATATTCAGAAGTATCATCCCTGTTGCCAATTTTCTTGCTTTCGAAGATGCCAGAATGCCACCTGCACCAGCGGATGTGCCGAGGAGTATCACCATTCTGTTTTTTGTTTTTTCTCGAAGTTCTTCGAGGCATGCTTCTGTGTGGGGTATAATCTCCTCATTTTTGTGAACCTGAGAGCAGCCTATAAAACCAATTCCATTTGCTCGTACTCTTTCTCCTATAGCTTGGTATTTTTGTTCAAAACCCAAATGTGATACTGATTCGTCTTCAAGGGTTTCTGGTCTCCCAGGAAAATTGATAATGACAGTATGAGCACCAGGATCTGAGAGGTCGAGAAACTCCATAGATTAGAATAATTTTCTGAGATATTCTAATGCTTTCTCTTGATCGATAAAGAGGGGACTCGTCGCAATCGTGATAATATTGGCTCGCTCTATCCAATATTTCGTTGTTTCGAGCGTCTTCGCGTCATCAAACCCTTGTGAGAAATAGTCGATATCAATATCCAGAATCAGAGATTTTGGTGTTTCTGGTTTATCGTTTATCGTTCATAGCTGGGCGGATTTTTTCACGAGTTTCTCATTTTCCCAGACAAACACACCAGCACCGTTTCTATCTTCTCCCGTGACCATCACGGCTTCCGAGAGGAGTCCTGTGGCGAGCGCAGGGACGATAAAATCAGCGATAGTGAGATCGGTATTGGTATAATTTTCGACGAGACCTTCGTGACTCTCTTCGGGGTGTTTCCATGCAGGGAAATTTCCTGGTGTGGCGAGGTCGGTGTGTTGATCGATATGGACGAGGAGACTTCACTTTTGTATCCATCATTTCCAGAGTGCTTCATGCCAAAACGCAAACGCGTGATTGTGATTATCCATGATCCAGGTGGGAACTTTGGCATCCTTCAGAAAGACAAAATGCTTCAATCATTTGCCAGACATGATCTTGCCATTTACTTCTCACTCAATCACTGTTTCTTCTCCAATTACGACATCATCGAGGGTTCATTCTATGAGACTTGGTACGACGATAGTTCGGTCACCACGCTCGTCCCAATTGAGGCGATTGTTTGTTATAGCTTGACTGATAATGCGAGGATTCTCATACATACCTATTTCACAGGATACGTATATTTCTCGACGGTAATAGTATTTCCACTCGTACGGAGGTGACAGTAGTTTCATTTCTCACTTCTCCAGACATTTACAAATCACCACTCGTTCCATTTCCATACGGCCACATGCGTATCATGACAGAGCTGAGCTTCTTTGTAGTCATTTTCTATGACGATGAGCTCCTTTCGCTTATCTCCATCGAGATCGGCGAGAGTGAATTCTTGATTGACGGATTCGAGATTGGATGATTGCCAGACAGCCCTCACCGTGTTATCCGCGTATTTCATGACGAAGAAATGATCACGGAGTGTGGTATCATTTTTCTTTTCCCAGAATGGTTGAGAAGAACCGTAATTCGCATCTCTCCATGCCGAGATATTGATATCAGGCTTGCCATCACGAGTCGAATCATCGAGAGAAAAATCATACACTTTCCACGCAGTAGGTGAAGTCCAGACGGTTTTTTCATCTTCTGTAACCGTCATGATATTTTCTTTCAGAGAGTAGGATTCGTACTTCTGATCTCCGTCGAGATCAGCCTTGATATTTTTCTGTGATGGATGTTGAGCCCCCTCTGTTCGTCCACTGTTATCCGATGTTTTTACGGCTCATGCTTCATACGTTTTTGTCGCTCAATTCCAGCGGAATTGGGCTTGTTCTACAATAGGAGTTTTGTTGCCACAGCTCGTGAGTACGAGAGAGAGTGCGAGGATTGAGAGAATTTTCGAGCCCATAAGTTATTTACTCATAAAGGTGTGTGTCCATGATGGCTGAGTAGGTTTTTTGTCATCAGGGAGAGCTTGTGTCGGTCCATCAAAAGTGATGCCCATCATGCCTCTCCATTTCTCATCCGTGAGACGGTCATCCATCGGCCAAGGGAATTCGTAGTATGAGTAGACTCCACCTCGTGTGAGCTTGAGCATACCATCGACAGGGACGATGACATAGATAGTAAATATACTTCCTGTTCCGACTTCGAGGACAGAACCATTTGCTGGGTCTGTTGCTACATCAGCGATGAGAGCTGCAGGATTTTGATTGAGGAAATTACGTGCATCGAGTTCTTTTTTTGCCATCGCTTCTTTGTTGACCTCCATCCAGAAATGCTCGAGCTGTCCTCCGTAAGAACGGATGAGTTCGTATTCTTCTGGAGTGAGTTTTGTATTCTTGAGCTCTTTCTCTGAGATGGTTTGAAGTGCTGTCGTGAGTGTCTCCATTTTGGTGAGATTATCACGCATACCATCAGAGAGGAGCTTCTTCGCATCGAGTCCTTCTCGTGTCATGGTGAGGAGAGCAGAGAGTCGTCCGTAGAGTTCTGGATTTGGCTCGACATAACCACGATCATCTGGTGGAGTTTCTCCATCGTCGTCACCACCTCCACCGAGCTCAGCATAGACTTGTTTTGCGTAGAGGATAGTATCGTGTTTGAGTTCTGCCCAGCTACCGAGGAAAGTATTGAGTTCTTTGCGTGTCCAAGCTTGATTTTGCATAAAGAGAGGATAGCCTTTTCGGTTGTCATCGGTGAGGGTGCGGAGAGTATTTATCCAGCCCCAGTAGAGATTTTGTGTCCAAGCGACTGCTGGTAAACCAGCGAGATGTTTCTGGAGTTTCTTCATGTTTTCTGGATAGTTTTTGTACTTCGTTTCTCCAGTTTTTTCGAGGATTGAGAGTGCTTCTTTTGAACCGAGAGCTGCTGGTATATCGAGTCATTTTGGGAGCATACGAGTTTTACCTTCTTCATTTTTCTCTACCTCACGGAAGATGAGACGCTGAAATATAGCGGCATCAATCGTAAATCGCTGACCGAGAAATCGGAATCACTTGATTTCTGCCTCACGATCGGGAGCGATTTCAGGATTAAATATTGGCATAGAATTAATCTCTGGAGGAGCCAGTTTTTTGGTTTTCTCGATGACTTTTGCGAATTTATCTGGAGCTGCTATCACAGATTTGAGTGTCACATCTTTGCCATATACCTCCTCGAGGAGTCCATTCATATCACGGAATCCTATATCATCACCTTTGCCAACGAAGAAATCAATCGGATCAGAGAGTGTCTGCCAGAGGGCTTTATTGTCTCACTCACGAAGAGCGAGCGTGATGAGCACTGCAGAGCGGATCTCGTCTTCATTTTTGAATCGGAAAGAGAGTCGGCCATACCACATCATTGATTTGAAATAACTCTTGAGGAGAGCACTCTGAGTGTAGTGACCACGAGGTATATATTGTGAGTAATCTTCTTTGAGAGCTTCTTTTTCAAAATTTGCTTCACCCACTTTTTCTTTGAGTCCTTTATTCATAACCACTGAAAAATCGATACCCTTTTTTTCTTCGATGAGAGCGAGTTCTTGGGTAACTTCTTTTACTACCGGTGTCGGTATGCCGACAGTATTGTCGAGGAGTTTGCTGCCGACCGTGAAGAATCCGAGGTTACGTTCTGCCGCGAGCTTCCATGGTGTTTCTCCAGCTTCTGTGAGTTGGGTTGTTGCCTGTGAGAGGAGATTGGTATTGAGTGTGTGGAGGACAAATGCGAGCTTTTCTTCTTCGAGTTGTTTCAGGAGATGATCGAACATCAGGTGGTAGTTGTGGAGGATAGAATCGGTGGTGATAAAACTCGGTATGAGTGCGTAGCGATTCTGTTCGTAGAGAGAATAAAATTCATTGTAATTTGCTGACGTTACGGTAAACGCATTTGCCTTTAAGTCAGTTTCCATCTCTTTACTGAGAGGATAATTTTTTGTGAAATACTCTTTGTTTTTTACATTCGTGAGGCCATCCGCAATTTTATAAATCGGTGTGTTCGCTTTGACCTGTATCTTTGGTTCTTTGTAGGTCGCGAATCACTCTGTTGAGACGAGTCGTGTGGTATCAAATTTTGGAGCTGTGCTAAAATCAAATGGTTTTTCTTCAGATGTAGTCACTTCACCACTGACGACCACCTCACCACTCACTACTACTTCAGGAAGTGGTTGTGTTGGCGACATGTATTCTGTGATGATATCTCCTACGATAGTTTTCACTTTTTCTTGATGAGACCAAGCATACCAACCACCGACTACCACAAGGAGAAATGTACATGTCATTATGATAGCACGAAGTGCCGAATGAGCAGGATGGGGAGTAAAAGTAGGGATAGTTTTCTCAATAGGAGGAATCGGTGTGATAGTCGGCATAACGACTTCTTCAAGGACTGGAGCAGGTGGTACCATGGGAAGTACTGGGGCTGCGACTTCAGCGAGAGGATCTGTCGAAGGAGCCTCTGGAGCTATTACTTCCGAGACAACCGAAGCGACCGATTCAGTTGGTGTTTCAGTTGGAGGTTGTGGAGGATTATTCTGGAGTTCTGGATTTGATTCTGGTTGTGTGTTTCCTGGTGTATCCATAGGGAGAGATAAAAGGTAGAATACATAAAGTGTATTGAGTCTGGCGAAATTGCGATACTTCCGACCATTTCTTCGCTTGCTCATGGTGATATATTTTGTATACTTACAAAAAAAATTTATGAAAAGAATGATTACGGGCATCAAGCCCACAGGCACATTTCCGCATATTGGTAACCTCATGGGCGCTATGTTGCCCCTCCGTGAAAATGCAAAAAAATACGATACAGCGATATTTATCCCTGATCTCCACGCATTGACGTCTATCCGTGATGGCAAAGTATTAAACGAAAATATCCGCAACGGACTCATCGCCTATCTCGCGGTCCTTGGTCGTGATACAGAAGTGACCATTTTCCGACAATCAGATATCGTTGGTCTCACAAAACTAGAATGGATATTGAATTGCTTTACGCCGTATTCACTCATGCTTCGTGCTCATACTTTCAAAGATTACAAACAGAAAGAACAACAAGCAAAAAATGCTAACTATAATGGAGAAATTGGTTTGATAGTAGATAATTGAGAGATGGAAAATTTTTCGGTAAAAGAATGAGAAGTGGTATCGTCAGATTTTAACATGTGAACCTTTAATTATCCAATTCTTATGGCAGCGGATATTATTGGCTATGATTGTGATGTCGTGCCAGTCGGCAAAGATCAGCTCCAGCACCTTGAGATGGCACGCGACATTGCTCGCTATGTGAATCATCACTATAAAGCAGATATTTTCGTCGAACCAAAACCGATTATTGATGATTCGATTGCCGTCATTCCTGGTCTCGATGGTCGCAAGATGAGCAAGTCCTACAACAACTACATTAGTATGTTTGAGAGCTCAGCAGATTTGAAGAAAAAAATTGCCACCATTCCGACAGATTCACTTCCACTCGAAGCAAAGAAAAATCCAGATGAATGTAATGTCTTTGCGCTTATCAAAACTTTTGGCGAGAAAAAAGAAATAGAAGAAATCCGTGCGAAGTACAAAAAAGGCGGGTACGGTTATGGTCATGCAAAACAAGATCTCCATGTCATTCTCGACCGATTTATTGGGCCGTATCGTGACGCTTACGAGGAGCTCAATAAACTCTCAGACGAAGAACTTTTCGAACCTGTACGACGCTGAAATGCGAAGATGCAAAAACGTCTTGATGAGGTTTTGGAACGAATGAAAAAATATATAGGAGTTTAAAATATGCCTACTACACTCGAAATTCCTCCTATCGATTTCGTGAGAGAACTACCAGTATGAGGACGGACGTGGATGTATGCAAAAATCTTACCTGGGCATGATGCCATGCTTGAAATCAATTGTGAGCCAGTAGAAAAAGGGCAACATATAGCACATGCTGGTATTGAGCTTCGCACCCGAACATGTGAATGAGGATACAGTCTCAATACGGGTAACGCAATTTCTACGATTGCCTGTCAGAGTAAACCAGAGTTTCCTGAGCTAGCAATTGATGAAATTCTCTGGAGACCAGCAGAGCGCAAAAATGGTATCATCCAGGTTCAGAGAACGGAATCGGACAAGATGATACTCACTATTGTAAATGCTAAGCAACGATGTAGCGTGCTTTTATCTACCCAGGAAAGAAGTCCTGATATTCACAGCATACAACTCGATGAAGCAATGTTTCGCAGATTTCTCGCCCTCTGAGGTGCTATGAAGGCTGACTGGGAAAATGAAACCGGGGAAGATGTAGCAAAATTTCGATGACAAACTCTCGACCAGGCATTGGAATCCGAGAGACAGTTTTTCTTTTGAAGTTCATCTGTATAATCATTACATGAAGCACACCCTCTCCAAAATAAAAGTTGCCCTTCTGCGCAGAGCCGTGGATTTATTTGTACGTATTCCACGTATCGGAAAGAAGTCCCGTATTCGTGCTTCGCATGTTCAGTATCGTCGGATTCACCTCGGGTTTTCTGGCCTTAGCGATCTCCAGTGAGTGTCATTTTTATTTCTCACTGATCCACATATCGGGTGAAATATTGATGGCATGGCAGAGCATATTTCAGAGTGAATTCATACACTGCTCGGACTCACAGAACCGAAGAAAACATTTATTCTGCATGGTGGAGATTTCGTCTCGGGGGATGGAGTAACACCGACCGATCAGGAGCATTTTTTCGACGTTGCACCTGTATTGTTCCGTGGTTTAGAAACGTACAGAAATTTCGCCGTTATCGGAAATCACGATGAAGAAAATCCAGATTTTCCACGCATCAAACAATACCTCACAGAGATTCAGAATATCAAATTCCTCACACAACCACGAGACACTCAGCGTATCAATATCGGTGAGAGTCAGATATGTATCTATGGTATTCATACGCTCGCAGATCACCTTTCTCGTATTCCAAAAATCGAAAGAAATGCGACACTCGACACATATATTTATCTATTTAATACGACACGGGCCGCACTCAATGTCGTCCTCCTGCACAATCCTGATGGCATGGAGTTCCTCCTCCGTCGCCTCCGCGAAACCAAGCAAACTATTATGACACCAACACTCTTCCTCGCAGGCCACACGCATGGCGGAGGACTCGATATACCATTCTTTCGCAAGCTCGGACTCATGGCGTGTAAGACACGATTTGGTCGATACAAGGGTTGGTATGGTCCTGCAAAAAAATACGCTCATACAGGGACTTGGAAAATGTATGTCTCGACCGGTATGGGCAATAGCCCTGATATGGATATCCGTATGAATGCCGATCCAGAAGTAGTGCTATTTACACTATAATCACAGCTTACTAGGCTTACCAAGTTTATTATGCTTACTTAGTTATCATCATGATACAACAAAATATATCTCCAAAAAGAATGCAAAATCAACCTAATAAACCTAGGAAACTTAGTAAACAAAATAAACATGCAATCTTTTTAGGACGATTCCAACCATTTCATATTGGTCATATGAGTATTGTGGACAAAATTTTTCAAAATGATTTTGAGAGATTACTTCTCATCATCGGTTCTGCAGAGAAATCATGAACGGATGAAAACCCGTGGACACTACAACAGCGCGAGCAAATAATCCGTGCGAGTATCCCTCTCGAACTCCAAGAAAAGATAGATATCATTTGACTCGAAGATGTACCAGATGATGATGTGTGGTGTGAGAATCTAAAACTACTCTTCCATAATTGTAAATTGAACATTGAAGATTGTAGATTGTTTACGGGCAACGAATGGGTGCGAGATATTTGTGAACGACAGAATATCCAAACTGATTGGATAATCCCAACCATTGATATATCTGCGAGCAAGATACGGGAAAGGAGAAAGCGAGGAGAATCAATTAGTGATTTTGTCCTTACTAATTTTGAGAATCTAACCTAGTTGAGGATCATCTATCCATTCTCCATCCATATTATCAGGAGGTGTGCCAGGAATTTGACCCTTATCTCGATGTAATTGAATAAAGCCTGGGTGAAGTCCGTCGGGCGTAGATGTGTAATCATGCTGTATTTCTTGTCTTCTTCTTTTCCATGCTTGTTTCTCGCAGATGGGTAGTATCTGAAGTAAAAATGCTAAATCTTTTCTTACTATTTCTATTTTTTTACCAACTACTTTGTGGACAACACGTTTATTTTTCCCATGTTCTTTATTAAGGCCAAACACCTGATGCACACGAGCCATAGCATCTGTAATAACTTCTTCTGTAGATACTTTATCAAGTCCGTGGTAGAGATCAGGGAGTATTGTTGGAGCCTCTTCACGACAGAATTTTGTTAATTCATCGACGAGCGGACGGTCTAATTGGGGATTCTTCATAAATTTTGAATTTCAGTTTAATATATCAAAAAAATATATTATGCAAGGAAAAAAGAAATCCCCTCTCGGGCTGAGAGGGGATTCTGTGAAGAGAGTAGATGACTATTTCTTGTCGTCTTCTTCGACTTCCGCTTCGACCGTTGGTTCTTCAGCAGAACCTTCATTATTCACATTTTCTTTTACTTTTACTCCATCATCTGTCGCACCAGGAGTAGCATAGATAGCTTGTCCGATTTTCATCATCACTTCATTGAGAGGATTACTTGCTTCCTCAATCTGAGCCTTTGTTGCTTCTGGATTTTCGAGGACAGTTTTGAGAGCAGCGATTTTTTCTTCTGCTGTCTTTTTGTCCTCTTCCTTGATTTTATCAGCATTATCTTTGAGTGTTTTTTCACCCTGATGGATGAGAGAATCAGCGAGGTTGCGAGCTTCGACGAGTTGTTTTTTCTCGCTATCCTTGTGGCGATTTGCTTCCGCTTCTTTCACGAGATTTTCTACTTCTTCTTTGCTCATACCGCCTGAGTTTTGGATCGTGATTTTCTGTTCTTTGCCAGTGCCTTTATCTTTTGCAGAGACTGAGAGGATACCAGAGGCATTGATATCAAATGTGACTTCGATTTGAGGAACACCACGAGGCGCAGGGACGATACCTTCGAGGATAAATCTTCACAAGCTCTTGTTATCTTGAGCCATCTCACGTTCACCCTGGAGGACGTGGATTTCGACACTTGGTTGATTGTCTTGAGCGGTTGAGTAGACCTGAGATTTGCTTGATGGAATAGTGGTATTTCGTTCAATCATACGAGTCATGACACCGCCGAGAGTTTCGATACCGAGAGAGAGTGGAGTGACATCGAGGAGGAGGACATCACGGACGTCACCAGCGATGATACCCGCTTGGACAGCGGCACCGATAGCGACGGCTTCATCAGGATTTACAGAAGCGTTTGGTTTTTTACCGAAGAATTGCTCTACTTTCGCGAGGACCATAGGGACACGAGTCGAACCACCGACGAGGATGACTTCGTCAATCTGATTGGCTTGAAGGCCAGCATCAGAGAGGACTTTTCGACATGGTTCGATAGAACGCTCTACGAGATCAGCGATGAGCTCTTCGAACTTCGCACGAGTGATTTTCACGAGGAGATTTTTTGGTCCGCTCTCGTCCATCGTGATGTAGGGGAGATTGATCTCTGTTTCTGTGGCAGAAGAGAGTTCTTTCTTTGCTTTTTCTGCTTCATCACGGATGCGCTGGACCGCCATCGGATCTTTTTTGAGATCGATACCCTGATCTTTTTTACATTCTGCGATGACGTATTCAAATATTCTCTGGTCAAAGTCGTCACCACCGAGATGAGTGTCACCATTGGTTGCGAGCACTTCAAATGTTCCTTCACTACCGATTTCAAGAATAGAGATATCAAACGTACCTCCACCAAAGTCGTAGACGGCTACTTTTTCATCTTTCTTTTTATTGAGACCGTAGGCGAGTGCCGCAGCGGTTGGTTCATTGACGATACGTTTTACATCGAGACCAGCGATTTTACCAGCATTGATAGTTGCCTGACGTTGATCATCATTGAAATACGCAGGGACCGTGATGACGGCTTCTGTTACTTTTTCACCGAGATATTTCTCTGCGTCTTCTTTGAGTTTCATGAGGACGTGCGCCGAGATTTCTTCTGGACGAGCGTTTTTCCCATTAAAGGTAATGAGTGATTCGCCACCAGATCCGGCCGTTACTTCATAAGGCACATTTTTGATTTCTGATTCCACTTCACTCTTCTTACGACCGATAAAACGCTTCGCAGAGAAAATTGTTTCTTTTGGGTTGGTGACAGCCTGACGCTTTGCAGGAGTACCGACGATGATTTCACCTTTTTTATTCGCGACGACCGAAGGAGTTGTACGATTACCTTCTGCATTGGGGATGATTTTTGCTTCACCACCTTCCATAAATGCAAGAGCGGAGTTGGTTGTACCGAGATCGATACCAATAATTTTTCACATAAAAGTAGGGGTTAAAAATTGAATTTACCCCCTTAGTATAGCAAACTTTTTTGGCATTGCAAATATTTTTAGCACCAAAAGTGTTTAGGTGCTAATTTACCTTTTTGAAAAGTATTGAATACTATTTACAAGAAGCAAGTAATTGAAATTTCACCACCCTTGCTTTCCATTTCTTCGCAATATACTTTTATCACTTTTATTTAATTTCATTATGAAAAAACTCCTTATTTTTCTCTCACTGGTTCCAACTATATCACTCTTCGCTTATACCTCAGAGGATGTCGACAATGCAGAGCTTCTCGTAGAAGCCGGCATCATCACCGAGCAAACAGATGCAGCGGGGTACAGACTCGATGCGACTATTAGCCGCAAAGAAGTCGTCGGTAT
>CAZJBQ010000013.1:0-20743 GCA_964544625.1 uncultured Candidatus Peribacteria bacterium | reverse complement strand
CAGGCTTCTCAGGTTCAGGCTTAGGTTCAGCAGGCTTCTCAGGTTCAGGCTTAGGTTCAGCAGGCTTCTCAGGTTCAGGCTTAGGAACCGCATTATCTACATCGTAGCGACCTCCAGTATATGGTCTTGGTTCTGGAGTAGTTGGCTCTGGCGTTTCTTCTGGAGTTGTGGGAGGTGTTGGTACTGGTTCGGGAGTACCTTCTTCTGCAGGTACGACAGGTGTTTCAGCTGGTGTCGGTGTGGGAGGAGTTGCTGGCGTTTCTGTTTCGGTGACTGGTGTGGTAGCGCCAGGGGTTGTTGTTTCTGGAGGGGTAGTAGTTGGCGTCTCTGGAACTGGTGTTGGAGGGTTTTCATCTTCTTCATCTTCGTCAGGACTAAATGTCGTAAAGCCATTTGTTTCTCGGTGCATGACATCGAGTGTATTTGGTCCGAGAATACCGTCTTCGGTGAGTCCGTGTTTTTTTTGAAATTTCTTCACCCGCTCCATGTAGCTCTCATCATCGAGATTATCTGATTTTGAGAGTGCTTTGAGGACAGTTGCAGCATCGAGATTTGAGTGGACGATCCATTCGTTAGCGAGCTTGCGACGAACTCCTGCGTCGACATCGTCGAGACGATCAGGATCGTATTGCACGCCAGAATCCTGGAGTTTCTTACGTATCTCTAGATGTTTTCCACGAGCGCTTGCATATTCTCCAGGCATAAAATTAGATTGAGTTTGAAAAATTATACATTAGATACCTTTTCCCATTTTCCCGTTGTTGCAATATATCTTTCTTTTTCAGTTGTGATATTTCCGGCCTCATCTTTTGTATATTCTATATCAGTACCAGGTATTTTACCTGTTCCTCGAGGTATAAAATTGCTAGCTATATACTCTCGTGCAGTCATTTTTTCTCCACCTCGCGTACATAAAATATTTTCTGGATTCTTTTTTTGTTCAGTATCAGTTGGTCTTTTTACAACAAGCTGAGTATTGTCTGGATAATCATACCGTGCATATTCATAGCCTTTCGAATCGATTCCATAGAGTTCAGGATTTACAAAGCCTGCATTTTCACTTCGAGTGATTTCTTTTCCCCTACTATCATATCCAACAACAACAGCTTTATCTCATACAAATGAGGAATCAGCAAATGAATCGGGATCTTGTTGGAACCGATTATATTCAGCGAGTGTAAGGTCTCACATTCGTGGAGCTGAAGTTTTTTTACTTTTGAGCAATGAGTCTACCATACTTATGATAATACCTCATTCTATTGTTGATTGTTGATCGCCAGCATTCCAATCATCCACGCGTGAGATTTGCTTGAGGGGTATATCTTTAAATGGAGCAGTTTCTCCATTCCAAAATTCGGGGTCAATATAATCTCCATAAATATCTTGGAAATATTTTAGTCTGTTGTTTGTTGCAGATTCCTGAATATCGACAGGTAAATCGCCGAATTCTCTATTATACCAGACTCATTTGATATTTTCCTGAAATTTTCCGTCTGATCATACAGAAATAAGTGTTTCTCATTTTCGAAAATATAGAGCTCAATCTATGTTTGTCCACTTTCACTCTGGTAATGGCGTCTCACCAATACTTGAGATAAATGCGAGTCTTTTGGGGTCATAGTTCACTTCTTTTATCTCTTCCCACACCCCTGGTTCGCTACTCCACATTTCCTTTTTACCATCAACGACGCGTGTGAGGTATTGATTTGGTTCTTCTCATTCAAGCGATAATTGCTGTCCATTAAATTCATATGTCTCTTTTCATGTCTCACTTTCCGAGTATACATCAGGATTACTTCTCATTTCTTCGAAAATTGTTCTCATTTTTTCCTTATATTCATCCGTACCCTCTATTGTTTCATTTTCTTGTGAGACTCGTGCGAGTATTTCAGTTTCTGTCTCCCATTTCTGCTCATCTATATTCCATGTATCTATTTTGTCATCTTTTGTTCTCGTTATAGTTTGCTCAGTCTTGTTATATGAATAAGTAGGATCTAATCCGTACTTAGCCGGATCAATGATATCGCCACTACCATGATAACCGTCGAGAACTTTTTGGATATTTCCTGGTTCCTCTGCTTTCATTTTTTCTTGTGCGAGTCGCACTTCTCTTTGTTTTAACGATTCCCATTTATTATCTACATCATTGCGATAATCCGTGAGTTTACTTATCTTGTTCGTACGAGTGAGGACTCCATCTTTTAATTCATAATCATAATTTACCGTATCAAGTCCTTGAGCAGCGACTTTGTCTCCAATATTTGAGTCCTCCTGTACGCCACGTAAATCAATTGCTTTGAGAGCACTGGTATCCGCTTCATTACGGAGACGTGCGACAGTGTCTTTAAAATCTGAGTAGATAGTGAGATATTTCTCAGGTCCACCCTCTTCTTTTGTGATACTATCTATTTTTCCGCCTTCTTTGTAGACGAGGTCATAGCGATTATTGCTGATATTTTCGACTATAGTAAGTAATGATCACAGATTTTCTTGTGTTACCTTTGAGAGATCGATACCATTGAGAGCCTGATAGATATCCCATCATTTTTGTGCATCGAGTATTTGTTTAGGGGTAAATGGTATATCATCAGGATATTTCATTTTCCCCATAGCTTCACGTGCTTCATCTGATGTATTGAGGCTCGTCTCCATGCTCTCCAAAGCTGCGAGTTGTGTTTTTGTTTCCTGTACTGTTGCATTTGCGTCTATGTCTTTTTTGAGATCTAATCGACGTATGTCAGAGAGTATTTGTCGGAGCTCTGTCCCTGCTTTTGCGATATTTCCATTTTTCTTATCTTTTTTCAGAGCTTCGAGCTTGCTATTGATAGCAGTGATGAGTTCTGTTTTTTTCTCGACACTGAGCCTCTCCATATCCGAGTGAGATAGCTGTCTGAGCTGATCCGTGATATGTTCAGCTTCAAAAGTTTTGGCAGTTTCGGCCATAAAATAGGGGTTACCTATATATATAACCATAAATTTGCTCTGATTGCAAATCTTGAGGCCCCTATTTTTGCACCTGCATTTTGACGAGCTCTACTGTTTTTTTGCCACGACGGAGGATAGTGAATTCATATTCACCATGGTCCATCATCTCACCTGCATTTGGTATACGACCAAATATAGTATTGATAAAGCCAGAAACTGTATCGTATTCTGGACTTTCTGGCAGAGCCATAGGGAGAAAATCATTGACATCAGCGATAGTCGATTCGGTTTTTACGATATAGGTTCATGGTCTTTTCTCAGTCACTATTTCTTCTTCAGTGTCATGTTCATCTTGGATTTCTCAGACGAGCTCTTCGACGATATCCTCGAGTGTCACGATACCAGCAGTTTCACCGTGCTCGTTGGTCACTATAGCCATTTGGATATGGAGACGTTGGAAATCTTTCAAGAGTTGTTCGATTTTCTGATTTTGTGGGACAAAGTGTGCAGGTCTTACGAGACGATTGAGGTCAATCTTGGTATTGGTACGAAATGCCGGGAGGAAATCTTTGAGATAGACAATACCGACAATTTCATCAATAGAGCCACGGTACACTGGAATACGTGAATAACCCTCCACAATAATCGTCTCAAAGTGTTTATCAAAGTCATCATCTACATCGATAGCATAGATACGGCTTCTAGGCACATAAATCTGACGTACAGTCCGATCATCAAATTCAAATACATTTTGGATCAGTTCATTACTCGATTCAGCTATGACACCACCTTCTTCTGATTCAGTGAGGAGGAGCTTGATTTCTTCTTCACTGTGGAAGTCCTTGTGGGTACTCCCCTCGAAACCCATGTTATTCATGATAAACCGTGTCAGTGCATCAAAAAGCCATATAAATGGGAAGAAAAGTTTCTGAAATACTATCAGCGGAAAAGCAATCCAGGATGCTATTCGGAGAGGACTTTTAATGGCGACCAGTTTTGGGATTTGCTCGCCGAAAACTATATGCATGAGCGTGATACAGAAAAGAGCAATACCAAATGCTATAGCATGGATAATTGTCTCCGAGAGGATGATATCAGATTCGCTCAGGAAATGAGCTATCCAAGTCGCGATAGCTGGTTCTCATACCCAACCCAACAGGAGTGATGCAACCGTGATGCCTAATTGTATACCAGAGAGGTAACTATCGAGATGTTCGAGAATTTTTTTTGTTTGGGATGCCCATTTTTTACCCTGCTTTATCTCGAGTTCGAGCTGAGAAAGTCGTATCTTCACGAGAGCGAATTCACTTGCTACGAAAAAAGCATTGAGAGCAACAAGGAGAGTGGTAATAAGTATACCAACTATAATTCAGAAACTGGGGTCAGGATTCATATTGAGTTATTATAGAGACGGTTGGTGATTATCAAGTCTCTGAAATGAATCGGCGGGTATGAGGCTCAATTCATGGAGTATATTTTTTGTTTCGTCGACACTTGTTACCAGAGCAAGACGTTTCCGATAGTCTTTCACCCCCTCAAAGCCATGAAGATAGTGAGTGAAATGCTTCCGTATCTCCAAACATGCTCGATTTTCTCCTTTTGAGTCGACCATATACGCCATATGTTTTGTCATGACGGCTAGTCTTTCCTCCCATGTAGGAATATAATTTCCAGGGAGAAAGCACCATGGATTTCCGAGGCTTCCTCGTGCTATCATAAAGCCTGCAAGGTTTCACATTTTTGCGATTCCATCATCATAATTTTTACAATCACCATTGCCGATAACGGGTATCTTGACATTTTTTTGGAGCTCCTGAATTGGTTCCCAGTTTGCATTTCCCGTGTATTCTTGTTGATAGGTTCTGCCATGCACGGTGATGAGTTTTGCCCCTGCTTGTTCGAGTGCTTGGCCGAATTCTACGAGCTCATCAAAACCATTCCATCCGAGACGAGTTTTGACGGTCACGGGGATGGAGAGATTTTCAGCGAGGATATTCACTATTTTCATTGCCCGATCACGATCAACCATGAGGCCTGAACCGTACCCACATTTGACGACTTTCTTTGCAGGACAGCCCATATTGATATCGACTCATTGTGCCCCATAGGATTCGATGATTTTCCCAGCTGAGAGAAATATTTCAGGAGTATTCCCAAATATCTGAAATACGAGTGGATGTTCGATCGGGTCATGCGTAAGAACTCGCTTCGCTAATATGGGATTATGGTGAAGTCCATCAGCGCTATAAAATTCAGAGAATACGACAATATCTGGAGCTACTGTTCGGCAAATAGCTCGGAAGGCACTATCACAGTATCCATCCATCGGTGCGAGCGCGACGATAGGTTTATTTTTTGATGTAAAATCAGTTATCCAGGACACAAATCTATAATTACAAATTAGAAGATTACGAATGATGAATTTTATGATGTTTTCATAAGCATTCTTCTGAGATAAATATATCCGATAAAGCTAAAATTCACAACACAAATAACAGCGGGGTAGAGTATATTAATGAGTGTTTTTTCTTCAGCGAGAAAGATGGACATAAAAAAAGAAGCTCCAGAAGCGAAATAGGGAAGGAGGTTTTCCTCGCGAGGTTTATGAAAACTTTTCCGAACTGTTGGCAGAAAGCTCAAAGCATCGATACTTATAGCGAGGAGCATAGCGAGCATATCCTGTTTTGCCCAGAGCCAGAGAGGAATAATGCCGAGAGCGATAATAAAAGTAATTGTATCAAAGATGGTTATGCATTTCTCGCCATACCAGAGCGAAATAATCGTCACAAAGATACAGATAAAACCCCCTAATCAGAGTGTGAGAGCGCCCCAGCCAGCACCGTGTTGTAATTGTATGAGACAAGCGGCTATATTGATAATCGCCCAGATAAGCCATGAATAGATATGGGGTTTGGTTTTTCCACGAAAAATCGTCACAATATAATAAGCATTAGCTAGTACCGTGAATATGATAGTCAGAGCAATGAGAGCGATTGTCATCGGCGGAATAATAGTGAGAATCTTCTCTTGTGCAAAAAACTCATATAATACCCGCATGAAAACTTTTGTCCTCTTTGGTTCTACAGGCGACCTCGCGACACGATACGTTCTGCCTGCTCTCGGCACTTTATTGCAAAAATGAATCTATGATAATCTCATTTGTGTGGGCCGTCGTGATTGGACGCGTGATGATTTTCGAGCCTTTCTTGCACCCTATACTGACCTACTTAATCACACAGAAACTATCTCGTATATTCGCCTGGATATCGAAGGGGGAGATTATTCTTCTCTCAAAGATGAGCTTGTCAATATCGGCTGACTCGACGGAGAAATAACGTATCACTTTTGTTTAAGCCCAGAATATTTCGTCACAACTGCGAGAGGTCTCGCTTCGGTCGGTCTCAACACCTCGAAATCATGTGTCATTATTGAGAAGCCTTTCGGACATGATCTCAAGACTGCTATTGCCCTCAATCTCGAATTACAACACGTTTTCCATGAGAATCAGATATACCGAGTTGATCATTATCTCGGTAAAAATTTCGTTCGAGAGATGATGAGCTATAGACTTCAACAAGGAGAAAATTGGTACAGTACACGAATAAAAAAAATAGAAATCACTGCCAGGGAGACTATCACTATCGAAGACCGCTGAGCGTATTATGATAAGAGTGGCGCAACGAGGGATTTTCTCCAGAATCATCTCCTGCAAATCCTCGCTCTCGCTACTATGCAAACACCACATTCATGAGATCACGATGATATACGAGATCGGATATTCCAGGCTATCAGCTCTGTCGCTCCACTTCTCCTCGATCCTCGGCATGATATCATCATGGGGCAATACGAGTGATATCGCCAGACACCATGAGTTGCACCAGATTCTCGGACAGAGACGTATATTCGCACTCAATTGACCATAGATAATCCTCACTGGATGGATACAGAGATTATTCTCGAAACGGGCAAGGCTCTTGACCGTAAAGAAAGCTCAATTCGTTTCGTCTTTCAGGATGGTGTTGAAAAAATATTTTCTGAAACGGCTGAAAACAAAAACAATGCCTACGAATCGCTCATTGAAAAAGCTCTTATCCGAGATGCTTCGTATTTTGTCCGATGGGATAGTGTCCGTGCTGCATGGCAAGTCGTCGATGAGCTCCTACATTGCACAGATAATTGCCCACTGTTGCAGATTTATAAGCCAGGAGAAGCTCCAAAAATATAGCCCATGAAAATAACTCACTCAACAGCAGATATTACAAAGTGGTTTTTTGAAACACTCGATACTTTATTGAAAATAAAATCGACGGTGATAATTGGCCTCGCTGGGGGTTCTTCATTTGATGGATGGTATGCTGAGTTGCTTCAGAGTCCTACATGGGATACTCTCGATACCTCTCGGATTCGATGGTGTGTCACGGATGAGCGAGTAAATTGTGAACAATCAGAGCGTAATGATACTCATATTTGGGAGGTATTTCTGAGTGCGCTCAGTCAAAAATGACACCTAGAAGAACAATGTTTCATTCGTCCAACTATTGAGAGTAATGGCAGTGATTATACGGAGAGGGCAGGGGTGATAGATATAGCATTTTTTGGAATGGGTCCTGACGGGCATACAGCATCACTCTTCCCAGGTCACCCAGCGCTCCAATCCGCAGAATTATGATTTATAAAAATTGATAACGCTCCCAAGCTCCCTCCTGAGCGCATATCGCTCTCGCCACAGTCACTTCAACACCTGACTCATGTCTGTCTCTTTGTTGTTGGGGAAACAAAAAAAGAAGCCCTCTCGAACTTTTTTGATGAATCTGTGAATACCTTTTCTTGCCCAGCAAAAATATTGAGACCTGAGATATTATTTACAGATATTCGTAATTCGTAATTTTCTCATTCGTAATTCTCTAGAATTCCCCCGTTCCTTCTGTCGTGAGCGAATTTGTCCCGTCTGTCATATATATTTTAACCCCTGTGAGATTAATAGAGTGCGATTCTGGCAGGAGTGGCGTCATTTGCCAAGTTACAAGCGTATCTCATTTTGTTATATTTGAAACATCTCAAAAGGTAATCGAAAACTTCTTAGCGAATTCTCACTCTTCGATTTTTAGGAGTCAAAAATTTTCCTGTGGATTGCTCAATAGGATAGATTCATCATCATAGAGGAGGGTTCCTTCAATCTTTGTAACATTTGTGGCTGTGACATTGACCTTGAGTGCCAATGAAGATTTTCCTGCCACAAGATGTGCTTCAGCGTGACTCGATGTATCACTCTCGACGATAGAGCTCTGGAGTCTATGCCCTGCATCAGTAAAAAGCACTGTATGGACACCCACAGCACAGAGTATGGCGAGGATAATGGGAGATACTACGCGGCTTTTGCTTTTCATATAAGTTTTTTAACTTTTTTTACTACTTTATGTGTTGATTCTATAATTCAACGGGCGAGAGGCCGTATGATAAATTCTCCAGTTGTTTTATTCATGATAGTGAGAAATCTAGTTCAACTATACATATCATATTTTTTTTTGAAGTCTTCGGCTGTTATAGGGGCTCAGTGAACATCAAAAAATTTGCAATGAGACTCGGAACTTATAATAGTCGCAAATGTTCTCCCAGCATCATCTCGGAATTCACGGACATCATGGTTTTTTTGATTCCAAGAGTCTAGGGTAGCATCGAAATTGAGTTGAGGTAAAATTTCTTTTTTATCATAGTCAGAGGGGAGAGTGAGCGTCATTAGAAGATTTGATTAGTAGAATTTTTCTGATTTTTGCAATCCTCACAGATTTCTTCTTCTGCAGAGATAATATAACCACATCGTTTACACGTGGTAAAGTTATACGTCGCAGTATGTCGGGGGGCTGTAGTATTCATAGTGAATACATATTATCATGATTTTCGTCGAAATGCAAATATTGCAATATCTCATTAGTCCCTATGATATGCTCATGCGTACAATTCTCCTCGATATAGCTCCCAAAGATTCATCCCTCCTCGCTGGATATAGTCTCGATGACCGTATTGCTGAGCTCCAGAAACTGGTCTCTACCTACAGATGAGTCGTGGTGCTTCAGACACTCCAGAAACGTGATGAACCAGACTATACGACTTATGTCGGCAAGGGGAAACTCGAGGAAATCTTAGAGCTTGCAGAGGCTCTCCAGGCTGACACGATTATTATCGGTAATATCCTCAAAGCGCGACAGATATATGCTATTGTTCAGGAAATAGAAAAACGAAAATTGAAACTCCAGGTATGGGATAGGGTGGATTTGATTTTAAAGATTTTTCAGCTCCATGCGAAAACTCCAGAGGCAAAACTCCAAATCCAACTCGCATCGCTCAAACATATGGGGCCACGTATATTCGGTATGGGTATGGAGATGGATAGGCAGGGCGGGGGAGGTGGTTCAGCGAACAAGGGTATCGGAGAGACAAATACCGAAATCATGCGACGACATCTCCGAGAGATGGAGCGAAAAACACGAGAAAAAATAGATCACTATCGCAAAGTCCGAGTCCAGAATAGGAGTGGTCGAAAGCGTATGAATGCTACAACGGTAGGTATTGTAGGGTATACGAATGCGGGGAAATCGACACTCATGAATGCTCTTACCGACAAAGGAGTTTACGAGAAAGACGAACTTTTCGCGACTCTCGGGACAACGGTTGGTCGGCTCAAACTCCCACAATCGGCGTATATCGATGAAAAAGGGAGCTTCATCTCAAGACCAGATATCCTCATCTACGATACTATCGGTTTTATTCGTGATTTACCTCCAGAACTGGTAGACGCGTTTTCGAGTACGCTCGAAGAATCTCTCTCATGCGATGTCCTCCTCCAAGTCGTCGATGCGAGCGATCCTCATATTGTCGACCGTATCGCAGTGACAGATGAGATATTGAGTCGTATCGGTGCTACCCAGCCACGATGGTATGTATTTAATCAGGTAGATAAATGTACCACTGCACAAATCAAAAAGCTCAAAACAACGTATAAAAAACTCAATCCTATTTTTGTTTCTGCAAAAACAAATGAGGGGGTAGAAGAATTAAAAGCAAAAATCCTTACTTTTGTGAAATAAATACTTTTCCTTGTTTCTTCTCGAGTTTCATTTTCTTGATTTCCTTTTTTCCACCATTTCGTGTGGATAAAAAACGGTCGAGCTCTTCAATCAGTGCTGTCGAGAGACCATGCGTTGAGCCATTTGATTTTTCGTAGAGAAATCGTAATAACTCATGTTGGAATCCTAGAGGAAGATGATGATACCAATCGAGTTCAAATGATTTTTTCTCAACCACTTCAGTGAAAAAAGCGTCAAAGCTCATTTTCAGCTCTCGTGCAGAATTTCCCATGCGAGTAACGGCAGTAGCCACTTCGGGATTGATTTTTTGGAGCTCAGGAAGGATTTCATGCCGGATGAGATTTCGGGGAATAGTCGTGTCATCATTGGTCTCATCATGTCCAAATGGTACAGAGTTTTCTCGTGCATAATCGAGTATTTCTTGCTTGGAGAGGGAGATGAGTGGACGTGCGTATTCTCGTGAATATTCTTCAATCCCCACCAGTCCAGTAATGCTCGTTCATTTCGTGATACGGTAGAGGAGCGTCTCTGCCTGATCATCGGCATGGTGTGCTGTCAGGATATAGTCTGTTTTGTATTTTTTTCGTAGTAATTCGAACCATTCCTTTCGTATATTTCTCGCACATTCTTCGATGGTAGTTTTGGTTTTTTTTGCTTCTTTTTTGATGTCTTTTGAGAGAGTTTCGAACTTGAGTCAATGCTCTCGGCAATATGTCTCTACGATTTTCTCGTCTCGGAGTGCCGTTGGTCTCAGAGTGTGATTGAGATGCGCGACGATTATGCCGATGCTTCCTTGAGTTCGCACGATATCCAATAACGTCATAGAATCAGCCCCACCAGAGCAGGCAATGATGACTTTTTTACTCCCGAGATTTGAGAGGGATTTTTTGACGGTTTCCATCCAGGTGATTTTCTTTTTCGGAGCCATGTGCTTATTGTATCGATATTTTTGCAAAACGAAGAAAATTGAGGTACACTGGATATATGATTCAGGTCAGTCAAACCATCGCGCAACTCAAAAACATAGTCCACGAAGAAACTTCTGGTGCTGCATTTTATCATGTAGAATTCCGTAGAATCATGGATGAAATCCGCTTGGCACTCGACAATCAAGACTCTGACAAAGCCCTGACAGTACTTATCCATGGCGCTCTTGATCTCCGAGCTTCTGATGTTCATCTCGAGATACATGAGAAAAGCTCCACTCTGAGATTCCGTATCGATGGTGCCCTAGCGCCTCTCGGTGATATGACCATCAAAGAACAGAGTATGATAGTCGAACGCATGAAATACCGATCAAATCTCAAACTCAATATCCACAATGTCCCACAAGATGGTAAAATCCGTCTCGGAAAAGAAGGACGTGATGCCCAGATTGATGTCCGTGTATCAGTCATGCCAACGAGATATGGGGAGAGTATCGTCTGTCGTATACTCGATGCCTCTCAGACTATTCTCAATATGGATGGTCTCGGTATTATCGGTCCACAAAATACTATTATCAAAAAAACACTTCAAAAGAAACAAGGGATGATACTCGTCACCGGTCCCACTGGTTCGGGTAAGACGACGACCCTCTATTCACTGATTGAAATTCTCAGAAAACCTGAAGACAAAATTATCACTCTCGAAGACCCTATCGAGTATCAGATTCCTGGTATTTTGCAGTCAGAAATTAATGAGCGTGATGGGTATACATTTGCTCTTGGACTCCGCTCGATACTTCGTCATGATCCTGATATTATCATGGTCGGTGAAATCCGAGATCTCGATACTGCGACAGCTGCAGTACAAGCAGCACTCACAGGCCATCTCGTCCTCTCGACGTTGCATACAAAAAGCGCCCTCGAAACAATAGAACGTCTCATGAATATAGGAGTATCTGATTTTGATATTGCTTCTTCAGTGGACTGTGTCATTGCACAGAGACTTGTGCGTCGTGTCTGCCCTGACTGTGCTGCACCAGCTGATATTGGCTTTACTCCTGATACGAAATTACTCTCTCGATATAGCGATCAACAGCCGCATCCCCAAAAATGAGCTGGATGTGAAAAATGTGGTCACACAGGGTATCGCGGACGTATGGGTATCTACGAAGTACTCGAAGTAAACGATGTCATACGTGATGCTATCAGAGCCAAAAAAACTATCAGTGAAATGTACGCTCTCGCAAAAGAAAATGGCTACCTCACACTCGCCGAAGATGCACTAGCAAAAGTCTCTCTCGGTATGACAACTCTCGATGAATGTCGAAAAGTTGGAATATTGTAGATACTATTTACAGGTTATATTCTCTGTCAAAAATAGATAATTGTCACGATGAAACTCTTGAAAAGGTATGATTATAAGTATCGTTGAGAGTGTTTATCATTTATTTTTTCTTATGGCCCCTTCTCCTCGAGCGAAGACTTCCGCTGCCAAGTCATCTAAAAAAGCTGCGAAAAAGTCTCCTGTAACTCAACCAAAAACTGCCCCAAAAACATCAGTTAAAAAAACAACTCCAAAGGTTGTAAAAAAACCAGAAGCTCCTAAAAAAGCAGCTGTTATGAAAGAAATAAATGAGGTAGAGCGAGAAATGAAAGAGCTCTCACGAGATGTCGCTGATGTTAATTATAACATGTCATCGATGATCCTCGCTATCCTCATCGTCGCCATCATGGCGCTCGGAGGTTATTTTTATTCTATGTCTTCTTCTCGTGAAAGTGTTGAAATGGTTGCTCCTCTTCCATCTGCACTCGAAACTCGAGCAGTTCCATCATCAGTACCATCTGAAGTAGTGAATTCACTCCTCGCCCAAGTAGCTGCTCTCACTCCGATTGATGGTGATGTATTTGTGAGTGCTCACATTATCAAAGATACGACTGCACCACAGACTTATCAGGTAGGTGATTATATTTTCGTTTTTGAGAATAAAATGATTGTCTATCGTGCTGAGACAAACAAGGTTCAGAGTGTTGTGAATTTCCTTCCTCCTACTCCACCAGTTGATCCTCTTCCTCCTCAATAATTGATTTTATTTTAAACTATCCCCACCTAGGTGGGGTTTTTTTATTCAAAAAATGCTACGAGACTCATCCCAACGACGCCTAAAACAAAGAGAGTAACAGTAGTGAATTTCATTTTTTTACTTGATTGAGCATGTATCATCGGGAGGAGTTCAACATTGGACACATAGAGAAGGGAACCTCCAGCGAGGGCCGTTGCGAGACCAACTGTACTGCTCGAGATATGTCCTATAAACCTATCAGAAATCATATAGCCTAGAGGTGCCGCAATGGCAAACAATATGGTCAGAGATATTTGTATTTTTTTCTGGAATGCAGATTCTCGTAGCATCGATGCGATGGAGAGTGATACGGGTATTTGATGGATAGCTATTCCAGAAAATATGCTGAATCCGAGAGTTGCATTGACAGCAAATCATGCCCGTATACCGAGCCCGTCAAAGAGAGTATGTATAAATATAGCTATCCAAGAAACAAGGACGACATGATTGAAGTGCTCATGAGGGTCTTCGTGTGTATGATCGTGATGTACATGGTCATGAGAGTGGGTTGTGAGGAGTTCTTCGAGGAGATATATCATCAAAAAACCAGCAACAAATGCATAAATAGCGTAGGGATTTTGTTCGAGAGATTCAGGTAGTATATGTACGAGTGCTACAGAAAACATCGTTCCTGCGCCGAGAGCGATGAGGAGATGGAGGATTTTTTGATTAACACTTCGAAATAAATACAGGAGTATTCCGACAGATGAAATTAGAAATAATCCGAAAATAAGAAGAAAATGAGACATAAATAAAAGAAATAAAAATTATTTTTGACAGTGACTACACGTGCCGAAGATTTCTACTATATGTTCTTCGCATTTAAATCCATGAGCATGTACACAGTGATGAGGAGAGAGGAATTCTTCAATAGATTGGCATTTTTTACAAATCAGAAACCCGTGATCTTTACCTGGTTCAGGACATTGACAGGCACTCCATTTGCCGAGAGCGGGGATATGGTGCACGAGTTTTTGTTCCTTGAGAAATTCAAGAACTCGGTAGACAGTGACGGCATTTATTGTGAGTTTTTCTGCGATTTCATACGGCGTAAAAGCATTATGATTTTTTTCGAGAAAGGAGAGTATTTCCTGACGTGTTTTCGTTTGTCGCATATCGAAGATTGTAATTATAAAATTATAAATGCAACTTTATTGCAATAACTATGATTGTAATTCTCTATTATTTGATACAATCTCAGCATGAACAAGCTACAATTTTCCAACCCAAAACGTGCTATTTTTCTCACGATAGCACTCGATCTCATCGGTCTCACGATTATTTTCCCGATTCTTCCATCATTTATTGATAGATTTGGTATTTCGCACATGATGGTAGGAGTGATAGGCGCTACCTATGCATTTTTTAGTTTTGTCTCTGCTCCATATCTCGGGCGTCTCTCTGATAAATTCTGACGGAGAAATATCCTCCTCGCGAGTGTTGTCGGGTCTGCCATTGGATGGATTATCACTGCGTTTGCTCCAAATGTCTGGTGGGTGCTCGTCGGTCGTGTCATCGATGGTGCGACTGCTGGTAATATCACGATCGCTCAGGCCATACTCTCAGATATTTCAAAAGACAGCAAAGAGCGAGCAAAATATTATGGTATTTTTGGTATGATGTTTGGTATGGCGATGATAGTGGGGCCACTACTCGGCGGATTTCTGATTCGTTTTGGTTTTCCTGTGCCATTTTTAGTTTCTGGTGTATTCTCAGTTTTCAACGCCATACTTATCTACTTCACGCTTCCCGAAACACACACTAATAGGAGTGAGAGCCAGGGTAAAATGGACAAATTCGCTGTTTTTAATGCCCTTTTTCATGATAAAATCGCCATGTATCTCTGGCTGTTCTTCGTTATAGGACTCTGAGCAGGTGTGTATAGGCATTCATTTGGTCTCTATATGGATGCATTTTACCACATGGATGAGACGCATATTGGCTATATTTTGGCTTTTGTGGGTGTTTTTATGGCATTTTGCCAGGGCTATCTGCTCAATAATTTCTGGCTCAAGAAATTCACCCCGAGACAGATACTCGCGACGAGCCTGACTGCTTCGAGTATTCTCTTTACCCTCGTGGCATTTTATGACCAAACGCCATCACCTCATGTCTATATTTGGCTCATAGCGGAGCTCTGCATGGTATTTTTCACTATAGCGATGTGGCCTGTGATGCAGTCTGAAGGTATGCAGCATGCCAATCCGAATAAGCGAGGAGAAGTGACGGGTTATTTTAGCTCACTCGGGAGTCTCACAGCTATTATCTGACCACTGGTCGGTGCATGGATGATAGGACAGCACATCTCGCCACTCTGGTCAGCCGCACTTGCGAGCATCTTCAGTCTCGGCTGGTTTATCACTTACCGTGAGAGGTTTTAGGTTGTGTGGTAAGAAGTATTTGACAAATTACTATAATAAGTATATTGAATATACAAATACTTTGTAATAAAAAATATTATGGAAAATTGAAGTACATTAGCCACCCTTGGAAGCCTTATGGCAGCAGGAATTGTTGCTACTTCCTTGTCGTCTTATGTAATAAAAAATCGTACTCATAATGAAGTTGCAGCTGCAATAATGGCAAAACACGATACTCCTGCACCTCGTGATGTAATAGGAGCAATTGCTATTGTGGAAGGAGCCAAAAAAGGTGAATCAACTCTTGAGCTTTCCGATGTTCCAAGTATAAAAGGATCAAATATACCACTTTCATTACTTCTCAAAGCTCTTGCAGCAGACAGAGTTGGTACGAATTCTACTGCTGAAAGACCAGCAATCGTTCAGTAAATTTTTCTAGACTAAAATCAGCCGCTCTCGTAATACAGTCTTCACTTTTGAGATTGTATTGTGGGAGTTTTTTGATGACTTCTGCGATTTGTTCGGGTGTGCATTCTGGATTGATAAGAATGCCTGTTTTTCCATCAATAATGCTCTCCTTGAGTCCACCATCATTCACAGCGATGACAGGTGTTCCACAGGCCATAGATTCGACAGGACTCATGCCGAAATCTTCATCGACAGGGACATAGATAGTGGCTCTGGCTCCCCGTATAAGCTCACGGAGTTCTGTATCAGAAGGAGACTCTCGCATTTCTATATTTGCGTATCCATGCGTCATTTCTTGGATTTTGTTCTTTTCTGGATCATTTTTTCCATACGTGATGATGAGTTTCTTATCAGGCATACCCTGAAAGGCTGACACTATTCGGTCAACTCGTTTAATTGATGAAAGTCGTGCGAATGAGAGGAAATAATCTCATTTTTGTAGTGATTCTCCAGGCTTAAAAAATGCTGTATCGACGGGCGGATAGAGGATTTTTGCGTCTCGTCCAGTGAAATTTCTGATACGTTTCTGTGTGTTACTGGAATTAGTGATGAGCTTCTCTATCAATGAGAGATCGCGTAGATAGGCTTTCTTGAACCGTGAAGTCATGAACTGGTACGTGTAGAGCATGATTTTTGGTATCTTTTTCTCGTATTCTTCTTTTTGGTCAAAGAGATAGCGGGGGATAGTATGGCAATAATAGAGGATATTTTTTCCTTTGAAATTATGCACTGCTGAGAGGCAATCACCACTGAGGATGACCGTATCATAGCCCTCGGCGAGATTTCTGGTATTGACAGAAAACGCCCATTTGAGACCAAAATGACGTAAACCATTTTTTAGGACAAATGCAAGGCTCTTTGGGAGCCAAGTGAACTCATGGAGAAAGAAATTTGGCATCAATGAAATCATCTCTCCCTGGAATCATTGTTCCCTGAGATTATAGCTTCCAGAACTGAAAAACCCAGAGGCGATATCAGCCCCAAGGGCGTTGGCCATCATGAGTACGAGTCGCTCACCACCACCACGGTAGAGAAATGTGTCATGGAGCACGAGGGTTTTTGGCATGAAAAGATGATATAATCTTTGCTTTATTTGCAAATCTATGGCACAATTAGTTCATGCAGTACAAGATTCCTATCCAAATCGAAAACGAAGATACCATTATTTTTGACCTCAGTCTGCGTCAAATGGGGATTATCATAGTAGGAGTCATACTCGCTTTTGGTCTTTTTAACAAATTTGAAGGCCGTATACCAACAACACCACTTTTTATCATATGTATCGTGATTATTGCGATTTTTTTCGTTGTAGCGAAGTTTCGAACTCATGAGATGACGTTTCTCCCGTTTGTACTCAATCTCGCTCGTTTCCGTATCAATGGCAATGGCAATAATAATGAAGGACGTATCTGGACTCGTGGCGTCGACAGCTATTCGCCTATAGAGATAGGCTATGTCCAGTCTGATACCTATGTGGATCACAATCACAAACATGACAAAGATATCTCAAAACTTGCAGAAAAGCTAAAAAAAATATAAACTATTCCCATGAAAAACCCTCTTGACGCACTATTCAGCAAAAAAGTCCCAGCTAAACCCGTAGCGGCATGAGTTCAGAAACTTATTGAACCCATCAAGCCAGGGAAAGATAAAACAGTATCTTCGGTCAAGCCTCCAAAAACAACTCATCCAGACGACTCTACTCAGCGATACCTCCCTTTCTCAGAAATACGAGACAATGTCATCATTATGAAAGATGGTTCTGCTCGTATCGTCCTCAAGGTCGAGGCAGTCAACTTTCTCCTCAAGAGCGAACAGGAGCAGGATGCGATTATCTATTCTTTTCAGCACTTTCTCAACGCCCTCCAATTCCCTATACAGATACTTATCCGCTCACTTAAGGTCGATATCGAAGGATACCTCACACGTCTCAAAAATATAACAGCAGGTCAAACCAATCCACTTCTCAAGGATCAGTCTACTCGCTATATAGAATTTCTCACCAATCTCGTGAATGTCGCGCAGATTATGAAAAAAGAGTTTTATGTTATCATTCCGCACGATGAAGAAGATAATCAGAGCGTCTCGCCTCGTGGCATGTTCCAACTCGTGAAGAGTTTCTGGTCTGGCGTGAGTCAGACAGTGACATACGAAGAAGTACGTCGTAATCTGGCACGTATCGATTATCTCAAGAAGCGTCTCACAGAAAAAGCAGGTATGGTCAAAGGAAGTCTCGAATTCGTCGGATTAAAATCAGAAATCCTCAATAAGGATCAGCTCATCGAACTCATGATCAGTTACTACGATCCAAAAGTAAATTCAGTGGCAAAAGTTCTCGATAAAGAAGCTCACTACGATATTACTGGTTAGTTTTAGTAGACTAACTTTCTGTAACACTCTTCACAGACTACTTTCTCTGGTCGGTCTGGTCTATACGTTGTAATCATTTTTTTCTGACATTCAGGGCAGATGCGTTCATGGAGCTCGCGAGGATTTCTGAGCGACATACGTTCCTTGTGTCTCTGGTCAGGGTGTTTCGTAGGTATGGGGAGTTTATTCTCGATATAAAATGCGAGCTCTTGTTTGATAATTTTGAATGGTTTTTGGGTTACTTCACATTCGAGAATTCCTGAGAGGAGCTGATCGATATTTTTCTGAGCAGTTTCGTATCCAACTATTTTTTCATTATACTGGTCTATTGGGAGCGCTGAATAGTGAGAGCCTATATAGGTATTTTTATTTTCTCATTCGTACCACTTCCATCATTGTTCTCTTGCTTCATTTTCTGATAGAGGGAAATATTCTTGTGCTACGGTCTCATTGTATCAAAAAGGTGAAAGCTCTGTTGGGAAATGTTCCCCCCATTCTCCTGTTGATATCATGTGAGATATGACTTTTTTACACAGATCTTCATATTCTTGCACGGAGTAAGATGTATTGAGAAGAGAGTATTTCCCTTTTTTTATCGACGCACAGCCAAAGAGGTGATCTGAATTTTGGCATGCATGCAAATAATATCCGTGAGTACCGTACCAATAATGAAATGTGGAAAAAGCATTCGTGACTCACACTGTTGATCCAACTTCTCAGCAGTATTCGATTCCCTCGGGTGCCGTGTAGGTACAATCAATACAATTTATATTTTTTGGACTAAAATATGTATAGCGTGCGTTTTCTATATTTTTTGCATCAAAACACATATATCCATTTTTTCCATTTTCTAGCTGATCTCAAAAACAATTTTCACAATTTATGAGATGCATATTGCGTATATATTGTTTTTCGCGGAGATTTTTTAGATCTGCGAGGATTTTTGCCCCTCCACTCTGAGAGAGTGCCTTGTTCCAGATTTTTTGGAAATCCTCTGAAGAGACAGGCTGGTTAAATACGTGATATTGTTTATTTTTGAGTCCATAACATCCGATACAATTGCTGCATTGTTCACACTCTTCCACGCCAAAACAATCTCGACAATTCACTGAATTTTTCACATAAAAACAATTATAACAACGGGTTACATCCATGCCGTAATAGATGATCTCACTCTCGGTGCAAAAAGTAGAATCAATGATATTTTTACACTCCTTAACAAAATTGCTGTAGTAACAATTTTCACATTTTGTGGTACCAACACACAGGTAACAATTTTTTGATTGTAGGGTATGGTTTGTGTATTCTGAATTTTCACAGAGGGTATTGAGGATGGATACTTTTGGAGTGGCAAGAATGAGCTCATTCATTTGTTCAAAGAATGGTCTTTCAAAATCAATAGATTTTCAGTATTCATACGCACTCCAATCATCTCACCACCAAACTTTTTGATCGTAGACTCTATAGGGTTTATCTGGTGAGTAGAGTGAAATTATTTCCTGACCCGATTTATCGCATTTTCTCTTGTACATTTTTCTTTCATTCCGAAATGAGAGCCTTCGTCGCTGTCTTTCTTCTGGAGAAAGTGTAGGGGTGGGCAGGCTATATTTCTGGCCTCCGAAAACTGGAGAGATTTTATCCAAGAGTTCGATATCTTTGTCGGTCACGACAAACTCTCTACCAGAAAGAATGCATTTTTTGGTTTCGATTATTTTTTCACCAGGAGGGATAAAGGTCATAGTTGGAATTAGTGAACTATTTTTCGGTAACAAGCTTCACAGAGAATTTTCTCAGGTCGACTCTCAGGATACGTGCTCATAACTGCTGCACGACATTCGCTACAGACTCTGTCATGGAGTTCATGGGGATTTCTATGACTCATACGATCTTTGTGCCGTTGGTCTGGATGACGAGTTGGGATAGGGAGGTGATTCTCGATATAAAAGACGAGTTCTTGTTTGATAACCTTAAATGGTTTTTTTGTTATCTCACATTCGATAATGCCAGCCAGGAGCGCATCGATATTTTTTTGTGCCACCTCGAATCCTACTATTTTCTCATCGTATTGTTCAACAGGGAGTGGACTGTAAAAAGGTCAGACATAGGTGTTTTTGTTTTCTCCATCATGCCATCCGAATCATCGCTCTTTTGCTTCTTTTTCTGTGAGCGGGAGATAATCATTAGCGACTGATTCGTTATATCCAAATGGTGACAGTGATGCAGGGAAAAATTCTCCCCACTCCTGTGTCGACTTCATATGATCGATAATTTTTCCAACTGTTGTCTCATATTCTGCTACTGAATACGGTTTATTTCAGATACAATACTTCTGATTTCTCAGGCCGACACAACCGAAACAATCTTGGCAGGAGAAGCATTGTTCTGAGTAGAGGAGGTTTCGAGAATGAAAGACGTAGAGACAGTACAGAGCATTACTGACCTCGATAGTTCCGAGTGTTTCGAGACACCACTCTGGCCGGATATACATA
>CAZJBQ010000012.1:19019-21067 GCA_964544625.1 uncultured Candidatus Peribacteria bacterium | reverse complement strand
TATACAGCTCCTGCTGCTGATTTTTGTGCAGGCGGTAAACTCGTCGGCGGTGGAACAAACGAAATTGGTTGCCAAGTACCGCCAACCTGTGAACCAAATGTCACTACTGGTGCTGTGAGCATCAATGAAGCTGGCAAGGATTGCTGGTTTGGTGACGCAAGTAAGAGAATAACTCTCGGAGAATTCCTCGGATACCAATCGAATCCAGGCACTAACTCAGGGCTCATAGTAAACTCTGATGCCATTGGACTCTTTGGATCTAGCGCACCATCATCGAATAGTTCTTTCACAAATCTCCTCACCTATGAAGAAGTAAATGGCGCAGGTCAATGGATCGGAGATGGCACTATTTCTAGCTCGACTCAACTGACAAACTTTTTTGTCTTCCGTACAACCAGTGAAGGAACGAGAACATGGAATATACCAGCAAACGGTATCAAATTTTATGGATGTTTCACACGCGGTGATAAACCTACTGTTTGGTAATCCATCATCTCTTCTTTTATATCTCAATTTTACTCTATGAAAAAAATCAGCCTCTTTCTTCTCACCATAGCAGTGCTCTCATGAGCTGTTTACTTCTCTGGTATAGATCTCTCATTTCTGGGTTTACGTTCTGCTATTCTCTCAGAAGAGAACTGTGACTCTTCTCTCCTTCTCTCAAATAAAGCTGAATACACCAAATCTGTGGCAGACCTCGTTGTTATCAATAATTATATTACACTAAATGCTTGTGAGGGGAATGGTTTTGGTAAAACCAATTTTGAAATAGCGGCTTGTGAAAGAAAAATCGCTCTCAAAAAAAATAAAACTGATTTTGTAAATGGATATGCCGCATGTCAGGCCTCTGTCGATGCTGGACCAAACATCCGTCTCGGCTCTGTCACCAATGCTACGCTTATCGAACAGTCTGAAGGTGAAAGCACACATTTTAACGAATGAGTCTACACGCTCACTATTCGTGCACAAGGAGAAGCCTATGTTCGTGAACTCGTCTATGAATTGACACTCCCTCTCACAAATAATGAATTAGGAGTCACTATTACCAAAGCAGATCTATCCTCTTCTAAAACAGGAACCTACGCTTGTGCTCAAACTCTCGCACCAACACAACCTGATCCAACAAAACAGGTTATCTTGATTACTTGTCGCTCAACTGATGGAGGATATCAAGTCGGTCTCAATGGCGATACAACACCATTCACTACCAAACTCAATCTCTACGTCTCTACTATTAACAGTACAGGATCGGGTTCTCTCAAATTCCTCAGCGGTAAATATGCTCTTGAACGCATGGGCGGAGTCGAGAGACCATTCACCAAAATTAGCGCTACTGTCCAACCAGGCACAGTATCATATACTATGGCCTATGTTGATACTCGTGATCTCACTGCTGAGATAGTTGCTCAAGATAATACGAGTTCTCCGACGATACCTGTTCAAGTCGTTTTCAATAAACTCATCCATATACCAAGCATATCTTTCTCAAATACTGATTTTGTACTTTCCAACAACGTCAATGCTTCGAACTATAAATGTTTCAATACTCCTGATAATGAAGGTAATTTGAGAACTATTTGTAGTTTTGATCTCACGCCAAAAAATCAAGCAGTCGCTGCTGATATCACAGTGGATTTCCCTGCTGGTGCAGCCCAAGATAAGACACGCCCAACTCCGAAAACAAATAGCGCTGCAGCACGTAAAACTATCCACTATGTCTATGGCGCACCGACTATTTTTGTAGGAGCTCCATGTGGTGAAGGAGAAGTATCATGCTCAGGTATCGATAATACTCCTCAACTCATCGCTCGTGCTGCTGTCGGCGATATCCCAGCGAATACCAGTGTAAAACTCTATAGAAATGCAACATGTGATGCCTCTGATATTGTTCAAACTCTCACAACGACTCGTAACATGCCAAAGGTTGATCTCTATGAAAATACGGCTCTCGAGAACAATGAATCAAGGATATACTCAGTAAAGGTCGGCAATAACTGTTCCTCTGGACGACCGACTGCGAGTGGCAAACAAGCAGAGTATCGATACAC
>CAZJBQ010000012.1:15136-18919 GCA_964544625.1 uncultured Candidatus Peribacteria bacterium | reverse complement strand
AATCCTGGGAATATCAGTGGCTCTCTCGCTGGTATGATTGGTTGTGCGCTCGTAGATGGTGTAGAAGTCTCCAATACAGATATGCAGGGAGTCAAAAATAGTTCAGGTGGCTTAGTCGGTTATACTTGGTATGAAACAAAAATATTGAATTCCAAAGTCCAGTGATCAGTCTCTACTGCGGATATTTCTCCGATTAGTGCTATAGGAGGCATCATAGGTATCACACCCGGTGGACCTCTCGAACTCGGTCATACAGAATCAGACGTCAGTATCAATGCAAAAGCAGCAAATATTTGAGGTCTCGTCGGACATCTCTACGGTGGTAATACACCGGCAACTAATCTGTTTGTACATCATAATGTCATAAAAGGCTCTATCACCGTTCGTGATGGATCATATGGTGCTGTTGGTGGCGCTTTCGGTAATGCAACCTATGTTCGTGCTGAAAACAATATCACTGATGCTGGTAACAATCAAATTATGATTGAAGGAGATGGCACAGTTGGTTACGTAGGTTGATTTGCCGGTATGGCTGGATCATGTGATTTTACTCACAATAGCACCGCGTATAACATACAAGGAAATACATCAGGCTATATTGGTGGATTTATTGGCTCAATGAGCTATGGGTCTGCATCGATGAATAGTGCCACTGGTAATATAGGTGGTGATAACGGGACATGACCTCGTAGTCTCCTCATAGGAGGTTTCGTCGGCACTGCTAACTATGGTAAACTGTATGATAACTACTCAACATGAGAGATTTCTCTCAGTCAGGATGCGGCTGCTGCGTATGTTGGTGGATTTGCAGGTGGTGTAGGAGGTGCTGAACTGCGTCGAAATTACTCAACTGGTAACGTCTTTGTCAATCACATAGGTGATTACTTCATAGGTGGATTTGCAGGCCCATCAGATACCTATGGCAATATACCGTATATCATGACTGATAACTTCTCTACTGGCCGATATATCGATACTGTCGGTATAGGTGGCGTGAGTCCTGATTACTATGGTGGATTTGTAGCCTCTACAAACAAGACAGCAAATGATGTCTTTGAAAATAACTATTTTTACAATACGACCGTGAGTACTTGTACTGGTAAGATTTCTCCAGGGAAACCTGCTTGTACTTCGGTTGCGAGTAAGTCTGTATTCTACGCTCCTACACAGTGAGTCTATACGAGATCTGGTAACTCTTGGGACTTCACTGGTACATGGACAAGCCGGGCAGATGGTCTCCCTATTCACAAAGACTGAGCGACAGTAGGACAATAAATACTTTTTCCCTTAAAAACCTCCCGAGATGTCGGGAGGTTTTTTAAAACACATACGTCACTATTTCACATGCACCGTAGTACCAATACGTGCCCAGTTGTAGATAAATTTCACTGCATTATACGGTGTATTGAGACAGCCATGACTCCCATTATAAACATAACCCGCTCCACCAAACCTTGTGCGCCAACAGTCTGTCGAATTACACGCATCATGGATACCGTACGCACCATAAAAACCGAGCCAGTAATCGACCCAGAGTTCGTATTCTTCTTCTGGGAAAGGTGATTTCATGACTTTATTGCGCTCTTTGGTGTAAATACGAAATGTCCCCCGTACGGTCTCATAGTCGCGTCTTCCACTCGTAATCGGTGTCGAGAGGATGAGGTCGCCATCTTCGTAGACATACATCATCTGCTGTTTGAGAGAGACATCTATCAGACCAAACACATTGGAGTATGACGGCGCAGGTGGAGTTTCTTCTTTCCATTTTAATAATTCTTTAGCGACGAGATCCTGGCGCTTCTCACGAGCCACGCGACGCATCTCGTGACCATCAGCGCGGTATTTTATCGCTGTGTCACGGACAGCACTCAGAGTCGTACGGAGCTCTTCTGCTGTTGTATTGGAGAGAGTATCTCGAGAGAATTCTATTTTGAAATTTTTCCAAAACTCTCGAATATCAAATGGGGTTTTCTGGGCTGGTGAAACACGATAGAGTGATTCGAGGAGCATCATCTCGTGTTTGAATCCGAGTATATCCTGGAGGACGAGTTTTTTTTGTACTTGTTCGAAGCGATGTTGAGCATTTTTTACTTCTACATCAGACTCATCGAAGAGTTCTTGGAGTACTTCTGGTGAATCATATTGGCCGGATTGAAGTCGTGATTCGAATACATCAGCTCGCGCGATGAAATCTGCACGTTCTGGAAATATGTATTCTTGGCTCACTTCTGCGAGTATTCTCAGGTATGAAATATTTTGGACTATGCCATCATGCAGACGATAGATATCATTGCGGTATTGCTGAATCACTGACTGTATGCCCGATTGGATAATGCCTGACTCACGAGCCAGTACGTCTGGTCGTGTAAAAATACTTCTCTTCTTCGCGAACTCATGCGCAATCTGAAATGATGGTGGCATCTCGATAAGTGTCCCCTTACTCGTTGCTTCATCGTAGAGCTTATCATAGCGATAGACGACGAGCTGATACCAATAAAAAGCTATCACGTGAAAGAGTCCGAAAAAGAAAATCCCAGAAAGTAGAAAAACCCACCATTTCTGGAGGGTGTAACGAAACATCTTGCGGAAGGACTTTTTCACGGTGAAATAGTATGATAGATACGATTTTTTGCAATGATTTTTTAGAAGAAATTTTTTAGAAGAGCCTTTCACTAAAAAAACAGAAATGGATTTTTAAGGGGCACACTGTCTGAGCGGGATGAAAAACAGAAGTGAGAAGAATCAAGCCAATAGCGAGTTTGTGCCTCTTAAATGCTTTTCGTACTTTTTGCATAAAAAGTACGAAATGACTCAGTGGCTTTTCCCCTTTTTCAATATAATACTTCTATGAAACTTCGGACAAAAGCAGAAAGAGATGTCATACTCGGTTTAATCTTCGAACTTTATCCAACGAAACTCATCGAACTCGATTTCGAAACGCCTTTCCAATTGCTCTCAGCCGTCATGCTCTCAGCACAGATGACAGATAAGGGTGTGAACAAAGCCACAAAAAAACTTTTTGAAATCGTGAAAACCTCAGCCGACCTCCTCAAACTCGAACCAGAAAAAGTCGAAGTCATGCTCCGAGGCGTGAATTATTATCGCGTGAAAACGAAGCATCTCTTCATGACCGCAGAAAAACTCGTGCACGAACACGGAGGAAAAATCCCACACACGCTCGAAACCATCCGCACACTCCCCTGAGTCGGAGTGAAGACGGCAAAAGTCGTCCTCTCTCATCTCTACGATATGCCCTTTATCGGTGTCGATACTCATATTCATCGCGTGATGAATCGAATGGGAATCGTGAAAACCAAAACACCAGAAGAGACGGATAAAAAACTCGAAAAGCTCCTGAGCGAAGATCAGAAACGCACCATGCATCATGCGATAGTCCTCTTCGGGCGATATATCTGCACCGCGAAAAAATGTAAATGTTCCGAGACCCCCCTGGCGAAGTGGTGTGGGTGTGAGGAGTGTAAAAATAAATAATAAATTTTATGAAAGATTCTTGAAATATTGAAATCACAATAAAACCAGAACAAATATTACAGCCAATGTATGAAATTTTAAACCAAAGTAGTAAAAATGTGCTTTTTTGATTACAATTAATAGATAGTACAGATACAGTAATTACTCGTGAAGAAATTACATCTGAAGACACTTTTTTCTCTTTTTGATTTAACGAATCAACCAATATTGATCCTCTTCTAAGTAAATCAAATTTTAAAATTTGGTTGCTACAAAAATGATTTGAGGAGTTAATAAAAGCAATTAATTTAA
>CAZJBQ010000012.1:14740-15126 GCA_964544625.1 uncultured Candidatus Peribacteria bacterium | reverse complement strand
CTCTGGATCAACCAGAATAAGAACAGTTTGAGATTTTGAGACAAAATTAGAAGAATTTAAAAAAACAGCCTGAAAACTAAATATACCAAACCTGATATCAGAAATAGAAATGAAACTTACGGCCCCACTATTATATAAATCCGAAATACTTTCATTAAATAAAGCCCGTAATTGCCTTGTGCACAGAAATGGCTTTGTAACTGATAAAGATACAAATGATGCCTTGAATACAGAATTAAGGATAGAATATTCTCGTATGAGACTCTTTTATAAAAATGATTTAGAGGAAATTGAGGTAGTAAAATGAGAACAAGTACCCGTTGGCTCATGAGTTCAATTTTGAATGATAAAAGAATCTTTTAATTTTCATATTGGCAATAAAATAG
>CAZJBQ010000012.1:7563-14730 GCA_964544625.1 uncultured Candidatus Peribacteria bacterium | reverse complement strand
TTATGATTTAAAACTCACATGTGGGGCAATTGATGGCAATAAAATAGAACTAAATTATCCTCAATTTAATTTTTTATTAACAACTTGTTTTATTTTTGGACAAGATCTGTTAAGTAAAATACCAGCTATTACCAAAATTAACTAATAATCTATGTTCCAAAAATACCGCGACTATATCAATGATAATCCAAAAGGATATTGGTTTAAGGCAAAACCTTTCGGCTGGTGATGGACTCCTGTGACGTGGCAGGGTTGGCTCGTGATAGCTATTTATATAATCCTCGTGGTTGGCTTTTCTCTCACGATTGATGAGACTTCTCCGACACGTGAAGTGATGTTTACATTTTTACTTCCGATTTTTCTTCTTACAATTACTCTCATCCGCATCTGTTACAAAAAAGGTGAAACACCACACTGGAATTGGGGCTGGCCGAAGAAGAAATAAATATAAATATGAAACTCATACAAAAAGCAGTTATCAAACAAGGAGATAAATATCTCATCGGCTTGCGCTCAGAAAATGCAAAATATTTTCCACTTCACTGGGACTTCCCTGGCGGAAAATTGGAACCTGGCGAAGATCCATTTGATGGCATTGTTCGAGAAGTGAAAGAAGAAACAAATCTCGATGTCCGTGCCCTGGCTGTTATTGGAGTCTATCAATTTGATCTAGATGGGGTCTGAGAATATACTCATCAATTTACGATATATTCGACAGACATTATTGGCTGAGAACTACAACTCAGTGATGAACACCTCGAACATCGCTGGGCAACAAAAGAAGAAATTATGGCTTTACCTGTAGAGCCATATTTTGAACCATTTTTCCATGAACATTCTTAAAATGAACGTCTCTGAAAATCATACATTTGAAAAAATAGATTTCACAAAGGAAACTCTCGGACAAGAATATGAATCGTGTGTTTTTTCTCAGTGCAATTTTGTAGGAGCGAACCTCTCCAATGTGAAATTTTCTGAATGCGAATTTGTGAATTGCAATATGAGCAATGTCATCGTGACAAATGCAGCGCTCCGTGATGTGAGATTCCGAGATTGTAAACTCATGGGAATAGGATTTGGAAATTGTGATAGTTTTCTCTTTTCTGTCTCGTTTGAAAAATGTGTGCTCGATCTCTCATCGTTTCATCGACTCAAGATGAGAAAGACGAAGTTCACAGCGTGCTCTCTTCATGAAGCATCATTTGTGGAGACAGATCTCGGTGAATCGGTGTTTGATGAGTGTGATTTTTCTCAGGCACTGTTTGAGAGAACCATTCTGGAGAAAGCAGATTTTCGTACATCGTATAACTATATCATCAATCCCGAGACAAATAAAATCAAGAAGGCAAAATTTGCTCAATCAGGCATTGCAGGGCTTTTGCAGGGATACGACATCACCATCGAATAAAAAGAGTAAAATCCTCTTCTATATTACTCTCCTTGCTGATTGTCAAACACCTTGATAGCCTATATATGATAAATGTCTCACATTATAAATAGGAGAAGCTGAGAAAGTGCTATACTCACGACTCTATTTCTTAGCCATATTATTATGTCTGAACCTATTGAAGAAGAAGTTGTCGCTCCTGCTACAACTGAAACAGAAACTCCTACAACTGACGCTCCTGAAGCTGATGTTCCTGAAGTCACACCTGCAACAGAGGAAACTCCTGCTGCATAGTTCTCTTTTGAACTTTTCAGAAAAGCACCTTCGGGTGCTTTTTTTGAATTGAAATAAAAATAAAAATATGAGATAATAGCTCTATGCCCAGAAAAGAATTACGCCCCACGAACGCTCTACAAAAACTCTTTAGCTCTGCTATCAATGTAGGAGTAGTACTCCTCTTATGGTTACCTTTTTATATCATTATTGAGAATCATGTGTGGCAAAAGATTATACTGATAGGTTTATTTTTCTGATATAATCTTTTTTTCTTTCTTTTTTATAAAAATAGATGCCTCTGAATGATGCTCATGTGAACATACTACAGAGGTAAATATCAGAAAAGGAATCACCTCCTCTATGATATATTTTACACAGCTAGCTTTTCTACCGCGCTGTTTTCTATCAGTTTTCCTTTCGACATACTCCTATATAATATTCTTTTTATACAGCTCCCTATGGTGTTTTTTACTAAAACAACACTTCACGGCTATCTCGCTGGAAATGTCACCACGGTAATAAAATAACCTAGAGAGGTTATAATAATCAGAACTCTTTTGCATCAGGAGGATAAATGTATACTCTATTCGTAGAGTATTTATAAATAAAACTATGAAAAATAAAGCCATACAAACAGAAATCGATGCATCATATCTCTATCAGAAGTTAGCTGAAAATGAGAAAGATACAGTCATAGCTGATGTGTATAAACAGATGAGTAGTATCGAGAGAGATCATGCAGAAGCTTTTGCCAAGAAAGCGAATATCAGTCTCGAAAATCTCATAATCCCTTCTGGTAGAGCGAAGACGCTCAATCTCATCGGGCGAATATTTGGGTATGATTATGTCCTGGGAATTCTCATGAACACCGAAAAAAGTCTCTCGAATGGTATCCTCATGGCAAAAAAACAACACGGTATGCCCATCACAGGAACAGAGACAAATCATGTCACGATACTCCGATGAATCCTCGATCGAGAAGTGAATATGAGTAGTGAACACATCACAAAATTTGAGAAACAACATCGCTCCGTCGGAGGCAATGCTATCCGTGCTGCAGTCCTCGGTGGTAATGACGGACTGGTCTCAAATTTTAGCCTCGTCATGGGTATCGCTGGGGCGACAAGTGGCAACGAATGAGTGCTCTTGGCAGGTCTCGCTGGTCTCCTCGCTGGAGCCCTCTCGATGTCTCTCGGAGAATGGATATCTGTGAAGAGTTCTCAGGAACTGTATGAAAATCAGATGGAAGTAGAAATGGAAGAACTCGAGACAAATCCCGAAGGAGAAAAACACGAACTCGCTCTCATCTATATGACAAAATGAGTACCTGAAACACAGGCACACAAGATGGCAGAAGAAGTCATAAAAGACACTGAGCACGCTCACGAAGTCCTCGTACGAGAAGAACTCGGCATCAATAGTGAAGAACTGAAGGGCTCAGCTTGGGAAGCTGCGATTTATTCGTTTATTCTTTTCTCTATTGGAGCTATTATCCCCGTCGCACCATTTATGTTTCTCGCTGGTATGCCTGCCATCATCGTGAGCGTCTGAGCGAGTGCTGTCGGATTATTTATTATCTGAGCCGCTATCACACTCTTCACTGGTAAAAATGTGTGGTACTCTGGGTTCAGGCAGATGATCTTTGGTCTCGCGGCTGCTGCTATCACCTTTGGAATTGGAAGCGTCGTCGGAGTCGCTGTTGGATAAAATATTTGACAGAATAATAAAACATTCTAAAATACTAACCAAGATGATTAAAAAGTTACTTTGATCACCTGGATGACACTGACCGGGAAGACCGCGTAACATCTTGCGGCCCGTCACGCATTTCATCTCTCTCACCACGCGCTCAATTGAGCGCTCTTTTGTACCCTATTTTCCTCTCGAACCTCCCTAATGAAAACTCGCCTCATGTGAGTTTTATTTTTTATCTTTTCTCTTATGGATGAATTTGAACCAACATCTCCCGACTCACCAAATATGGAACGAGACTTCTGATCTCCGTGACTCAATGAAAATAAACTCAGACGTCTCATAGCTCAACATATCGCTGATATATTCAAGGATTAAAGAATTAATAGAAAGTCTTACTAATTATTTTAACTTATGAACACACTTCCCTCTTGAGAGGTAATCGATGAGGTAGTTCGCTCAGACATACAAGCCTGAGTTCGCCAACAATCCGCAGATATTCTCTGACAAGCACAAAACGTATGATGATGGAATTATATTTCTCTCCCTGGTGGCATAACGGCACAACAGATTTATATTATGGAAGCCGGGTGACAAAAAATCGTCCTCAAGGTCTGAGTAAGCGAAGATTTATCTCTCGCTGCCAACACAGAAATACTTATCAACCAACACGCACCTGGGCTCGTACCTCTCACCCTGCAACAAGGAAAATGAATGACAGCCACTGGGAAACCATATTTCTGGCTCACTCAAGAATTTATACCGTGAATAACGCTCGAAGAATACCAGGAATCCCACACACTGAGCGATGAACACCTACAGAACATGACACATCAGTTATGACGTATACACAGTGTCATATGAAATGGAGAACAGTTTTTCTGAAAACTCCTAGCTCCAGCACCTAAGAAATTCCCAGATTTCATATCTCATATAGAACGTTTCGAACATTTCATAGCTGGCTCAGATTATTTCGAACTATGACTCCGTGAGAGAATAATTGCTAGTATCAGAACTCTGAAAGAAAAAACAGAAGAGATACCAAAAAATCCTGTCTTAATTCATGGAGATTTCCATTTCAGAAATGTCATGATACAAGACGAGCAAAAGTCTCAAATTATCGATTTCTGAGAAGCGAGTTGGAATATCAGAGAAGCAGATTTTGGCATCATGTTCTCGAATCGAGGATGACAGGAACAGTTACAACTGTATCAAAAAATAATCACAGAATATGAAAAAGAATTTTGAACTCTCAATAGAGACCTCATAGACCTCTACTACCTCTGCTATTGATCGTATAAACAAATAAAACGATTTGGCCGAAATACACTCAGTCCTGGTATATGGGAACTTATTTTAGAGGAAGTTCTAACACGAACAGAGAAACAATAATTATTTTTATCCCCTTATTATATGAATGAAACACCTTACTACCCTGCAGACGAATGTCTCCCCATCTTTGACCTAAAAGATGGTATCATCCATGATGTTGTCCTCCGAAAAAGAGCACACGCAGAGTGACTCTGTCATGGACATGTCAACGTATGGATACCAGGAGAGAAACGCGGAACAGCTATTGTCCAAGTCAAAACAAAGAGCCATGGCAAACGAGATGCAACTATCGGAGGACATATTGATTGTGCTCCTGATGCTCTCCCAGAATTACGTGGACGAAATATAGTCGAGCTCGCACCAAGAACTGCTGTCAAAGAATGAGGAGAAGAGTCTGGTATGGTCTTCACGGAAACAGATATCATACCTCTCTGAAACATATCAGAATTTCATGATGCTCCCCATCCAGTTTCAAAAGCCTGGAACAATGGAATTGTCATCGCCTATGTTCTCAATCGACGAATAGCTCTGGCAGAAATACTCGATAATACTACACGAGAAAGTGGTCTCAGCTTCGAAGAAGTCAGCATAGAAACTCTCCTCGGCCTCTCAGAAAAAGACTCCAATAAATACTTACATAAGCTCATAGGAGAACCGTATAAAGGAATCCTCCTCGCTCTACGGGAGCAGATGAAGCAAATTTAGACTACTGGAAAAGTTTTTTCACTCTCTCTGCTACCTCCTCCACACTTCCTTCTCCGTCGATGACCACGATATTGCGGCCTTTGGATTTGAGAAATTCTATCGCTCCCAGATATCCTGCATGACATCGGCGGAGGAAATCTTCTTGTTCGTAGACTTCTTTTGCTTCAGTACGACTCCCGAGACGGGCCAGCATGGTCTCTACAGATATCATGAGAACGATAGTGAGTTCTGGAGCAAGGATATCCTTGTGTAATTCATAGATTTCCTCGAAACTCACACCGCTCGCATAGCCCTGATAGACGTACGTCGTGAGATCACAGCGAGAAGAAATAATCCAGACATCTCGTGCGAGGAGTGATGCACGAAACATCTCTAAATCTCTCCTATCTTCTGAGAAAAGTTTGGCTGTTTCGAGTGGTGGCACGACGATATGTTGTTGAGCGATTTCATTGAGCCTCTTCCCTGCTTCTGTCATTCGTGATGGCTCACGAGACTTCGTAATAACTCGGTGCTTATTTTGGTCTATCAAATATCCCAACAAGAGTTTGAGTTGTGTATCTTTGCCTGCTCAGTCTACTCACTCAATAGCGATAAACATATCGCAAACTATTTACGATTGCGGAGAAACGCTGGAATATCGAGATCATCAGCAGGCTTTTCATCAACTGCAGGAGCAGATGGAGCAGAGCCGATAACACGTCGACCGAATGAAGAACCACCAGATGAAGGACGTGGAGCACCAGGACCATCATGACGAACAGTCACTTGAGATTCATCGAATCCTGTGGCAACGACTGTGATTTTGATTTCACCTTCTTCGAAACTCGGATCAACTGTTGCACCGAAAATAATATTTGCATCTTGATCACACGCTCCAGTGATAACGCGAGCTGCTTCATCCACCTCAAACATTGAGAGGTCATGACCACCAGTGATATTGAATACGAGACCACGAGCACCCATAATAGAGAGTTCAAGGAGTGGACTCTCGATAGCAGCACGAGCTGCATCAGTTGCACGAGATTCACCACGACCATAACCGATACCCATGAGAGCAGAACCAGCGTTAGACATGACTGATTTTATATCAGCGAAGTCGACGTTGATGAGACCTGGTTGAGTGATGAGATCAGAGATACCTTGTACACCATTCGTGAGAACTTCATCGACGATACGGAATGCATCGAGGAGTGGAGTTTTTTTATCAATGATAGTGAGGATACGATCATTTGGGATTGTAATCAATGTATCTACTTTTCCTTTGAGAACATCATATGCTTCGAGAGCCTGATTGTTACGACGTTGACCTTCAAATGCGAATGGTTTTGTGACAACACCGACGACGAGGACTCCCATGTCTTTCGCTACTTCAGCGACGACAGGAGCAGAACCAGAGCCAGTACCTCCACCGAGACCACATGTGACGAAAACCATATCAGCACCAGCGAGTGCTCGACGAATATCGTCGATAGATTCTTCAGCAGCTTTTTTACCTCGTTCAGGATCACCACCAGCACCGAGACCACGAGTTGTCGTCGGTCAGATACTGAGTTTTGTCGGAGCTTGAGAATTGAATATTGCCTGATTATCAGTATTGATAGAAATAAAATCAACACCAGAGAGACCACTCTCAATCATACGATTGATAGTGTTTTGACCAGCACCTCCACAACCAACGACTTTTATGCTGGCAACAGGAGAAATCATTTTAGACACATTCACTTCCTCTGGTTGAGAAACTGCTGAGTCTTTGAATAAAAGGCCTTTGAGAGCAT
>CAZJBQ010000012.1:0-7553 GCA_964544625.1 uncultured Candidatus Peribacteria bacterium | reverse complement strand
GCTTGTACCTTTTTTAGTTGATTTTGCGACTACCATACTGTGTAAAATGAAGAATTAAAATAAAGGAGAGATAAATTAGGGAAGCAAAAATTTGAAAAACTTTTTTGCTGATTCTTTGATTCCACCGATACCAGCGCCAATCGACATACGAGCTCGTCCGAGTCCGCCAGATCTCTGAGAGAGGAGGAGGGCACCGATAGCACCTGCAAATCCTGGATCAGAAACAGAGGTTCCTGTGACGAATTCTTGATCTTCTGGGAAACCGATAGCGCATGGGAGACGGAGTTCTGATTTTGCGAGCTCGATGAGATTTCGAGCTTTTGATCCTCCACCGACGAAGACTGCACCTTCTGGGAGCATACCATCACGACCTACTTTTTTGAGTTCATGATTGACGAGAGAGAGAATTTCTTTGTATCGTGCCTGAGCAATCTGAGAGAGGTAGAGTTTTGAAACTGTCTCTGTTTCTTTTTTATCAATCCGTGAGAGTGGGATTTCTTCGTCTTTTGGTTTCGCGAGATCACAGAATGTGAGATCGACGTAATCAGTCTTGAGTTTTTCTGCAACATCGACTGAGACTCGTACGCCGAGAGCGATATCAGAGGTGACGTATTCGCCGCCAACTGGGATGATGCATGCGTGTCGGAGGATACCTTCTTCGAATATAGTGACACCGGTACAAGAAGAACCGATATCAACACAGATAACACCGAGTTCTTTTTGACGGCGAGAGAGGACAGCCTCTGGTGATGTGAGGAGAGATGGGAATACATCGACGACATCGATACCGACATCTTTGAATCCTTTGCGGACATTATTGAGTGCTGTCGTAGGGATAGTGAAAATATGCGCATTGACTTCGAGCTTCTTCGCGCTCATACCAACTGGTGATTTCACGTGGTGCTCGAGATCAACTGAGAAAGACTCAGGAATGATTTTGAGAACAGTTTGATTAGTAAGAGTGATACCATTTTGTGCCATATCGAGGACACGATTGACGTCTTCTTGTGTGACTTCGTTTGAAGGTATTGCGATCATACCCTTATTGTGGTGAATCTGTATACCAGTACCAGAGAGACAGATACCCACGTGTGGGAATTGTTGTCCTGCCATGTTCTCTGCTTCTGTGAGAGATTCATCGAGATTTTTCTTGAATTCTTCCATGTCGAGGATGGTACCCTTGCGGACACCATCTGATTTCACAACACCTACACCGAGGATATTGAGTTTTGGTTTGTTCGGATTTGCTGGATCCATGATAAATGATCCAACCAACGTCTTGATGCGAGAACTTCACACATCGACGAGAGCTACGAGGTCGCTAACTGCCATGGGGGAAATGTTAGGAATTAAGTGAGTACAATTTTTATTCGGGCTGGATGTTGAGTGAATGAGGATTTTTTTCAAAAGTCGCTCTAATATCAACAAAACACCCACTTATTTTAGGAAAAATGGGGGTCATTGCAAACACAAACCCGGTAATATTTTTTAGAAAATACTTTTTGAATTTGTCTAATTTTCTGACTTTTTTGTTTCGAAATTATGCCTGGACTCTGACAGCTGTCCCAGGTTCAACCCACTCATACACCCAAGCCATTGCTTCATAGGGAGTATTCACACACCCATGACTCCCTTTCGTGAGATAGTCCTGACCTCCGAATTCTTTTCTCCAACAGCTGCGTGAGTTACAAGCATCGTGGATACCATATTTACCGTGGAACTGAATCCAGTAGTCGACGTGGAGCTTATAAGTAATATTTTTGAAAGGCGAATTAAGTGTTACATTTGTTTTTTTACTTTTTACAGAAAAATCACCCTGGACTGTACTAAATCCTCTTTTACCAGAAGTAATAGGAGTCGTATAGACGAGTTCACCGTTTTCAAATGCGTAGAGTCTCTGATCACTGATATCAACGACAATTGACTGATGAGTATCAGAAGGAGCTGGCTCAGGAGTGGCAACTCATTCTGGGATGTAGTTCATTGCGGTGGCCTCCTGTTTTATGACTGGCTGTGTATCACGGTCGAGATGAACTCGATATCGTGCCTCGAGATCTTGATAATAGGTCGAGAGGAGTATGTAAGTCGTCATAGGGCCTGCTGGTGCCACATCATCTTCTGTCATCGAATAGATATCATTCGAACGAGAGAGAATATAGGAGAGAACTGGCTTTGGTGTATTTTTCTGCTTATAGTACGCCGCTATATTGCGCATATTTTCCATGAGAGCTATGAGAGACTGTTTATCTTGCTGAGCGAGCAGGGCTACGTCCGCCGCATCATGCTCCTCTATATACTGGAGTCGTGCCTGGATTTGCTCTTCGACTGCAGGTGTAATCTTGTCTGCTGGGATATGATTCTGTATATCGTAGGCGATATCCATCCATCGGTCAGCGAAGACGCTTGAAAAGAGCAAGGCAATTCATCCAATGCCTGCTACACACGTGATAATAATTGATTTCATAAATATACTGTACAATATATTTTGTTATTGTGCAAATATATTTATAAAAAATTAAAATAAGACTCCAATGCTAATTAATACCTACACTTGTAGTAAGTTCTGCAATGAAATTTCAATTACGTGAGGCTCGTCATTTCTATATGGAACAGAAAAATATATCTTCATTTTCAGTCTTCATTTTCCGTCTTTTATGATTTCTCTCTGAATAGTAAAATCTCAGATAATGTAACCACGCAAGATAGCGTCATGAGGGAAAAGCTCAACGAGAGCTGACAAAAATTCTATTTCAGACAGTTCTTCCCATTTTTGAGAAGATGATTCTAGCTTTGATCGTATATCATCTATATGCCCATCGAGATATTTCTGTACAGTTTCATAGTGCCGAAAGAGAGCCTCACCTGGTTTCATGTTCTCTTCATCTTCTGGAGGGAACTGGTAACTCATATGAATATCCTCATATCCGTCTCCTTGATGGTCTCCATCATGATCATCTGCAGGTAAGTACTGTGTCGTACCAAAATTCACCGCAACATGTCTCACGACATCTCTATCCAGAGCTATCTCATAGAAACTTGCGAGCGATAGAGAAAAATGCCTCGCGTGTTCTTTTATAATGGGAAATTTTGACTGGAGCGCTGTTAATAAATCCTGTATCAAAACGTCGTCTTCTTTATCTGCTGTGACATTCTCAGCCATGAATTTTTGTATCAAATCTTGCACTTCTTTTCGATGTTCTTTGAAAAACAATATTGACGGAATTAACCCTTCTTGTTCGGATGCTAATTTGTGAAAAAGTTGAGCGACATTATCGTTATTTATATCTCCTCCATGGCGAGAAGAGGGGGTGAGTTTGATAACTACTGTAGCCACCAAAGCCACAACTACAGCGGGTAGAGCTATTCTTGAAACAAGACAGCCAATATTTGGACTTCATTTCTGTGTAGGGGCGTTCATTTTTTTATTACAAATCACCTTTTTTTTTGGCAGATTAAAACGATCTATTAGAAAGAGCGTCGATATTGTACTGGTGCCCGAGGCCGGACTCGAACCGGCACACCTTGCGGTAAGGGATTTTAAGTCCCTCGTGTCTACCATTTCACCACCCGGGCATAGGGTGTATTGTAGGGTTTTCGTACGAGAATCAAGCTCGGTTGATTTTGTCTTATTCTGCATACAATCAATACATACTTTTCTCCTCTTATCTATGCACCCCCTCCTCATCAAATTCGCACAATTTGTCGCACGACGTCCGAGCGATACGACTATTCGTCTCATGCACATCCTCACAGGTCTTCTCATCATCGCCATTCTCTGGTGGGGCCAAGATACTGCTGTTATCGATATACCATTTTATGGAGAAACATCTCCTGCTATGGAGAAAAAAATTGAATATGGTCTCATGATTCTCTCACTTTTTTTCATTGGTCGAGGACTCATCACGGCTTGTGTCATAAAGCATAAATGGCTCAGAATCAAACAAGCAGTTCACGGTCTCGCACTGATTATCGTCGGCGGCCCAGTGATGGATCCCATCGTAACGACTGTGGCAGGTGGAGAAACAAATGCATTTAATATAGCAACAAGTGCTGTCACACAGACAACATGGCATCCTGGTATCTTTCTCGTACTCTTGGGAATTTTTTGGATACTCGTCGGACTCACTGGGAAAGGGACAACAGAGAAATGTATCCGCTACGGTGAGGTAGTTAAGAAGATACGGGTTTAGTGCGTCGTCTCCTCTTTTCATGTAATCTTCCCAACTTTCGCAAAGATTCTTCCTCTTCAAATGATGCCAGATGAGGATTTACACGATGAAGATGAATCTTTACAATCCTATCTACTACGGGACTATTGATGTCTGAGATAAACTCTTCAACGACGTCTCTTTGTGAAAATAAATCCGGTCAAACTGCTCAATTTTGAGGTATTTTTGTGAGTATATCCAGGACGAGATTCCATTTTTTAGAAACTAACCTCTGGATTTTGCCACTTATACGTGCAGGCCTAATGCGTATTTTGAGTGGTCATACATGATTTTGAGTAAGGATGCGAGTGAGCTCATGTTCCACATGTGTCTCAATCTGTTTTCTCTCTTCTTCAAATTGCTGTTTATTTTCCACATCTGCTGGAATGACATGAAAAACATATTTTCAAAGTGAGGCATTTTCACTGCCTGTTTTTACTTCATCTCTAAAGACTTTCTCCAGACTCTCTTCTAGTTTTTTCCTTGCTCAAAAATTTACGAAATTAGGGAGTGTTATATGAATTATTCTTTCTCAACTAGAACCAATCTGAAGATCAACTTGAGACAATCAAAGCATAGGCTGGTCTTTATCAGCGCCTAAGCAATGTTGTAACCATTTTTCCTCAGTTTCATTTAATACTGCTGAGGTCTCGCCTGCTTCAAAATCTGTAGCCATAATTAGAATTGTTAAAAGATAAAAATCCCCTACAATTTCTCTAAACTAAAAATAATGATAGACCTGTTTCCATTTTGTCAATAAATCCATGAAAAAACTACGCGTACTCTTTTTCTGAACTCCGCAACTGTCTGCTGATATTCTCTCCTATTTAACAACACGAGAGGATGTACTAGAGATTATTTGAGTCATTACCAACCCTGATAAAATCGGTTGACGATGACATGAGATTATCTCTTCCCCAGTTGCGAAAATGGCACAAGAAAAAAATATCCCGCTGTTCCAACCAGAGAAAGTAAAAAATGATGATTTCCTTGCTACTGTCCGCGAGCTCGCTCCGGATATTTGTATCGTGGTGGCGTATGGGAAAATCCTCCCCCAAATCCTGCTCGATATACCTCCGATGGGTTTCCTCAATGTCCATACTTCCCTCCTACCAAAGTATCGATGAGCCGCGCCTATACAACATGCCCTCCTCAATGGTGAAACGACCACAGGCCTCACTATCATGCAGATGAGCCTCGGTATGGATGAGGGTGACATACTCCTCCAGGAAACGTGGAGAGTATCTCCAGCTGATACTACTGGCACGCTCTTCGCACTGACCGGACAACAGGCTGGCCCACTCCTCATCGATGCACTTATCTGACTCCAAGATGGTACAGTGAAACCAAAACCGCAAGATAGTAGTGAGGCGACGTATACGAAAATGATTGAGAAAAAAGACGGAGAACTCCAACCATCTTGGACCGTCGAACAGGCTTATAATGCTTGGCAGGCTTATACGCCTTGGCCAGGGCTTTTTTTCATGTACTGAGATACTCGTATAACTCTCCTCGAAGTGCAGAAACATAGTGAACTCTCAGAAGAAAACCCAGGCACATGGATTCTCCATGACAAACTCCCTGCCATTGTCCTCTCAGATTGACTACTTATCATCAAGTCTATCCATCCAGCTGGCAAGAAGCCCATGACTGGTGAAGCATTCGTTCGTGGTTTTATGCGAGATTAATTTTTTGGTGTAACTATTGGTGCATAGTTTCCAGAATCATCCTGTTGATATTGGACTGTTTTTTTACCACTTTCATCCGTGAGTATATCTCTGGTCGCTGTTGTGCTAATATGGAAAAAGGATTTTATCTTTTGTTCGAGTGTCATCTGTACAACATCTGACGTTGCGGCGCCAGAATTCCAATTGCCATCCCGGAGAGTATTTACTTTATCCGAGAGAAGAGGCCAGAGAAAAAATCCTATCACGGCTACCGTTACGAGGATAACAATCCACCAGAACAGAAAACGCAATAATCTGAGGAGTGATTTCATGGTTTATTCTGCACCAAAAAGATCTGATATATTCGTAGTATTTTTGAGAGCTTGATGAATCTGAGTAACGTCATCATCATTAATCTGACCGGTTGTTTTCGGCATGTGAGAATTGCCATTGATAGTGAAATTGGTCGGAAGTGGACCATTCATGAAATTCACTTCAGCGTGCACATTTACTTCTTTACCAGTATGAGGACAACGAATGAGAAGTTCGATACCTTTTTGAGACATGCTCACGATAGAGATATTATTCTCTCCTATCTTCGCCATCTGATTTTGGGTGTTGTAGTTCTGGATAGTCGATTCGATGATGGTTTTGAGTATGAGGAAATTCATAGTGTTGTGTGTTTTGTAAACTATATTCAGTATATACCTCTCGAGTACAAAAAGCAACTCTTTTGGTATCGATTATTATAGTGATTATGCTAGTTTTGCAACTACCTTCTCGATTCGTGCTATAGCCTTCTCTAAACCGAGAATCTCCGTCATCTCAAACGCTCCTGGTGAGAATTCTTTTCCGGTGAGAGCGACGCGGAGAGGCCAGAGGATCTGACCATTTTTCTTGCCTGCTTCTGCGATTTTTGGAATCATAGCATCCTTGAGGGCATCACGAGATGGCGTAGAAGCGAACGTTTTAATTACATCGAGACCAAACTGAAGTGCTTCTTTTGCTTGTGCGAGGTCAGCAATGCCCATTTTCTCTGAGAGAAGGAGTGCTGTGTCAACTTCTGGTTCAGCATAGAAACATTCTGAGAGTGCTGGAAAATCAGCGAGGGTTTCACAACGTTTCTGGACTTCCATGATAACCGCACGATTAAATGATTCATCATGGGTGATAAACGTATTTTCGTAAAAGTCAGGATTGTATTGTTTGAGGTATTCCGAAAGAGTCTTAAAGAGTTCATCAGCAGGCGTAGCAGCGATATATTTACTATTCATCCATTTGAGTTTTTCTGGATCAAAAATACCATTCGCAATCTGGAGACCATCGAGAGAAAATGCTTCAATCAGTTCTGGAAGTGAGAAAATCTCTTTTGTGGTTTTAGAATTCCAACCAATGAGAGCGATGTAATTGAGGAGCGCTTCTTTGAGGTAACCATTTTCGAGGAATTGGCTGACATGTGTGTCACCATTACGCTTTGAGAGTTTTTTTCTGTCAGCTCCGAGAATGACGGAGAGATGGTAAAATTCTGGTGCTTCCCAGCCGAACATACGATAGAGGAGGACGTGCTTTGGTGTACTCGGGAGCCATTCATCGCCACGCAAGACGTGCGTGATTTTCATCAAGTGATCATCGACTGCCATCGCGAGATGATAGGTTGGGAATCCGTCAGTTTTGAGAA
>CAZJBQ010000011.1:16978-21225 GCA_964544625.1 uncultured Candidatus Peribacteria bacterium | reverse complement strand
TGTTTTCTTGACGTTTGCAATAAGCGGATTTTTCCTATACTCTTGGTATGTCACAAGAGCTCACTCCTCGGACGCAAGCAATTCGCACGACGCTCTTTGATTTGGTCACTCATATCAATCAATTTATCGGAGCGGTGAAGAATATTTCACGTGTCTTGGATGGCTATGAGTGAGGTGCTATACTTCTTACAGTCTTTGCTCAACTCGAAGAATCTCTGATTCACTTAGCCGAGCATGCACATGATTTTTCGGAAAATGCATCGTGACATGAAGATGAAATTCTGCGACTCTATCACGTTGATAAGTCACTTCGGAGACATCTTGAAAGAGCACACGAGCTTATTTGAAATATTCAGAAAGTGTATGGTACTTCTTCGCTGGAGCACGCGACGAGATTCGCTCTTATCGATACAGAGATTGCTCGTATTCGTCGGACACAGAGGACTACAGAAGATATCTACATCACTCTCAAGGCTCACTATGCTGACGTCGAGTGAAGTGCTACCAAGCATCTCGAAAGTACAAAAAAATACAAAAAACTCACTGGCCTCGAATCACAGATTTGGTATACAGATTTACATATTTAATTTTTCTTTATGACGTTCAAATGAATTATTCTGGTTGTTATATTTTTTATGCTTTTAGCTATAATAAATATTGCTCCTCAGTTTTCATTTGAAGACGGAATCTATTTCTATGCTTTATGAATAGGGGGACTATTACTCTTTTTTAAATTTTTAAAAAAATCAAAAAAAATATCAGAAAATTTGCAAAAATGACTCAAAAATAAAAATGTCTTTGTTGTATCTTCTTTTGAATCGACGGATAGTAAACATATACAGCTCTACGGAGAATCAATGAAATCTCCACTTTGCTCCGGTATGAGAATCCTAAGTCCGTGGGGTAAATACTATGAGATATTGGAAGTATACGCTGACGATAACACACCAGACAAGCCAGATGATATTGTCCAACCAGGCATACCTGATACCCCTGTCGTCATATCAAATGAAGAATGGGATGATAAAGAGTTTTCTAGAGTACTATCCAACCAATGAGTAGTTGTCTTTGAACTATCTTCAAAATAATGTTCTCCTTCAAAATTTCCTCTACTGACTGATACGCTCGTGCTGGAGTCCTCGAAACTCCACATGGGAGTATCAAAACACCCGTCTTTATGCCTGTCGGTACTGCTGCGACGATTAAATGAATCACGCGGGAGGGGATTGCTCAGATGAAAACTCAGATCATGCTCAGTAACACGTATCATCTCATGCTTCGTCCTGGTGCTGATGTTGTTGAAAAAATGGGCGGTTTGCACAAATTTATGAATGTCGACCTTCCTATTCTGACTGATAGGGGGGGTTTCAGGTCTTCTCTCTTGATCATACTCGAAGCGGTCGATCGCTCGTCAAAACAGATGATGATGGTGTACAATTTCAATCTCATCTGGATGGTACAAAACACTATGTAACTCCTGAGAAGGCGATGGATATTCAGTCACAACTTGGTGCTGATATTATCATGGCATTTGATGATGTAGCTGCGGGGGATTCTTCCAAGACTCGTGCAAGAGAAGCGCTCAATCGTACGCATGCGTGGGCGGAGCGTTGTATTGCACAGTGGCAATCAAATGAAGTACTTCGAAAAGACAAATGACTCCACCCGCAGACACTGTTTCCCATCATTCAAGGTGTTACCTATGATGATCTCCGTTTAGAGTCAGTGCGTTTTTTGCGTGACTTGCCAACTGTTGGTATTGCTATTGGTGGGCTGTCTGTTGGTGAAGGCAAAGAATCTATGCTTGCTGCACTCGATATCCTCGCCCCTGAGCTTCCAACACAAAAACCACATTATCTCATGGGTGTCGGTACTCCAGAAGACTTGGTGGAAAGTATAGCTCGAGGTGTAGATATGTTTGATTGTGTATTACCGACGCGACTTGGTCGACATGGAGAGATATTTACCTCAGAAGGATATATCAAGATGAACAGGAGTATTCTCGCTGGCTCTATGGATAAAATCCCAGTTTTACCAGGATTTGAGACGTCAGTGAGCGAGAATTATACACTTGGTTACCTCCGTCATCTCATCCATTCGGATGAATTACTCGGTCACATACTCCTCTCTATGCATAATGTCGAATTTCTGATGCGATTGTGTGATAGAGCTCGTGAGGCAATACAAAAAAAATCCTACGAAGCATTTCGTAGGAATTTCTGGAGTACGTATAAGCTTTAGATGCCTTCTCCAGCGAGGAGTTCTTTTAAGAGTATGACTTCTCGTTCTGCCCAGAGTGTTGTCATGAGTTGTCCCAAGAGTTTCCCTCTTGCGGTCCGGTTTTCGAGATTTGTTTCTGTGATTTTTGCTTGAGCATCTGCGTAGCCGACCTTGATAGAGTCATCGTATTTTTCTTCAAGATCGAGGAGTTTCTCGATTTCTTCATCTTCGAGTATACCACGGATAGAGATGATGTAGGCTAATGTGAGCGGATCTTTTGTAGGGTAACCAGCTGCTTTTAGGAGCTTATTTCCGTCTATTTGAGGTCTACGATCATTGGTACAGATTTCTTTGTCGAGTTTTGTATTTTCATTGAAATTTTTGAGGATTTTTTCGAGAGAACAGTATTTTGCAACTACTGGATATCTCTCTGACCATGATTTGATAATCTTGGCATTGATGTCAGCGATTATTTTCTCTTGTTCTGCTGTTGTGACTGTACTAGTATTAGTGAGGGATGACCCACTGACATTTTCTGTACTTGATGTTGGAGCAGAGTTAAGTGTTATATTATCACCATTCACCTGAGTTATTCTCCTGACACCTGTACAAGACCCATAGCTACACCCTGGATTGATACCAGAGTTATAGCGGAGCGAGCCATAGAGTCCTTTGGTTGATCCGTCGCAGTATTGTATGAAATCTATAGCGGCCTTTTGGAGTATATTGTCTTCTATGACGTACTCGTGTACATAAAAGACTCATCGTACAGTTTTACATGTTCGCCCCTCACCAGAAATATCTATGCCATTTCCAGTACCACGATCACTATTTTTCACGGCACCAGTGTAGAGTCATCGTTTGAGTTTTTTGCCATCTTGTACGCTGAAATCAAAACGGAAAGGTGATGAAATAGTGCTGTTTTCAGTTTCGAGTGTAAAACTCGTTGAGTTCGCTATGACAACTCGGAACGTATCACCTTTTTTCCCTGAGATATCCCAGCCGTGTCATTTTCCGATAGGTTCGTCCACATCGCTCTCAAGTATAATACGATTTACGGGAGTGCTCATACCTATAGCGCTTGATTGGAGGCTACCATAAGATTTGATTATACTGGCTAGGTTTACATAGGAAACCTCTTGTCCTCCTTTTTTCATAGACCAGATAAGTCCTAAACCTATCCAGAGAGCTGCAAGAAGAAGTGTGATTTTGAGGCCTGTTTTTAACATAGAGTGAAGATTAAATAACAAGATATATTAGATTTTATTACTCATTTTACGCATCTTCGGATAGAGCACAGCACTCAAGAGTACTGCAGCCATAAAGATATACATATTTTCTGCTGGACCAGATGCTACTTTCGAAGCGGCAGAGAGTTTTGGATCATTGCCAGCTGAGTTGAGTGGTACTGCCGGATTGTATGCAGGAATTGCTGTATTAGTACTGGTCGATGTTGGTACAATACCTGTCGTTGCGGTATTTGCTATTGGCTTGGGTGGAAGTGTCGTGGTTGTTGTGATTGGTGGCGTTGTCGTATTAGTTGAATTCGTGGTTGCTGTTGGTGTTGCTATTTGTTTTGGAGGCGCAGTCGTCGTTGTCTGAGGAGGTGGCGTAGTTGTCGTGGTTGTTGTTACTGGTGGCGTAGTAGTGGTTGTAGTCGTTGGTTTTGGTATTGGTGCTATAGGTGTAGTAGTGGTTGTAGTCGTTGGTGGTGTAGTAGTGGTTGGCGGAGGCGTTGTCGTGGTTGTTGTTACTGGTGGCGTAGTAGTGGTTGTAGTCGTTGCGTTGCTCGTAGTTGTGATTTTTGGAGCGTAGGAGACACAGGAATTACTTGTTTTTTCTGCTCATTGAGTAAATGAACCTGTTTCAATTTCATGATATTTGATAGGAATTTTTAGTATAACTGGAGTTGCACTGGTTTTAAAATTACTTAGAGGGACTGTTGTGTCTTTTTCTATTTTACGAAAATCTATTTTTTGTTTTGCTGCTAAGATATACTTATCCACTCCTGCGAACTTCGTCCATAC
>CAZJBQ010000011.1:14011-16968 GCA_964544625.1 uncultured Candidatus Peribacteria bacterium | reverse complement strand
CCTATATCTGTGATGATCTCTGCGCTATTTTGAGATGCTTTATAGATATTGTGATTGAGATTTTCACTCTTATTTTCCCATGTAATCACTGTTTCAGGGAAAGTCATATTTTTATCATTTATTACTAGCTCTCCTCATTCATAACAGATATCACAGCTATTTTTTTTGAATATTTCGGTGTCACAGCTGACCGAGTCTGCAAAAGTCATTGAAAGCATTTGCATGAGTATGACGGTGCTTAATAGTATGCGTGTAAGGAAGGTATTCATATAAATACCATACACTATCTTGTATCTCGTGTCAAAAAATACGCCCTTTTTCTTGTAAAGGGCGTATTTTCAGAAGTTTCAACCTCTTTTTAGCTTGTTGTTGTGGTACCAGATGTTGTTGTTCCGGTAGTAGTTCATGAGCTTCCGCTCGTCGTTGTGCCTGTATCAGTTGTAGTTGTTCCGGTAGTTCCTGTTGTTGTTGAGCTTGTAGTTGAGCTACCAGTAGTAGTTCCTGTTGTTGTTGATGTACCAGGCACTGTTACTGTAACGGATGGTGAGGTAAATGTCGATCCACGTGCGAAAAGTGTATAGGTGATACTGTTCGTTGATGTAGGGAATGTGACTGATATTGTCTTTTCTGATGCAGGGGATGTTGCCGTACCAATAATCACAGAATCTGGTGAGTATGCAGTAGCTTCGAGAGTTGGAGATGCAATCAGTATTACTGGCGAGTTAAATGTAGTGAAAGGGAGACCATTTTGACCCATAGCTTTTATGGTAAATACTGCAGGTGTACCACCTTGGATGGTTCCAGTTGGAGGTGTTACAATCAGTCCTTGCATGGCATTATTACCAAATGTAATGGTATTAGTAGCTGTACTGATTTCTGTTGTACCATCTTTGAGAGAGAAGGTGAACGTAGTGCTTGTAGCTCCAGTACAACTCACTTCTCCGAATATGATAACTTGATTCGCTGTTGTAAATTCTTTTACTGTTGGTGTCGTGTCAGCGGTATCAGTGAGAGTACATTTTGGTGATGTACCTGTTAACTGAGGAGAGCTGAGTGTAATAGTGAGGGGATCAGTTGTATCAGTTGCGCGGGCAGCATTGACTTTGAGATAAAATTTTTGTCCGTCTGTGATTCTCGAGAGGATGGTATTTCCTGTAGCATCACTTGTTACTGTTCCTGGTTCTATTTTTCCTTTGAGACATGCTCCGAGTTTACATCCATGAGGACATGTAGTTGTACGAGAAAAACTTGCTGTACTTCTATATTCTCTCTCGGTACACTTGTATTCTGTCAATACAGCAGCATTGACACCTGTGCCACAACTATCTGTTTTTGCGACAAAAGTTGGCGTTGCAGTTGTAGTAGCAAATTGTGGAGCGACTGTTCCAGCAGTGTATATGTTATAATCAGATGGACTTGATGTTGTACAGAGCCCACTTCGAATATAACCATATGATGCTGGAGATCCAGCTACTGGTGCTGTTGCACTCACAAACCATTCTCGTTGACCAAGTTCGTTATTAGTTTGTCGTAGACGACTCGCTATTGTGAAGACGTCAGCTTGTATAGAAACATTACTTGGTAAACCTGAATTAACAGTGTTACGTAATTGATCCTCAGTTCCCTGAAATGAAACTATACTCAATAAAAATGCTTCTTCTTGAGTAGCCGTCATAGCTGTTGAGGGTATGAGTTCTTTAATAGCATTTCTATCGGCTGTTACAAAGCCTGTTAGCAATGTAATGCGAGTTTTACTATCTTGATAGGCCTTTTCTAGCGTGTCAGTTTGACTATCGGTTAAAGCACTTGATTTGAGATTCTTCATGATCTCCATAGCGCGAGAAAACGAATCGCCACCGACCGATGTCTTTTGCATATACCATGCTCATCCGACGAGGACGACAATGGCTAAGAGAAACACGAGCTTTTTCATAAGAAAAAAGGTAAAAAATAAATGCGACCGGTGCATTGTATTTCACTCTTGCCACGATGTCAAATATCAGGCATGATTTATATCCTTGATTCCCGCCCTTTTTCCATACAATTCTCATGTTTTCTCCTGAGTTTCGGGAAAATTTTTATTCTTTTTTATTATTGTATGTCTGTAACTGACGACAAGAAGCGCAAGATCCGAAATATCGGTATTATTGCTCATATCGATGCTGGTAAAACAACCACAACCGAACGTATCCTCTTTTATTCAGGTAAAACTCATAAAATTGGTGAAGTGCATGATGGTGCAGCGACAATGGACTGGATGGAACAAGAGCAGGAGCGTGGTATCACTATTACTGCGGCTGCTACGAAGACAGCTTGGAATGGTCATGATATCAATATCATCGATACTCCAGGTCACGTAGACTTCACTATCGAAGTAGAGCGCTCTATGCGTGTTCTCGATGGAGGTGTCGTTGTTTTCGATGGTTCACAGGGTGTAGAACCTCAATCAGAAACAGTGTGGAAACAGGCTGACAAGTACGGTGTTCCTCGTATTGCTTTTGCGAATAAGATGGATAAAACTGGTGGAGATTTTGAGATGACATTTGCATCTATCCAAAAACGTCTCGCTGGTAATAAAGTTGTCCGAGCTCAGCTCCCTATTGGTCGTGAAAACGAATTCTGTGGTGTTATCGATCTCGTGACTATGAAAGCATGGGAATTCAAAGGTAATATGGGTGTAGAAATCGTCGAACGTGCTTTTCCTGAAGATATGAGAGCTCGTGCTGAAGCATGCCGTCTCGAACTCATCGAAAAAGCAGCTGAACAAGATGACGCACTCATGAATAAATATCTCGGAGGCGAAGAACTCACTATCGAAGAAATCAAGTCTGGTATTCGCAAAGGCGTAATCTCTGGAAATGTGTTTCCTCTTTTCTGTGGCTCTGCTCTTGCTAACGTTGGTGTCCAAAAAGTTCTCGATGCTGTCGTAGATTACCTCCCATCTCCTCTTGATATCA
>CAZJBQ010000011.1:11300-14001 GCA_964544625.1 uncultured Candidatus Peribacteria bacterium | reverse complement strand
CCCTTTTAGATGACTCACTGAATGTTCCACCGGTCAATGAAGGGAAGATTTTTGGTACTGATCCAGATGATGACGAAAAGAAGGTAGAATTCAAACAGCTTGATTCTGATCCACTTTCTGCTCTTGCATTCAAAATCATGACTGATCCTTTTGTAGGACGTTTGACATTCGTACGTGTGTATTCAGGTGTTCTCAAGTCTGGTACAGCTGTTATGAATGCGAACAATGGTGAAACAGAGCGTATCGGTCGTATCGTCGAGATGCATGCGAATAATCGTAAAGAAATCACAGAAATCTCAGCTGGTAATATCGCCGCTGTTATCGGTCTCAAAGAAACAAAAACTGGTCATACTCTCTGTGATAAAGCTCATCCTATCAAACTCCTTTCTCTCGAATTCCCAGAGCCAGTTATCTCTGTTTCTGTTGAGCCAAAATCAAAAGCTGATCAAGAAAAAATGGGTGTTGCTCTCGGTAAACTCGCTGAAGAAGATCCTTCTTTCCGTGTGAAATCTGATGGTGAAACTGGTCAGACTATTATTCAGGGTATGGGTGAACTCCATCTCGATATCATCGTCGACCGTATGCGTCGTGAATTCAAAGTCGAGTGTAATGTAGGTGCTCCACAAGTAGCTTATCGTGAAACTATTACACAGAGTGTCAAAGATCAGGAGTTTCAGTACAAGAAGCAAACTGGTGGTCGTGGTCAGTTTGGTCATGTCGTTATCACGTTTGAGCCTATTACTGAAGCAATGCGTCAGGCAGAACCAGAAGAATACAAAGAGGAAAATCGCTTTATCAATGAAGTAACAGGTGGTGCTATCCCACGAGAATTTATCCCTGGTGTTGAGAAAGGTCTCGATGCATCGTATGCTCGAGGTGTTATCGCTGGTTATCCACTCGTCAATGTCCAAGCAACTCTCACATTTGGTTCTTACCATGATGTGGATTCGAATGAGCTTTCATTCCGTATTGCTGCGAGTCGTTGTTTCCGAGAGGCTTCAAAGAAGGCGCAACCTATCCTCCTTGAACCAATCATGAAGGTAGAAATAAGTACTCCAGAAGAATACATGGGTGATGTGCTCGGTGACGTCAATAGTAAGCGAGGACAAATCAACGAAATGAGCGATCGAGGTATGGCAAAAATTATCCAGGCACACATCCCACTTTCTGAGATGTTCGGGTATTCTACTACTCTCCGATCAAACTCTCAGGGACGTGCTACCTACGCTATGGAATTCTCTCACTATGCCCCAGTCCCTACGAACATCACAGAAAAAATCCGTGCTGAGCGAGGTGTGAAATTCGAAGAAGATGAAGATTAAAAGTAATTTTGATTTTTATATTGGGAAACCCTGCCGAATGAGGCAGGGTTTTTCTTTTGATTTTCTTTTTGAACTATTACAATGATTCTATATGAAAAAACTTCTTCCTTTACTATTTCTCGCCTCCTTCGTGGCATGGGGGTATACGCAGAATGATATCAATCATGCGAACTATCTCGCACAAGGGAATATCATAGTTGATCAATCGGGTGATCCTGCCAAATATCGTTTGGATGACTCAATTCTTCGACAAGAAATTATCGGCATGATGATGAAGTCGCACAAGTGACCATTTCTTCTCCAAGATTACACATGCAAGGAGTATTATAGCGATGCTGTTTTTGGCGCACAACATCGTGATGCATGGGTTTGTCGAGCGGCTGAGATGGCAGCTGACGATGGTATTATCTCTCGAGAAAACAAGCGATTACGACCACGTGATTCTGTGACGCGCGCAGAGGCTCTCGCTATGATTGTCAAAACATCAGGTATGGAACTCAATCCTGATAACTATACTATGAATTGGCTCAAAAATTATGGTTATGCAGATTGGCAGACGAAACTTCTTTCTTCTATCACTGATTGTCGCATCTTTAATCATGGAGTTTCTTGTGAGGATGGTAGTGATGGTAATACGGCTATGGGAAATTTCAGACCTAACGATGTAGCGACCAGAGCGGATGTATTTGAATTTATGATGTATACCTCTCTCATAGATGGTATTGGTCTCCCAGTGTGTTCTGGGATTCTCGATGATTTTCAGACGAATAGTCTTGAACTCGATGATACTATTCTTGATTTGGAAAAACTGTTCCAGAGCTGCATACCAATATAATACACTCTTTCTTTTTTATTTATGAAAAAAGCTTTCCTTTTTTTCCTTTTATCTCTTTTTTTATTTTTTGAATTCACTTTTGCCTACTCCAAAGACGATGTAGCTGTAGCTAATATTTTGGCTCGATATTGATTGATACAAGATTATTCAAAAGAAACCAAGAAATACCGTCTTGATGACCTTATTACAAGAGCAGAACTAATTGGTATAGCTCTCAAAAGAAAATGAATTGTACTTCCAGAAAAATATACCTGTAAAAACTATTTCACCGATGTGAAAGATGAATCAACGAATAATTGGAAATGTCGCGCCATAGAGATGGCAGCAGATAATGGCATCATCTCTCGAGCAAATACCAAGGCACGACCAAATGATCCCATTACTCTTATTGAAGCCCTGGCTATTATTCTGAAGAGTGGCGATTTTTTGAATAAAGAAACTCCTTTTACTATTCCCTGAATTGTTGGATGGCAAAATCAAGTATTATGAGATGCTGCTGCAATCTGATTGCCTCCAATTTTTACCTTATTAAATGAGGAGGGTT
>CAZJBQ010000011.1:7246-11290 GCA_964544625.1 uncultured Candidatus Peribacteria bacterium | reverse complement strand
AACGTCTCTGCCAAAAGAAGAGAAGTTTTTCGTTTTATGAATGATATGAATGAAATGAAGGTAAAAGTAGGGGAAGATGGATACTGGAAAAGCTACTATTTTGTCTATTTTATTTGAGTATACACTCCATGAGATGGTAAATTGGAGGGCAGGGACGCAAGAACATTTGAGCCTCTCGAAAATGGATATACAAAAGATAAAAATGGTATTTATGCCGGCATAACGCTCCTGCAAGGAATAGATATGCCTACTTTTTCATCATTTAAGGATTCTAATTATGTCCAAGATAAAAATGGTATCTACTATTATGATTATGCAGGATTAAAAAAACTTGATTGAGTGGATAGTGCATCTTTTACTGTATTAAGTACGCATAATTATGATTCTCCATATGCAAAAGATAAAAATAATATCTATCTTGGTGCAAATGTGGTGAAGGGTGTTGATTTCAATACTTTTGAAATTATAAATGATAATTTTACGAAAGATAAAAATCATGTATACAACGGTCTGGAAATAGCGAAGAGTTATCCAGATGATGTAGCATTTGATCCTGTAACATTTCATGCACTCAATCACCCAGATTATACTGCTGATAAAAATGGAGTATACCAATATGTGAATAAAATTGAATGAGCAGATCCTCAAACATTTACGTTATTACCTTATTGAAATATAGGTGAACGTTCAGGATATGATTTTTATTGAAAAGATAAAAATTATGTATATCGATGAACTCGGATAGATGCGGCGATAGATGTTGAATCAGCAACAACGCTGATAGTATCGGATTTTGGTCTTTATAGTAGTGATGGTCAGATTTTGCTTTTTAAGAAAAATGGAAAATGGTGGGAATTTTCCTATGATTATGAAACGGGGAAAGGTGTTATTTCTGAATTACCATGAATAGATCATGACACTTTTCATATCCTTGGATGAAATAGGCAGGCACAAGATAAAAATCATACGTATGAATATGATTTTAGTGGTCTTAAAATAGTACAATAATTTATTAATATGTTTCTTATGAAAAAAATTTTCCTTTTTTCGATTTGTTCTCTGTTTTTTTTCTTCGTATCGGCTGCGCCTTCTCCTGTGGTTCAGGTTATCTCTTACAAGGAGCCACTTGGTATGTATTTTTCACTTCAGTGATGGGGGAGTGGCTCAGTGATAGATTCTGCCGGTCATGTACTTACGAATAATCATGTGGTTGATGATGGATTTGGAGGTATTTCTGATGATTTTAGTATTTGTCTCACTGAAGACTCGAGTCTGCCACCAAAATGTCATTATACTGCGTCCGTTATTGCTCGTGACCCAGAAAAAGATATTGCTCTTCTCCAAATCGATAGTACTGATATATTTGGTCATCCAGTGAATCTCGCGAATTTCACAGTACTCCCCATTGATTATAGTTATACTCCAAACGCTGGAGATACCGTTATAGCTCGAGGGTATCCTTGGGTTGGTGCAAATACCATTACTGAAACGCAGGGTATAGTTTCGGGGACATATGCGTATAACAATAATTCTTATATCAAAACTGATACATTGATTGCCGGGGGTAATTCTGGCGGTCCGCTTATTCGTGATGGTAAAATGATAGGTGTAAATACATTTCTTATTGGAGGTTCTTCTGACCCAGCTCTGGGCTATTCCCTCTCTATCAAGGAAGCCCAAAATTTCGTTCAAACAGCACTCACAAAAACGACTAAACTGCAAACAAATAGTTCGAAGTTTTCTCCATTTCTCCAAACTGTGAATGATGCAACTCAGAGAAAACAAATCAAAGATAGTCTGATTACTCTGAATTTCCCTCAGAAGTATAATATCATGACCTATATACCAGGCTCATATATAGATGGTCAGATATCCGAAGAGAGTACAACAGCTGTCTATGGTTTTTCTTTTCTTCATTTCAATACTCCTCGATTGACGACACCAGAAGAAATACGATTTTTCTTGGCTGGTCAATCATTTTTTCCTTTCTGGCAGGATGTGAAATTCAAAACTGTTACTATCGGAGGGCAATCATTTTATGAAGTAGATTCACTCGGTAATACTGGTTGAGACAAAACAAAAACACAGTATGTTTATTTTAAAATTGTTAATGAACATCATCTCCTCCTCCTCCAACTCGGTACGCCTCTCTCAAATGAGACTACCTATGACACTATCCAAAAAAATATTTCCGCGTTTCTCGCTGGAGTTTCTTTCCCATCACAATTTTCTTTTGCAGATGCTGCTCCCGTAGTCGTTTCTGATGCAAGAGTTACTGTTACTCCTACTGCTGAATCTCTGGTTGATTTTCGAGCAAATTTCTTTCCATACAATGGAGTTATTTCTCAGCTTATGGTGACGTATGACGATCTTTTCTCTCTTCGTACGTATCTCTGAAATCTCTGGAGTTACGCTCAAATTAGCATCGTCCCAAACTCATTTTATACCGAAGATACCACTGCTGAAGAGTTACTTTCACGACTCCGAGAGGTTCCTTATTTTTCAGAAAATACAGAGTCTAACGTGGTAACCTACAAAGGTCATGAAGGTTTCATTGTGTGTGATAATAGTAATTGGTCGCAAGTCGTAGATGAGAAAAATACGTCTCATAATACTGCTCAATGTGAAGTTATATTCCTCGTCGGTACTGATGACTCTCATTTTCTCTCCCTCATGTTCCTCACAGATAAACGTAATAAGGCCGATATATATAGTCTCATGACTCAGTATTTGGATACATATGTTACTGTCACAGAAGAGGGTAGTACAAATTTTGGGACGGGAGCACAGAAACTCCTCTATACCGATGTTGAAAGACAGACACCAGAATTCCGTGATGCACTCAAAAATCTCGTTAAATATGGTATTCTCACACCAAAGACTGTCTTTGACGGTGAACACCCTCTCACCTGGGATGAATACGTCAGAATCCACGTATGGGCTATCTACCACAAACGTCTCACAGATCACATAATTCCTGACGATGCTACGAGCCCAACGTTTGAGGCAATACTCAAAAAACTCCCTATAGACCGTCGGGCTTATGTAGATTCTGCACAACGAGCGACGTTTGAACTTATGCTGACTATGAGGCTTGCTGGTGTCGAATTGCCGACGTATTCTGAAGCATCACTTGATCAATTTAAACTTCAAAAGGATACGAAATATCATGCTGAATGGCAAAAAATAGCTGATTTTGAATATAAGTATTTCTTGGGTCAAAAAATGTCACCCAATGGTTCCTCTTATTATAATAGCGGTTATTATACTCCCGAATTTTACATTACATATAATCCTATTACGGGGCTCTCATATGACCCTGCTATCAGTACTGATCCTATCAAATTTGGTGTCTACGATCCTACTCAAAAAGCTAAAAAAGTACTCGATGCAGAGTTAGCTTGTACACGTAATTCAAGTCAATTTTTCTCCGCCTCTTGCTATAAAAAGAGACAGGAATATATGTGGTCATTTCTGAGCTACAATGTTCTCACAAAGGGCCAAGCTATCAGCGAACTCCTCAATTCTATTGATTTCGCTCTCTGGGATAGTGCACTCGCTGAAAAAAAGTCTGTGAAAATAGAAGAAGAACAAGATATGAATTAATCTTTCTGACATATAAATAGTCCATTATCATAGACATTTACATGGTGTGATTCGGGGAGAGAGACTATATAGGGCAGTCGTGTAAATCCTGTTACGTGGAGATGATGTGTTCTGAGAAAATCTCAATAAAAAAGCGATACTCATGCTTCAAATGAGGTATTTTTTGGTTGTCATAGGTGGTTTGTTTTCTTTATGTTACGATTATCCCATGAACGTGTGTGGAGGGGGAATGGCATGCTGATAAGGAGCAATCATCAGGATGATAGGTGACTCATCCCTGTAGATATGATTTCATGAGGATTATCGCAGATATCGAGCACATTAAAGATGGTAACAATATCATATTTTTCTTTTACAGCATCTTTTATAACTGTATATCATTTTTTTTGTAAAATTTTCTGAAATGAAGTGGATGGTTCAATACAAGTAATGGTGCCT
>CAZJBQ010000011.1:6665-7236 GCA_964544625.1 uncultured Candidatus Peribacteria bacterium | reverse complement strand
ATTTCACGCACCAATATCGAGGAGTTTTTTTCTTTTTTTATCTTTGAGGATCTTTCATACGAAATTCTCATCAAAAAGAAATGTTTCGTACCCGAGTATTCACATTGTGTTATAGTGTTTGAATCCGATGACACTGAGGCATACAAAAAATATGAATTTTATTCGAAAAAATTTTGATTTTTGTTGTCTAAATAGCTTTCTTGAAGTAGATTCCACCTCTTCAAAAAATACTGATTGTAATTCAGGGTGTAATTCTTCTTTTTGGCAAGTATATGTACAGTTAGACATAGAGGGAGTATTGTCTTTCTTGAGTACAAGTCAAACTTTTGGTCTCGCCATCCGTCAAGCTATTTTTGCTTTGACGAATATATAAGGGGTATATAATAATCATACTTATTTCCTAACTATTCTCTTTATGCAACCACAAGTAATTCTCCAGATAGATAGTTCTGCTGAGTATGATCGTGAGGTGATCGAGCGTCTCGTCAATGAGAGTATGGGGAAAATTGATGCGTATCTCCGTAAATATGACAATAAACCAGATGCAGAAGTCCGTATCGAACTAACAATC
>CAZJBQ010000011.1:509-6655 GCA_964544625.1 uncultured Candidatus Peribacteria bacterium | reverse complement strand
CCTGTACCAGAAATTTGTGGTGAAACTAAAGCAAATTCAGATCGCCCAAGTTCTGAAATTGTTCAAAGAATTAAAAGATCGGTAAGAAACATTAAAGAGTTGCAATTTAATCTTAGTATCCAATTAGAAGACTTGGACGTGTGAAAATATACAACAGCAAATCAGAAGCTGAAGAAGTATTAGAAAAATGTATTAATTCCGTAGAAGACATCTTAACAACATTTGACGTTAAGATGGGATGTGATGATTCTTTTTATGGTAAGCTTCATGCTCATGTGGATGGTGATTTGATCATGTTTGAACGTGAGAAATTTTTCAAACTCGATGACCTCATACATCATGCTTTTCAGCATGTGAAAGAACAGCTCGCGAGTAAATAACTATGCAAACAATTAAAGGTAGGCGTCTCAAATTGCTCCACGATACACATCCTGAAAATCTCACAGACTTACTCCTCTCTCTCCGAGAAGTTCATGATACTTTTCTGGAAACAGAAATCCTTCACGATCCTCTTTTGTTGCCAGATATTCAGAGAGCTATTGAGAGAATAGCCTTTGCCCGCAAAAACAAAGAACGAGTGATGATTTTCTGAGATTATGATGTTGATGGTATATCTTCTACGGCTGCTCTTTTTCTTTTCCTCCGAGATGAACTCGGTATGGATGTATCATATCGTTTGCCTCATCGTGTTCATGATGGTTATGGTATCAAGGCTTATCATATGGACGAGATAGCAAAAACAGGTACTAGGCTTGTTATCACTGTGGACTGTGGGACTAAAGATATTGTTCCGATTGAGCATGCTCACTCGCTCGGCATGGATGTTATTGTGACTGATCATCATTCGTGCCCACAGATTTTGCCTCAGTGTGTTTCTGTCGTTAATCCTCAACGCTCTGATTCACTCTATCCTTTTCGTGGCCTCTCTGGCTCTGGTGTGGTTTGGAAGTGTATCCATGCTCTTTCTGATTTCTTTTTTCCCGAAAAGACACAGAGTATTCTCCAAAAATATGTCGACATTGTCTCACTCGGAACTGTCGCAGATTGTATGCCAATGATCGATGAAAATAGGACTATTGTTCGTCGAGGCATTCTCCAGTCGCAACAATCACATCATTCATTTTTCAGGACTTTCGTTGATACCCTGAAGCGTCCTATTCTTACCGAAGAGGATATAGGTTTTTTTGTCTGACCACTTCTCAATGCTGGAGGACGTCTCACGACACCGTATCAGAGCCTCACAGCTTTGCTCGCCAGCTCTCTCGATTCTTTTGCTCATATACAGGAATTGATAGGCGTCAATGAAATCCGTAAATGAAAATCTCGAGATGCATTTGAGAGAGCTCTTTCTATTGTTGATTTTTCGGCGCCATTTCTTATTTTTATTGATGAACAATTGGAACACGGCCTCCTCTGACTCGTTGCTGGTAAGCTCACAGAGATGTCCCATAAACCGAGTGCAGTTTTTACGCTGCATGATGGATTTTATGTTGGTTCCCTCAGGGCTCCTGCTGGTATTGATTTGGTTCATATTCTCGAAGCGTCTCGGGATTATCTTGAGCGTTTTGGTGGTCACGCTGGGGCTGCTGGCTGTACCATCAGTGCTCATAAGATGTCTCATGCATGTGAAGCACTTCAGAAATCAGCAGAAACGCTGTATAGTCACCATGATACCACTCCTATTCTGATGGTTGATACTCTACTTGATCCGACACGAATCACACTCCAGACTCTTCGTGATATAGATATACTCCGACCCTTTGGTATATGATTTTCTGCTCCACTTTTTCTTCTAGAAAATATCTCTGCTCCAGTCGTACCACTGGGGCAAACAGGAGAGCATATTCGTTGGGATTTTCCTGGTTTGGATATGATTTGATTTCGTATGGCAGAATATAAATCCTCCTTTCAGGGTAAAAAAACTCATCTTATTGGTACATTAAAATCTCATACATGGAGAGAATCAGTCATTACACAGTTCCAGGTAGTTGACGCGGTTATTGTCGAATAATTAGTTTGTTTTCCGTATCCTTTCTACCATGTGTCCGAGAGACTCAAAAAGCTCCGTTAAGAGGAGATAGATAGGGACGCCCAAAAAGAAACCCGCTATTCCTATAAAATGCTCTGCCACAAAGAGTATCAAAAATATAACTGGTGCTGGTATATTGAGAGAACGACCCACAATGCGAGGATTGAGAAAATATCACTCGATGGTATGTATGAAGAAAAGCATAACGACGAGAGCTATCACGATACCCCACCCAGGATACTCTACAACGCCTGCGAATATGATGGGCACTCCACCTATGAATACACCTAAAATAGGTACAAAACTCGTAAAAAATGTGATACATCAGAGAGCCAAAAAATAAGGGAATATATAGGTACCGTTGAGACTCATTTGACCATAAAATAATCCTATTATAAAGAGTCCTGCCATGGTGAGCACAGTGTTGACTACTGCGATTTTGCTCTGAGCCTGAAACACCAAACCAAAGCTTTTGTTAATTTTTTGAAAAATAATCTTCAGATCATGATAAAAGAAGGAAAATGGTCATTTCTTCAGTTGGGCAAAATATTTCTGCACTTTTTCATATTCAATAAGCCAAATAAAGCTAATTATGTATGCGAATATAACCTGAAAAAGTATGCTTCAAATCTGGAATAATTTTTCGAGAAGAGTTTGAGTGTTGCTTTCTGGTGATATGACATTGATGAGATCTCCTACTTGACTTGAGAGTTGTTGCCATTGTCCGAGAGTCTCTCTCAGACCATCTATACCAAGATCAATGGAGAATTTTTGTGAGAGTGACTGGAGGAGTCCGAGCATATCGTTGGTGAGCGCTGGTCCAATATCTCGAATAATAAAAATACAGATAAAAGCAAAGAATAGATAGAGCAAAGAAAGAATTACTTTTTCATGTCAGAGCCAGAGAATTGCAGGAGTCAGATATTTCGGTGCTTTTTTGGCTCAACGGGTTATATGGATTCGTGACCATTGTGCTGCTTCGTGAAAGAGGTAGGCACAGAGAAAAGCTGTTAAAAAGAAAACAAGAAAATCTTTTCCTACCATGAGTATGGTAATGATGCCTATAAAAGAGAAAAGATGTTCAGCAAATGTCCGTGTGAATATGTGTCGATAGATGAATTCTCGCATAAGAGAGTGGTAAGAAATAAATCTACTCAAATATAGATGCCGCTATATCAACAACATTTATATTTTCTTCTGTATTTGTCCCCGAGGCTGTATTTCCAATATCTCGAATTTCTACTCCTTGAGCTCCAAAATGGAGAGCAGTGTCTGATAGTATTGTCCAGGTCTTTGGTTCTTCACAGAGTTTCTTTGCAAAGCTCGTAGTTGCTATGATGAGCATAGTATTTTTTATTTCCATTTCTGCTGTCCGAAGAAGGGGGAGGAGAGTTGGCTTTACTCCTCATTCTTGGATTTTTGCGAGATACTTTGATGCGGAGAAAACTGTGTTATCGATATGTTCTTCTGTTGGAGGTATTATTTTTTCTTGAGCAGGGAGTTCTTTTTGTGGTTCCATGAGTTCATGTGTTGGACCAGGGAGTTCATGATCCGGTTTTCAGAGGAGATGTTCTTCAGAGGTTAGTTCAGCTTTTGCAGGTGTTATTTCCTGTATTTTTTCAATTTTTGGTAGTTGAGGAGTCTCAGATTTTTGTTTTTTCATTTCTATTTTACCTTCTTTGATTCTCTCATAGAGAGCCATTTTGAGTATGTCCATCGGCACTGCTACTTGTCTGCACTGGATAAAAACTCGTGTGAACATATCAAATATTTTTTTGTAGGTTGAGAAATTCTGTTTTTCAAAACTTTCTCCAATGTTATCGACTATCCATTCTGTCATTTGTGATGCAAATTGCCTTACATCTACCCCCTCCTGATTGAGGGTATTGAGTATTTTTTGAATCTCTTCCGCTTTACCATTTTTGCATGCATCAAAGGTTTCTTTTAGGAATCGATGATTGACCAAATGAAGAGCTTGTTCGACATAGTCTGTTGTGAGCGCATTGTCGTAGATGCATTTCTCGAGTATAGTGAGCGCATCCCGAAGGCTTCCTCGTGAACGATATGTGATCATCTGGAGTGCTTCATCTTGTGTTTTTATGCCCTCCTGAGCACAAATATTTCGTATATGCTCGTTCATATCAGATTCTCCGATACGTTCCAGGTCAAAGCGGATGACACGAGAGAGGACTGTATCAGGTACTTTGTGTATTTCTGTTGTTGCGAGGAGAAAGATAACATGTGCTGGAGGTTCTTCTAGAGTCTTTAGGAGTGCATTAAACGCCCCTTTTGAGAGCATGTGCACCTCGTCGATAATGTAGACTTTGTATTTGCCTTGCGTTGGTGTGAATTGTGCATGCTCAATTATCTCTCGTATATTATCAACGCCTGTGTAACTTGCAGCATCTATCTCTATGACATCAATCATAGCATTGGGGACCTTTTCAAAGGCTATACAGTTCGCACATTGATGGCAAGGGTTTCCGTCAGATCCAATCTGTGTACAATTCACTCCTTCCGCGAAAATACGCGCAAGAGTGGTTTTGCCAATACCATGGAATCCGAAAAAGATGTAGCCATGATGAAAAGTCTGATTTTTGCAGGAATTAGAGAGTATTTTTTTTACAAAACTCTGACCGACGACATCAGAGAAGTTTTTCGGGCGATACTTTTGATACAGAGACATACTCCTAGAAGTATAGGAAAAAATAATGAAAGTCACTCATTTTTCTCCCACTTTCCCAAAAATGTATATACTTTCAAAAGTTTATGAATACTTCGAAAACCATCTACCTCGACTACGCCTCTACTCATCCTCGTAAGAAGGAGCTAATGGCTGTACGTGAGCAATTTGAGCTTTCTTCTTATGCCAATATCGGACGAGGAAATTATGACCTCGCGGAGGCCTCTATGATTGCCTATCAAAATTCCAAAAAAACAGTGGCTCGATGGATTGGTTGTGAACCATTAGAAATTCTCTACACCTATTCTGCGACTTATGCTCTCAATATCCTCGCTTTGGCAATTGAGCAGAATGGTGTGGTCGGGAGGGGTGATACGATTCTTTTGTCTATCTCGGAGCATCATGCCAATATTGTTCCTTGGCAGATGATGGCTGAGAGAGTCGGTGCTCATGTAAAATTTATCACGTTGGATAGTGAATATCGAATAGATTTGGATGATCTCAAAAATAAGCTCGATGATTCTGTGAAAGTGGTGAGTTTTCAGTATGCGAGTAATGTCACTGGCGCTGTCCATCCGCTGGATAAAGTTCGTGAAATTATAGGTACCGAGCGACTCTTCTGTGTCGATGCTTCGCAAATGTGAACTTATTGACCCCTCAATATGCGAGATATCCAGTGTGATGCCATGGTGCTCTCTGGACATAAAATGATGGCGGATACTGGTATCGGTGTTCTTGCTCTCTGGAGAGTTCTTCAGAAGGCTTGGCAAGCTCCTATTGGATGAGGAGGGGCTGTTAATCGAGTTTCGCAAGATGGATATGAACAAGCGGGTATCCCAGAGCGTTGGGAACCGGGGACCCCCCATATAACAGGAGCTGTGACGCTCGGTGCAGCAGTCGAGTATCTCGAGAAAGTCGATAAGAATACTCATGCCGATTATCGGGAACGTATCAGTTCTATTACAAATTCGTTTGAGTCGCTTAAGCAAAAATGAGTTCAGGTTTTTCACGCTTCTTATCCTCACTCAATTGGAGTTTGGTCGTTTACGATTCCAGGTAAACATCCAAATGATGTTGCAGATGTGTTTGCAGAGCAGGGCATATGTCTCCGTTCGGGACATCACTGTTGTGAGCCTCTCCATACCTATCTCTGAATGACTGGAACAGTACGTATTAGTATAGGATTTGATACAACTCAGGCGGAAATAGAGCGTTTTTTCGAGGTTTTATGATCTTTACTCTAAAATATATTCATGAATAGGATTCGCTTTTTCTTTCTGCAGATTCTTTTTCTCTTTACGCCTATTATCTATGCTTGGTTGTATATACCAGGTATTACAGGGAATCTCTCTGATATCATGAGAAACGTATTTCCGTCTTTATCCTGGACATGATTTGAATCAGTGAAAGTGACAGTTTTTCTTTTTTTGTTAT
>CAZJBQ010000011.1:0-499 GCA_964544625.1 uncultured Candidatus Peribacteria bacterium | reverse complement strand
ACCAGTACGAGAGAAAAATTAAAGTCGCTTCGTAGTAGCGTCATTGCGAGGAGGCCGAAGGCCGACGAAGCAATCCCATCCGCCGAAATCTGAGATTGCTTCGCTCCTTTCAGTCGCTCGCAATGACAGTTTGTCTTTTTTTGTTATCCATTATCTTACTCTGCCATTTTGCCGATATATTGTTTCGACAAAAATACGACTCTATACCCCATGATTTTTTTCTTGTCCTGTGAGTGTTTTTTGTATGGTCATTTTGTTCTCTTTGGGTTAATAGAGATATAAACTCTTATTTTTTTTCAGGTAATTTAGAGAAACATCATGGATGGTTTTTGTATCTTTGATGTATTGTTCTGTTTTTTATCATTAAGAGCTTATCATCTTTTGAACGAAAAAAACTCTTGAAAATGAGCCTCATCGGGTCAGTTTGAGTTGTTCTCTATGCATTTTTTCAGAAATATGGGCTTGATCCTCTCGCCCACTCTTACCAGACTCGTCTCGA
>CAZJBQ010000010.1:16283-23832 GCA_964544625.1 uncultured Candidatus Peribacteria bacterium | reverse complement strand
AAAATTGCTCAACTCGAGGAAGCGAGGACATCTCTCGAAGATGAGAAAAACAGAATCCGAAAAGAAGATGAAAAAGATAAAGAGCAGGAAAAGGCGAACCGAGACCGTATGTGGGCAGAGCATGAAGTACGAGTGCAGAGCTATCTCACAGAGCTGTGTCGATTGCCTCAATACAATTTCTCGAGCTACGATAACAAAAATCTCCCAGAAGGATTTAGCGGTAAGCTCAAGCCTGACTTTATGATTGAGCTCCTCGGTCAATATGTCATCTTTGACGCCAAGGTCTCAAAGGCGGACAGTCTCCAGACCTATATCACGACCAATGTAAAAACCACAGCTGAGAAGATAGGCAATGATGTGAAGATTTATCCGATGATATTTTTCGTTGTCCCCGGAGAATCTATCTCGACGCTCTCAAAGACGCACTTCCGTGAGCAGGGTTTTGATTTTTATATTATCTCACCTGATGCGATTCCAGTTATTCTCTCAGCATTTAAAAAGATCACCACTTACGAACTCGCTGAAAAACTCGATCCACGCGACCGAGAAGATATCGTGAGCCTCATTGCAGAATTTGATTTCCATATCAACCAGCGTAATGCCATAGATATCATCGCATCGAAAATGGGGACATCCGTTCTCTCAAAGATGGAAAACCTCAAAAAAGAATTCCGTGATGAAGTCGTCCTCAAAAAATCAAAGATGAAGCCACAGCAGCCATGATTATCAGAGATGAAAGCCCTTATGATCGACCAAGGTGTTCAAGACGCTGCTATTGCAGACTTGGTTCAACCGAAAGCGAAAATCACGCTCGACTAAAACAAATCGAGGGGAATCTATCAGGAAGAGAAAAACTATTTCTTAATTAGATATGTTAAAACATTTTCCTTGTTGATAATCTTTACAGATTCTGTTTTTTTATCTTGCAGAAAAATATAATTTTTTGTTTCGCCTATCAGGCTTGATTCTTCAGAGGTTATTTTTGAGTTATCAATTAATTGAATTTCAATTTCTTTCTCAGCAATTACATGTTTTTCTATAAAATTATTTAGAGCAATGAAGGAATATATGACCACAAAAAATATTATAGCTCAATTTATTTTTTTTCTCCAACCCCAATCTATTAGTTTCTGATACAAATAAAGCCATAAGACAATGAATGAAAAATTGGATGTAAAATAAATATCAGAAGTGGTTTTATGATAAATTTTTGCTATTGATATTAGCATTAATATTGCCCCGACCGCAAGAGCTATACTTCTATTTTCAACTAAGTCTTTTTGTTCCTTCTCTTCAGTGTTATGACCATGCGCTGGCAGATATGCTGATAAAAAAATTAATGCGATAGCTAGTAGACTATTCGTGCTTGTAAAAATAACCTCTCCAGGTTCCAAATAATAGAAAATATTGACTGGATATTCTAGCCAATAAAAGTAAGTTTTAATTAATCCAAACAGTGTCACAAAAACTATCGAAATGGATATGTATTCTAGTGTAAGATACTTTTTCATAAATTATATTATATTGATTTAGTTTAGATTTCATTTTTTTAACTGCCTTTGCCATATCCCCCCTTTCGAATACACTGGCGGCAATGAATCAAGACTAATTTTGACAAAAATATATTTGTATTAATATAAATATATTGATGAAACTTGCAGAGTTAGATAGTCCGTTAATAGAATTACCGTGAGTAAACGAAACTTACAGCGGTTTTATAGTCTCTCAGCCACCTTATTCAGATACACCTGCTTTAGAGTATTGGCACTATGGTGATGGTGCTAACTTTAACCTTTGTGAGCAAAGATTGGTGTGATTTCTCACAAGAACAGGGGTTGAGACATACGGACATGTTTTACCAAAAAGAACGCAAAAATCTGCTGAATGAGAAATGTGTGGTTTGTGCCACGAAGTAGATAAACAGTGATGCGTTGTCCCATCTGATTGTCCTCGATCATATGGTAATCCTCTGTGCGGTCACGCTGATAATGCACTTGTATATCCTGGATTGGAGAGCTTGTTGCATATTTTACTGATAGGATGACTTTTGGAGGAAGATGATTTTATCCAGCATTCTGCTTGGCTCAGAATCATTGCTCACAAACTTTACCTGATGGACGTAATAGCAAAATGGAACAGTTGTATTACTGTTCCTAACTGTGAAGATGATAAATATTTCCATCTGTTTGGGGTGAAGGCAGATGAGACCAGTTATGCACCAGATATTCCTGCTAAGTTAGCGAGAAACAGACAATGGCAATCCCAGATACGTCAGCAAGTGAATCCATATATTGATTATCTTGTATCTAAAATTCGTCAAAAAATGCTATTAGATTGGCAGGTGCAATCATGACCTCATGTGACGGAGGAGGTAAGTCTCAAAATTCAAAAGATTATTGAAAATCGTTTTCCTGATTTTTGGTCAAAAAGTTTTCCGATGTAGGAGTGACAAGAAGGGATTTCTCAATAGACTGCCCGCAATGAATCAAGACCAAGCATTTCAGATTCTCACAATGGGGAAGAATGTCCTCCTGACGGGTGCGGCGGGGAGTGGGAAGACCTTTCTCATTAATCGTTTTATCACGTACTGTCACGAGCATAGTATCTCTGTGGCGGTGACGGCTTCGACGGGAATTGCAGCGACGCATATTGGTGGCATGACGATACATTCGTGGAGTGGGATGGGGATTCGTGATACGCTCTCGGATGATGAGATAGATGACCTTGTGTCTCGTGAATACCTCGTGAAGCGATTTGTGAAAACATCGGTTTTGATTATCGATGAGATTTCGATGCTCGGTGGTCAATTCCTTGCGACACTTGATAGACTCCTTCGTTCGGCGATGGTTTCTCTTGAATCATTTGGCGGGATACAGATTGTGCTTGTGGGAGATTTTTTTCAGCTTCCTCCCGTGTCGCGCGGGATGGTCGAGTATGCATTTGAGCATAGTGTGTGGCGAGGTCTTCGTCTGACGCCATGTGTCCTCACGACACAATTCCGACAGGATGCAGAGGGTGATCCATTGCTCACAATTCTCAACGATATCCGTCGTGGTGATGTTTCAGAACTTTCGAAAAACCTCCTTCGCTCGAGGGATATTCCTGTGATGACCGAAGATCATACCGAACTCTTTACCAAAAATATTGCGGTCGATGCGTACAATATCGACCGACTGGCAGCACTGAGTGCTGAGCCACACACGTATCAGATGGAGGGGAAGGGGGCAGAGAAATTTGTCGAAGCGCTCAAGAAGTGATGTCTCGCTCCAGAGACGCTCGTCGTGAAGCGTGGGGCTCGTGTGATGTTTGTAAAAAACAATCCTGATGAAGGGTATATGAATGGTTCGATTGGGCACGTCGTCGGATTTGATGGGGGGATGCCGATTGTCGAACTCTTGGACGGTACTGCGATTATTTGTAAAACTTCGTCATGGTCGATAGAAGAAAATGGGAAAATAAAGGGGGCGATAGAGCAGATACCACTTCGTCTCGCATGGGCTATCACAGTGCATAAATCGCAGGGGATGACGCTCGATACAGCGGTGATGAATCTCCTCGATGCCTTTGTCCCAGGGCAGGGCTATGTCGCTCTCTCACGAGTTCGTTCGCTTGATGGCCTCATACTCCGAGGATTTAATTCTATGTCCCTCGAAGTCGATCCACGCGTCCGAGAATATGATGCGACATTATCGCGTTTTTCTCTTACCGTCGTGGAGGATCTGGAGATGATGAGTCCTAAGCAAATCCTCGAAGCGCAAGAGGCAACAATTCTCCGATTTGGCGGAACCCTCGAAGCAAAGAAAGTCCCAAAGCAGGCAACTCTCGATACTTCCGGGAAAAAGATTCCACCACACCACGAAACTCTTCCGTATCTGGAGCAATGACTTCCTCTCGAAGAAATCGCCGAGATTCGCAGTCTCAAAATATCGACGATATTTACTCACCTCGAGAAGCTCCTCGACGAAGAAAAAACTATCAACCTCGACCCCTACAAACCTGAGGACTATCAGCGTATGAAAAATATCCACGATGCCTTCGTGGACGTCGGCTCACTCCAGCTCGCCCCTGTCCGTCAGTACCTCTTTGAGACCTACGAAGAAGAGTACACCTTTGATGAGCTCCGTATTGCTCGTCTATTTCTATCGAGTGAAGATAAGATGGCGATTGAGGAGATAAGGTAGTTTGTTGAAAATATATTTCATATATTTGACAGTATAAAAAATATAGAGTATTGTATATATACTTAGTTACTAATAACTTATTTTTTATGAAAAAACCAAAAAAAAGCATTCTTTTGATTTTATTTTCATTGTGTATATTTCTTTGATTTGCAATTAACTTTTCTTCATCAAATCTATCTTCTTCCGTTCTGGGTGATAATGATGATATACAAATACAAATTAATCAAAAAAATAATGAACGTGCTTCTCTTGTCACAGAACAGGATGAGCAAAAAGTTATTTTATCACAGCTCAGAAACAATCTAACCGATCTGCAAAAAGAAATACAAAAATCAACAGAACAATACAATTCCGTTCAGAAAGAATTGAATCAAATTAATGCAGATATTGCAAAAGTACCTTCGCCTCAATACGGGGATATAGATAAAGAGTACAATGATGCTATTCTTTTAGAAAACACACGTTTTTCAAAGCAAAAATCTATAGATCAAGCGTATTATAATGACGTCACTGCTGAATCTAAAAAAACCTATGATGATACGGTGTCATATATTCGTGCTCACAATCCTGTGTCTAAGCATGCCAAATTGATTGCTGAGGCAGCCTCAGTTGCCACAAAAAAACGTCAAGAAGCATTAAGAATACTGACAGAAAAAAATCTTGCTAATACGACCCAACACCAAGAGGTGGTAAATACTCTTACTCAAAATAAATTGGACCAACGAGCCAAGAGGCTTGCTGATAATCAGGCAATTGTGGTGCCTCTTTTGGAACAAAAAAATCAAATCTCTCTTCGAAAAACAGAAGCTTACGCATCTAAAGATGCTCTTATTAAGAATCAAAATGCAATAAAATGACAGATTGCTACAGTAGATCTGCGTATCAGACAGATTGATACATTGTTGGATTGAATTGATAGGCAAGTTGCAAATCTTCAAAAGTATCTTTTTGTAGAAACTGCAGAATAATAAAGCTATTTTAGTTTTTGAGATAAAAAGATAGAGTAATAGTGATTAATATATTATGCCTGTCCGTCAGTACCTCTTTGAGACCTACGAAGAAGAATATACCTTTGATGAACTTCGTATTGCTCGGCTCTTTCTTTCCTCAGAGGATAAGGTAGCTATTGAAGGAGTATAATTGACAAAAATATAAATATACTAAAATAATAGTATATGAGTACTGCTGTACCCGAATTTAATCATGTAGCTGAATATGCTCGGTATGGATGAGTATTGCCTGGAGCCCTACAAAAGAGGGTAGCGCCTTTTTATCCGGGTACTCTAGAAGTTATTGTTGTGGACGATGATTCTGAGGTGTTCCAGACGGTATCGAGATATAATATGAAATTGAGGGGGTATTTATACCATCACGGTTTCCACATGGAATGATCAGGTAAAACATGATCTCTCAAGGCACAACATGTATTATCTGCAAATGCACTCAAAAAGCTGGCTTCAATTATTGGTAATAATGCTGGATATATATTAGAACTGTATAGAATTTTAGTTCATTTTATGAACCATGATATGCTTCATGGTTTCAATGGTGCTGGTGAGAATTTTCGTGAATTTGATGAACAGCTGATTTTTGGTGGGGTGGAATTCTTCCCGCTCATGACGCATTCAGAAGTCTTTGAGCGCTGGATGAAGAGAGATGCAAATGGGGATTTTGTATTAGATTTGGGGAGGTCTTACATTATGGCGCTCTCCCCACTTATAGTTGAATACAAAAAAGCAAGAGATCCAGAAATCCTTAGACTCATCGATTATTTTGTACTTATATATCAAAAATGTTTATTAACTTTTATACCTTTAAGTAATGAAATAGTAGGCAAATTCAATGGTTGAGTCAGAAATATTTTGTATCCAGATTTTCCGCAATGTGAACTCACAAGAAGCAAATGTGATTCACTCCTTGGTTTAGGTTTAGAAAAAGGATGAATAAAAAATAATCTCACACTCATTTCGAAACCAGAGTATGACAGGAAACAGACCGGAGCCGCAAAAGCCTGAGCTAACTTATTAGATAGGACATTCTGAGAAGATAAAACAGTTATTCAAGTCGACCATATAGTTGGGCTCGCTATTAAAAATCTCATCATGGGATGATGTTTTCGGATGGTTCCAAATATGCCTCGTCCAGCGAATTTACAGAAAAGGTTTCAGAAAATTTATATGAATAAATAATAGTATATGGCTTTTGTACGCAATGTAGCATTCCCCGCTGTTGGAAACCTTCTTCGTCTCTCTGGTTTGACTCGGAGGGGTATTGAGACACGTGAAGTTAGAGTATATGCTGATGGTATTGCGAATAGGGTTATTGATATAATAGCTGATATGCATATCTGAGGTGTTCATAAAAACATTAATCCTACTTTACAACGTTCACAGTCTGAGGCAGACAGGATAATATGAGATACTCAATGCGTTACGCTTAACTTGGGGGACATTATGACTCTCGGGTCATGAGAGCATAAGCCGACTGGTTTTGAACATGTGCAAGATTTAGAAATGTATTTTTCGGATAATGCAAAAAGGTCTGAAGGTGGAAAAATTTGGTCTATAGATGGTAATCATGATAGACGTATGCTCGAAAAAATTTCTCCAAAAAACCTCGAAGGACTTCGTAGATTAATAGGAGATTTAGGTTTTGATTATATAGATAAACCAATAGAGATATGAGGAGACAAAATCAAGCTCCACAGTATGCCATGTCATAATACACAAAAAGAACTCTATACTCCTGAGGCAGTCCGCGAGCTTCTTTCGAATATTAATTCACACTCTGGAGTCAATATTGTGATGGTGCATAATCCCGATGGAGTGCGACAGATTGAGGCGATGAAGGCACAGTTATGACTTCGCATCAATGTCCCAACACTTTTCCTCTGTGGTCATACACATGGACTCCTAGGTTTTCAAGATATCCCAATTGTAGGGGAAAAACTATCACGCTGAGCTCGGAAATGGATAGGCATGGAATCAGATAGTCAGTATATTTCTGGTTATTATCCAGCTACAACAGGTGAGCCATACGGGATATTTGTCTCTCGCGGTATGGGCGATCAGGCTGATATTTTCAGAGTTTTATGAGGCGGTCGAGAAAGGCCAATTCTTCGATTTGTCGAGAGAAAAGAAGATGCGGATATCATCCTCGGTAATTAATTACGAACCAAACGGAGAACTACCAGGCATTTCTACTGACTCAAAGAATGTACGGATAATATTGACGAAGTTTGTATTTTTGACAGGGAATTCAAATTCAAAACGATAGCTCTTGTATTCTCCTTTATCAGTTTTGAATGGATAGAACATGAGAACTTTTGTTTTTTCTTGCACCGGATTTTGAGTGCTCTTATCAACGAC
>CAZJBQ010000010.1:0-16273 GCA_964544625.1 uncultured Candidatus Peribacteria bacterium | reverse complement strand
TCATAAATATATTTTTGCCATTTTTACTCTTGATGACACTCTCAACGACAGTTGGATCTCCGACGACAGTGTAGCGATTGAGAAATGTCTGATACGAAGTATCAGTTCCTGTATAAAACTCATCCTCCTCATAATCGACATTCATGTATTCAACGGCATCATTATAAGACGCGAGTTCTGTACGTGCATATGAACCGATTTCTTTATCAAATGCGAAAATCATCTCTGGAACAATCAGATAATCACTAGTAGAGAATGATTCACCGATATAGAGTGATTCTGGTAAAGTATTTGCTGTGAAAAAAGATGATACAAAATTCGTTGCTAACTTCGGTGTATTGGTAAATTTTACATTTTTTGCTATAGCCAAGGCCTTATCGTAGAGTGTTTTATCTTTTTTTGAATCAGTGACGTAGATATTTGCACTACATGTCGGAGCGTTTTTATACAAGACAGTTGCAAACATAGTCTTTACTCAGTTAGTCGCTTTTTTTGCAATGTTTGTTGAGAGGAAAAGATTTTGAGCATTATCGATAAATTTACCAGAACGCACATAGACAGAATCGAAATCCTTCCAGCCGTATGAGGCTTGGGTGAGTTCAATCCCAGTGTGTTTTATAGAGGCATCTTTTGAACATGCGACAGAAAATGAAACTCGACCATTTTTATCGAGAAAGAAATAATTAAATATGCTTCCGTCTGCTGATTGACTCACATTTTTGAGAGTAAAACCTCCTTTACCAGCGTCTTTGATGGTGACATTTTTTGTTTGAAGGAGATTGACATCTCGGTAGAGCGCTTGTATTTTTTTGATATATGTCGTGAAATTTACAGGTACATTACCACTGTATTCTTCGATATTGTCGGTTTTACCAGCGAGGAAATCATTCACTGTTGTGAGAGGGATTATGTATCCGATCATTCCATTTTCTGAACGAACTGCGTAGGGTATACCGATGAGCTTCCCACTTGAGTCAAATGCTCCTCCACCCGAGTTACCACTATCGATGGTGCCATCAAATTTGTAGGTGTCATTTTCCATACCACCTATCTTTCATTCCGTACGTGTGATGCTGAGACCACCTATTCCAGGATAACCATAGACGATAGCCTTGGACCCAATAGAGAGATTGCTTTTGCCGAAAGCGAGTTTTTTGGCACCTGTCACTGGTTTGGCGAGTTCGAGAAGAGCGAGATCTGCTACGGTATCATAGGAGATGAGTTTAGCAGTCGTGAAACATTCTGGATCTTTTTTTTCTGGTGTGGATCGACAGATTTCATATTTTCCTGTTGGAGCGTTGCTATTCGGATTGATCACGACGTGAGCATTGGTGATAATACGATTGCTATCGAGCAGTACAGCACTTCACCATTGTGTAAAAATATAATTGCCAGAAATACTCTCACTTTCATATACCTTTACTTTATAAACCGACTGGAGCATATTGTCTTCAGCTGTAAGTGCAAAAGTAGTGCCAAAAGTGTTGAATATAACTATACTCGCGACAGCAATACGAAAAAAAATCGACATAAAAATAAGTTAATGAAAATATTTCGAAAAGTATAACTTCTTTTTTTGGCAAAACAATTTTCTAACAAAGAATATTCTCGAAAATAGGTCCTATATACTATTAGAATTTGCCAAATCCTGTTTCTCTATAGTATCTGACCTATGCCATACGAGAATATCTACATCAAACAAGTCGCCGAACATCCGCATATTTATTCTGATGAGGAAGAGATGCATGCAAAAAAAGGAAAATGGAAAGAGTTTTTCTGAAAAGAGAAATTGATGCTCGAAATAGGCACAGGTATGGGTAATTTTTTCTCAAACTATGCTGGTAATCGTCCAGAGATGGCATGTGTTGGAATAGAACTCAAGTTTAAACGTCTCATCCGTACCTACGAAAAATCAGCGCGCAAGGGGAGAGAAGACGTCATTCTCCTCAAAGTGTTTGGCCAGAAAATTCCAGAAATATTTGCCGAAGGTGAGGTTGACGAACTGTATCTCCTCTTCTCAGATCCTTGGCCAAAAAAATGACACCACAAGAATCGTGTTATTCAGGATGATTTTCTCAGCGATGCTGCTTCGGTTCTTGCACCCGACGGAATATTTGTTATCAAAACCGACGAAGCGAGTTATGCCCAGTGGATAGATGAACATCTCGCCCGCTCACCATATTTTACTTACGAGAAAAATGATAACGAAGAACCAGAGAAAAAACTCACCCCAGAAACAGCCACAGAGTTTGAGACGATGGGCCGGCGAGAGGGGAGTAAGATAGTGAGTTTTCTCTGTCGGAAGAAATAATTATTTTCTTTCTGCGAGCAAAGCAAGACCTTGGTGTACTTTTTCCATTATATCTTCAGGATTGCTTCCTGCACGCAGAAAATGCACACCTTCTTCTGGTTTTTGCTGTCTCATTTGTTCTAGTATTTCGTCAAATTCATGCATTCCAGGGACGATTCAGATATCTTGTTTTAGCTCTTCTGCAAATTGTGCAACATGAGATGTCTCAAGGAAAATAACAGGAATGCTCGTATCAAATTGACCACTCAATATCGGATCAACCGCTGTTGCAGTATGTGGGTCGATTCCGTGGTCATATTGCCCTGCCATATATTCAATGGTAGATAATCGGTCAGCATTTGTAGAGGTAGATGATGTGAAGACGCTTTTGAGTTTCTCGAGAGTAGTCGCGTCAACTGTAAATGAACCTGTTTTTTCGAGTTCCTGATACCATCCTGCTACTTTTTCTGTATCCCCACATGCCCATAACAGTGCACGTTCAAAATTACTCGATTTTGATATGTCTTGAGAAGGGGCATTGGTGACTTGTATTTTTTGTGGTTCGTAGATTCCAGTCTCGAAAAATCTATGAAGCATGCTATTTTCATTCGTTGCCACATTGATAGTTTTTATAGGGAGTCACATTTCTTTTGCATAGAGTCATGCGAGAGCATCACCAAAGTTTCCTGATGGCACTGAAAAAATCACTTCATCTCAGTTTTTGATCTCACTCTTTTTCAAAAGTTCGGCATAGGCTCGGAAATAATACACTGTTTGTGCGAGTATACGGGCTATATTGATAGAATTAAAGGATGTTATTCAGTATTGTGTTTTTAGTCCAGCATATTCAGGAGAGTTGACCTTTTTGACAACATCTTGGAGCGGATCAAACGGAGCATCAGCTAAAATAGTAAGAGCATTTGGATTGTTGACAATACCATGTGTGGCTTGCATTCTCTGAACAGCAGAGGGTCATGTACTAGGGAGCATAAACAATGAATGGATATTGGTTCCCATAACTCCACGATGAGCGGCATTTATTGTATCACCTGAAGAGGCACCAAGAACATTTGTTATACGTCCTCAAGTTAATTCTGAGAGGAGTCGTGGGAGAAATTCGAGAGCGATATTTTTGAAAGCAAAAGTAGGACCGTAGCCGAGATGAAGTGAAAACATTTTATTATCGATCCGTTGTACAGGAGTTATCTCAGGCCTGTGCCATTGATCTCCATATGCTTTATCGACAATACCTCCTAATTTTTCTGGAGAAATACCCCAATCAAATTTACTAAGAACTGTTTTTGCGAGTTCTTGATAGCTCATGCCTGACATTCTTTGTATTTCTGAAGATCAAAATTGTGGAAAAATTGCCGTTTGAGGCGTATAGAGACCACCTGAGAGCGGTTGGCTCTTGAGGACGGAATTCCTGAGACTTATCGCTTCTCCAGTTCGAGAATCAATAGTAGAAGAAAGAGTGTTCATATTATATAACTATATACTGTGCAATTATTTGTCAATAATCCGGTAAACTACTTATTATTTTAGCTTTTTATAAAATTAACTTGCAATTATTTTAGAAATTAATAAAATAATACCATGGTCGATGTAAAAAAAATCCAAAATACCATATTTCCTCAATCCAAAATCATACGAGATTCTGCTGAGGTATTTGCTTTACTCGGAAACGAATGTCGTCTCGAGATGCTCATAGCGCTCGTTAAAGCCTGAGAGCTCTCTTCGGGAGAAATAGCGGAAGTGACGAATTGTTCCCCCTCAGTCGTTTCTCAGGCGCTCTCTCAGATGAAAAAACTTCGACTGGTTACTACACGACGTGAGTGGCTCAATATCTATTACAGAATAGATGAGTCTCACGAGTTCTGGGATCAAATCTGGCAAATCCTTAAACCATATTTTAAAAAATAATTCTATGCTTTTCTCTCTTCTTCTTTTCAGTTTTCTCGCAGGGGTTCTCACTGTCTTGGCGCCGTGTGTGCTCCCACTCCTTCCCGTTATCCTCTCAGGGAGTCTGGCAGGACAAAATAAATGGAGACCATATATTATCATTGGCTCTTTGATTTTTTCATTGCTTGTTTTCACTCTCTTACTCAAGGTATCGACGGTATTCATACATGTCGATCCAGTATTCTGGGAATATGTCTCTGGCGGGATATTGGTTCTCTTTTCTCTGACGCTCATTTTCCCGAAATTGTGGCCCTGGTTGATGGATGTCACAGGAATCGAAAAATGGTCTCAAAAATCTCTCGAGAATGCAAATAAAAAAGGATGAACCTGGTGAGCGATATTTCTCGGAGCCGCTCTCGGACCTATATTTAGTAGCTGTAATCCGACGTATACTCTCTTGCTTGCTACTATTTTACCAGCAGATAGGGTGACGGGCATGCTCGGCCTCCTATCCTACTTTGTTGGTCTTGGCTTGATACTCTTCCTCGTGGCTCATTTTGGACGGAGCATCATCGCTCGATTTCGATTTTTCGCGAATCCAAATGGCATTTTTCGTAAATTACTCGGAGTGATCATATTTCTCGTCGGAGCTCTCATAGTCACTGGATGGATGAAAACCCTGGAGGCGTATATTGTAGAAAAAGGATTCTTCGTTAACGCCTATAGTCTCGAAGAGAAAATCAATCAAAACCTCATCCCACCGGAACCGATGATGTGTAGCGGATGAGTGTGTAAACCAAAAAATGCGAAAAATGATTCTGCTATGATGAATATCGGTAATGCCCCAGAGCTCGCCGGTATAGCTGATTGGATTAACTCACAACCCCTCACACTCGCATCACTTCGTGGCAAAGTCGTCTTGGTGGATTTCTGGACGTACTCTTGTATCAATTGCAAACGAACACAACCCTATCTCAATACATGGTATGATATGTATGAAAAAGATGGTCTCGTCATCATCGGTGTCCATGCTCCAGAGTTCACTTTTGAGAAAATCACGAGCAATGTCCGTGAAGCGAGTAAAAAGGCTGGAATACGTTATCCTGTAGCGCTCGACAATGATTTCACGACGTGGAACGCCTACGCTAATCAATATTGGCCAGCGAAGTATCTCATCGACCAAGAATGACGCATCCGTTACAAACACTTCTGAGAAGGAAAATACGATGAAACAGAAAAGGCTATTCAAGAGCTCCTCGGTTTATCAAAGAGCGACGAAAGAGTCCAAAAAATTGCAAAATCGTATGATCCAAAAACATTTCTCCAATCAAATATGCTCCAAGAAAAATGAAATACTCTCACACCCGAAACCTATCTCGGAACTATGAGAGCCAAAAATATGATTTTCGAAACATGATTATTTCAGGATGGTCCACAAGCATTCTCAGCAGGAGAGCTACTCGTCAATAATTGGACGCTCTCGGGGCCATGGAAAATCACACCAGAATATGTAGAGAGTTTTGGAGAAAATTCTGCTCTGATATTGCGTTTTGCAGCCAAAAAAGTATTTCTCGTCGTCTCATCAGATATGAAAAAATGAGAAATAATCGTCAATATATTGAATGATAAAAAAGAAATCGTTTCCACGAAAACTATAGAAGTCGCTGGCGATGAACTCTATACGATTTTTGAGTCTGACAAATTCGAAAATGATAGCACTATTACCATTCAACCAAGTGATGGTTTACGACTCCATGCGTTTACTTTTTGAGGCTAAGCTGCCATCCGCGGAATTACTCAATTTTTACCTAAAAAGATTATGTCTCTTATTCCAGGTTTTACATCGCTTCCATCTGCTGATACAACTCTTGTGACTTTCTCTCTGAAATCTGCGGCCAATGCTGTTGATGCAATTTTTTCATGTACGTATGGTGTCTGATTATCAGGCAAAATGTCCCAAAAATGCTTGGCGATTTGAGTCCTGTCACCATGAACAATGTGGCTTTGAACTAATTTTGTGTATCGGCGGTCTTCTTTTCTTCTCTCGTATACATGTACTTCGTGATATCCGCCTTGATTTTCCAATGACATAAAAAAATGAGTTAATTATTGAGAATTATTTTAATATTAAATATTATTTGTCAAAAACTATGAAATATTTTACCTCTCTCACTATTCCGATACTTACAACCATTCTCGTGAGCTGCACCCTATTTCCTAGCCAAAATACTATGAATACACAACCAATTATTATTCCAGAAAATGCCAAAGTAGCGACCTTCGCTGGTGGATGTTTCTGGTGTCTCCAGCCATCATTTGATTCTGAGCCAGGCGTCGTCGATGCTGTCGTCGGTTATGCTGGTGGCAAAGTCGCACATCCTACGTATGAGCAAGTCCTGACAGAGACGACTGGACATCGTGAGGCCATTCAAGTGACGTATGACCCTACCAGAGTTTCCTACGAACGTCTCGTGGAGATATTTTTTCATCAGATAGACCCGACGGATGCCGGAGGGCAATTTGCAGATAGAGGAGAGAGCTATACTACTGCTATCTGGTATCAAAATGACGAAGAAAAAAAGACAGCAGAAGATTTTATCAAAAAGCTCAATGATTCAAAAAAGTTTGATAAACCAGTGGCGACATTGATTCTGCCCTTTAATAATTTTTACCCAGCAGAAGAATATCATCAGGACTACTATAAAAAATCTTCACTTCACTACAATCTCTACAAAAAAGGTTCAGGTCGTGAGGATTTCATCCATGCAAATTGGACCGAAGAAGAAAAACAGGCTATCGCAGGAAAGGACGCAGAATTTGCCAAGAAATATCGTAAACCTGATGGAGATATCTGTGCTCTAGTCGGAGAAGAATCGTGTCGTGTGACTCAGCAAGAGTGAACAGAACCACCATTTGACAATGCTTACTGGGACAATCATGAGGTAGGGATTTATGTTGATGTAGTGACGGGTGAGCCACTTTTTAGCTCTCGTGATAAATATGATTCAGGGACAGGATGGCCGAGTTTTGATAGACCTATCAATCCTCACTTCGTGACAGAGAAAACTGATTACAAAATCGGCATTCCACGTACAGAAGTCCGTAGCAAGTATGGTGATAGTCACCTCGGACATGTCTTTGATGACGGCCCAAAAACGACAGGGAAACGCTATTGTATGAATTCTGCTGCTCTCCGATTTATCCCGGTCGAAAAAATGGAAGCAGAATGATACGGTGAGTATATCGCGAGCGTCAAATCATAGCCCCAAGCAGTCCGGAAAGACTCAAAACTATTTTATTTTTTATTTTTCATATATGAAAAAAATACTTACAGGATCCCTCGTAATAATCACTGCTATTACTCTCTCGAGTTGTACTTTCTGAGCCAAAAAAACTCAAGAAGATACCATGAGACTCGAAGGTATGATGCCAAAAGAGGATAATAAAACTATCGATGCCATGATGAAAAAGACAGAATCTGGTAATGCTATGAAAAAAGAAACAGCAGAGCCACAGGCTATGATGAAAAAATCAACTCCAGGCATCTATACACCTTACACTGATTCTCTCATGAAAAGCTCTCTGGCGAGTGGTAAAAATGTAATACTCTTCTTCCATGCTAAGTGGTGTCCTACCTGTAAAGTCGCGGATGCAAACTTTCTCAAAGAAACAGCACCAGAAGACACTATAGTACTCAAAGTGGATTATGATATGAGTACGGAGCTCAAACAAAAATATGGCGTCACATCGCAGCATACTTTTGTTTCTCTCAATGCAGACGAGACGCTCAAAAAGAAATCAGCAGGCGCTACGCATTTTGCTGATTTAGAAGATCTCAAATAGTTCCTTCGAAGATACAAAAATTCCCCCAAAGATGGGGGAATTTTAAATATTGACATATTAAATTAAATATTATAATAAATAAATGAAACCAGCTGTAAAAATTGAAGATGGAACCCGTCCGCCACTTACGCGTGAAGTTCGTGGGCCAAAATGGTTCGAAAATCTTGCACCGAAAATACAGGCACGAATAGCAGCATGAGTATTATTAGGTTGACCAGTACTTCTCCTTGGCTGAGTAGGGATTTTGCATTTATCGAAACCTACAGAGGCAAGTCGCAAAAAAGATGCTCTCGAAAAACGTGTGCAACAACTCTCTGAACAAGAGTGGCTCTTGCTTCTTCCAGAGCTCGATATGACACTCGCTGAAGTGAGAGAAGCTTTTCATATAAAATCAGATATGGATATTGGAGAGGCTCTTATGAGAGAAAGAATTTATACATTTGAACAACTCAAACAGAGTTTCCAGGTACGATTTTTTATCAACTCGAGAACTCCCAATGCTATCCCGATTGTATCTGTGATGTGAGCAGATGGCAGTCAACATCTTGCTATCCAGGTAACTCATGAAAATGGGGAAATCACATTTTTAGATTTTCAAACACGTCAACCAATCATGTGAGCTAGGCGAATTGTTGAAGGAGATAAACAATAACTTTTTTCATTCTCTTCCAGTGACGAGAGGGGTTTTTGTAGAGTCGATAGAGCCATTCTCCGCCGAAGCGTTTGAGTAACTCTGGTGCTGGTTGTCTAAATCATGTGAGAAGGTCGATAGACCCACCGACACCTATACAGAGTCCGCAATTAGGATGCCTTTTTATTGTTTCTGCGAGGAGTTTCTCCTGCCTCCCATTTCCGTGCGTAGCGAAAATTATACCATTGTTTATCGTTTCGGGACAGACATTGCTAATTATTATTTGGCAATCAAGTCAAGGAAATTTTTCTTCAAGAGTTACTTTCATCGTTTCTTGAGACACTCTTTTTCTCTTATCTCATTCACTGTCTCCAGAGACTACAGGATCGATGATGGTAACGGGTATTTTCATCTCGGCTGCGTAGGCTATGAGATCACGAGTGAGTCGAGCACCAGTGATTCTCTCTCCATACTCTTCTACGAGAGAATGGCTGTGGATGATGGCTCTCAGACACCAAAAAGGAAAAGCCACATATTTGAATAAAGAGGGGAGTTTGCTTTCTGTGATTTGATAGGCGACGAAGATTCCTGCTCCATCTGGGAGAGCAAGATGTGCATTCTTTAAAACCTCAAGGAGTTCTGAGTCATTTTGTGCTTCATAGAGCATTTCAGGATTTGGAGTGACGACGAGCTGAGATGCTTTATTCGCTATTTCTTTGCACAAATCACTCAGGCACTGTCAGTAAGATCACTGGTAAAAGCTAATTCATGAAAGAGAGACCGAATTCATGCCTCTATAGTAGCGAAAAACGCCTGATTTCAATGTTTATCTTTTCTTGCGAGCAGGATATCAAATATCTGCATGGACATCGAGTCTTTCTGCTGTCTCTTCTTCCACGATTTCTATTGCTCGCGGGACAACCAAGTCGAGATTGACTCACTTCATGGTAGGGTGCTCACGCCGTATTCTCAATTGTACTATATCTGCTGCACGAGCTACTGGTTCAGTGAACATAGTCTCTACTTGCCTGAATCTATCAGCAACTCTCCTGATAACATCTGGCGTTGATGAGGTTCTTTCTAGCGAAGCTAATTGATGACTATCAGCATTTCTATCGAGGAACTCTACAAGTCGTGGATTTTTGAAATCATATCCAATAATCTGTTGGAGTCGTGCGCTGATTGATTCTGGTGATTCGTGAGAATCTGTTTGGGGTGCATTGATTCTGGTGATTCGTGAGAATCTGTTTGGGGTGCATTGAACTTCATATATACATCCTACACTATCTTTTCGAGAGATTCAAATTATGAAAAACTTTTTTAAGAACGGTATTGTATAACTCGTCAAACCTAATAAACTCAGTAAACTTGGCAAACTTATTAAACCTGATTTATGTACCTCTTCCTCGATACCGAAACACATCACACTGAAAACCCTATCATGATCCAACTGGCGTATAAACCTGATGATAAGATAGAGTATTTCTCTTCTCTCTACGGGACAGGCTGAGTGCCTATCGAGATTAGTTCGATGGCGGTGCACCATATCACAGAATCTGAGATAGCAGGGAAACCTATTTTTGCCGATACACCAGATAAAGGCGTACTCCAGAAACTCCTCGAAACTTATACGCTCGTCGCTCACAATGCTGCGTATGATGTTGATGTTCTCGAACGAACTGGCATCGAAGTGACTTCTCCGATTTGTACACTCCGTCTCTCTCGTTACCTCCTTCCAGAACTCGAACAACACAAGCTCCAGTATCTCCGCTACTACTTCGGTATCGAATTTGCAGAAAAACCTCAGACGCATGACGCCCTCGGTGATGTTCTCGTCCTCGAAAAAGTCTTCTATAAACTTCATGAACTACTCAAGGCAAAAGAACCACAAAAAGACGAACAAGAACTCCGAAATATGATGATTGAGATCTCGTCTCATCCATCGATTCTCTATATGTGCAAATTTGGCAAACATAAAGGCACACTCTGGACGGATGTACCACGAGATTATCTTGATTGGGTGGTGAATAAATCTGACTTTACTGACGAGGATGTGCTCTATACAGCGAGGTATTATCTCGAGCAACAATAGCATGTCATACTTTCTCGAAATTACATTGTTAAACTTTGTGATATTTTCGGGGAGGTATTTCATTATTGCTGGTTTTGCTTTCGTAGTATTTTATGTATGGAAAAAAAGAGAATTTTTGCATAGAAAAATACAAAAAATATTTCCAAAGAATTCAGACTTTCTCAGAGGGGTATCATATTCGGTTATCTCTCTCGCTATTTTTGCAATAGTTTGAGGCTTATTTATAGGGACAAGACTCCAAGAAACAACTCATATATATTCTGAAATAGGAGAGTATTGATGGTTCTATTTTTGGGTAAGTATAGTATTTCTTGTTATCTATCATGATGCGTATTTTTATTGGACGCATAGATGGTTACATCAACCGTGGATGATGAGATATGTTCACCGTATTCACCACCTCTCACACAACCCATCCCCATGGACTGCATTTTCATTTCATCCATGAGAAGCGCTTCTCACAACAGGAGTCCTCGTAACAGCAGTGTATATATTTCCGATACACCCGGTTGCTATATTTATTTTTGGTACATGGATGACAGCGTACAATGTCCTCGGACATCTCGGGTATGATATATTTCCAGCTCACGCACAGAATCACTGGTTCTGGAAATGGTGGAATAGTCCACGAGATCATAACCTGCACCATGAGAAATGACAGTGAAATTATGGACTCTACTGGAATATCTGGGACAAAGCCATGAAGACATACAAATAAAACAGACTTTATTTATAGGTATGGTGAGAAATCCTCCGGAAGCGTAGATTTTGACAATTGATTTATTCATATATTTATTAGAATTAAATATATGGCATTTGAGTTTCAAGATCTATCCTACACTCAAACTCTTGAGAGTCTCAAAACGAGAGGGAGTTTATCTCGTATGTTTCCTGGCAACAATAAGATCTATCGACATAGAAAATGGGCCTGTTCTCTGGTAGCTGGACTACATGAAAATATGATGACATTGCTCTCTGAATGACAAAATATCGGCTGAAACAATCGTAATATCTGCGATATCAGACTTCCTGATAAAAAATGAAATTTAGAAGTAAAAGCTTGTGCGCTTCACGAAAGACCAAAACAAAGAGAATTTATATTCCGGCCCTCACAACTCGATAAAGTAAGAGGCACTTCCAAGGAAGAACAAGAAAAAACATATCTCGGACTCTGTTGTTATATATTTCCACACCTTAGACCAGAAATGGCTGTTGCCGAAAAATGAAAATTTAGTATCGAGGAACTCAAGAGTTTATTCATTATCCTCATGAGATACAGTGATTGTTTAGAGCTTTCAGATAAAAGGGGATTGCGAAAAACAATCACCGATCAGAGAAATTGTCCTCGAGAATTCCTCTCTTTTAGTACTATTGAAGAGCTCATTCAAGAGCGACTTAAATCCAGTTCAACTGTCTTTGCTAATGCCCCCCAGGAACAGATAACACTTTCCACAAATGTGCAAGATTTACCACAACCACTGATTGTGGGCATTGGAGTCAATCCGAGAGCTATTCTTCCTGGGCTGATTTCTGTTTAGTAGTTTTTGCTTTGAGGACTTTTCTATAGGTCCAGAATTTCACACAAGTAATCATAAAATCTGTCATCAGAGTGCCATGAAGTACTGTTTTTACTCGCATAAGTGGACATCAGCCAGCTTTTCCAATAGCTACTTTTTTTAGTCATTCCGATGCTTCTATTCTATCTCAAGATAGAAAAATTTGAGGATCATCTTCGTGGAGTTGATTGTAGAGCTCACTTTTTCATAAAAGATTTAGCGCTTGAGAAGAGTTCTGAAAAATCTGTATAACTTTATCAGGACTATCAGGATACTTATTTTGCGCTTCTTGAAATAGAGGATGGAGGAACCATGCCACTTCTTCCCGTATAGCTTGAAAGAACACTGTATCATACCTTTTTGGAATATAAACCTGATAAAGCAATAAAAGGAAAAGTTCGATTGCTAATATATCATCTTCTTCTGGTAGGGAGAGTTGAGCTTTTTTTAGGATTTCCAAATCATGAGCTTTTTCTTGAGCTCTCATCAAATTTCGTAACATCTTTGGATTATCTTTTGGCTGAGCAATACTGCTTATAAAACGAATTACAAGATGTGCCTGAGTTAGTATTTTTCTGATACTATGAAAGTTGTAGGCTTTATTAGATTTTGATTCTGCATTATCAATGAATTCAATGACTCACATACTGAATGACAATTAGTATTTATCAAAAACAACCTATAATAGGGCTGTTTGACAACAGTAAATATATTATATTATAAAAATATAAAAGTAAATAATACAGAAGAATGAAGGAAGATATACAAAAATGGCTAGAAATAGCTACACACAAACCCAAGCTCCTCGTCATCTATTGACCGACGGCGTGTGGTAAGACTGCACTCACGATAGAGCTTGCGAAGAAGTATGATGGCGAGGTAATCAATGCCGATTCTCGACAGATTTATCGTGGGATGAATATCGGGACAGGGAAAGTGACGAAGGAGGAGATGCAGGGTATTCCGCATCATCTTCTTGATATTCTGGATATTCACGAGATGTATGGAGTAGGGGAATTCGCCCCAGAAGCACGCAGGATTATCGCAGAGATTCATGCTCGTGGGAAACTCCCGATACTCTCAGGAGGAACTGGACTTTTTATTGATTCAGTCATCGGAAATTTCACTATCCCAGAAGTCCCAGCGGATTGGGAGTATCGTGACGAGCTGGAGGTATTTCGAGACAAAGAAGGCAATGAAGCATTGTGGCAAAAATTGAACGAAGTGGATCCTGACTATGCGAGCGAACTCGATCCGAGAAATTATCGCTATGTCATTCGTGGTCTTGAGATATTCAAAGCAACAGGGAAGTCAAAAAAAGTACTTGGTCAAAAGACAGAGAGTCCGTATGATTTTCTCCGTATCACGCCGTATGATGGAGATCGTGAAAAGCTTTACGAGAATATCAATATCAGAGTGAAAAATATGTTTGATGAAGGGCTCGTAGAAGAAGTTCGTTGATTGCTTGGTACACACAATATACAGAGACCAGATTACCTGCGGGGTGAGATAGACTTATTTCGTGACTTTCCGGGGCTCAATGCTATAGGATATCGTGAAATTATCGATTTTTTGAATTATGACAAAACGCTTGAAGAGACCATAGAGTTGGTTCAACAAAATAATCGTCACTACGCGAAGCGTCAGCTTACTTGGTTCCGTCGATATAATAGCTTAATATAAAAAACCTCCCCAGCACTGGGGAGGTTTTGTTTCTAAAATAAGCAACTAGATTTGAGCGATGATAGCACGGATCGCAGCTATAGTGATGATAGCTGTATCATTTCCTTTCTCATTTGCTTTATCTTCGAGTTTGTCGAGTTTTTCATTGAGATTTGCTTTGAGTTCATCTTTTTTATCTTGAGGAAGAGCTTTCATTTTCTCTAAACTATTCTGGAGACGAGTCTGGAGATTAGCAAGGACGGTATTATAATTTTCTTTTCGGAGCTCCTTGATGTTTTCTCTGAGAGCCTCACGAGCTGCTTTTGCTTCAGCTTTGCACTCAGCCTTGATAGTTTCTTTTTCAGTATCAGTCGTCGCAGCATCGAGACGAGCCTTACATTCAGACTTTGCTTCTTTTATATCAGCACGATGTTCCTTTCGGAAATCTTTGATTTCTGATCTCATTTCTTTCCTTCTCTCTTGTTCTTTTTCACGAGCTTCACGTCGTGCTTCTCTCTCTTCACGATGCTCCTGATGAATTTCATTTTCATCATCGTTCACAGAGCTAGTACTAACTTCATCAGCCCAGACAGAGCTGGCAACAAGCAAGGTTGCTATAACTGCAGTAGAAAATGCTTTTTTCATAATAGTATTGGTTAAAAATAAGCCCGACTATAGTACTGGAGGTAGGACATGAATGCAAATACTTCTCTCTTTCCATTTTGGATGCTTGGGCTCTCGCCGTATGGTAAAACTGGTTCAGCCAATAGGCTAGGCCAAGTTCACCTATTCTTCACAAAAAGGTGAAATATTTCTGATTTTCCCCTAAAGAGAGCTTTTTACATCAAGGCTTCAGCTATCCTGTCACGTATTCTAGGAACGTTCCTTCTGACTCATTGGTCCACGCTCCCATCCCACATCTGGTATGGAGGTATTGTTTTATCAAATACGTTACCTGGTCACATTCTTGCAAAGCTTGCTATGCTACATCCTGGGTAGAAGACATTTCATTTTCAGAGATGACACTCTTTTCCGACCTCGGAAAACCTACCGATACGATTACCAGTTCAAAATTCTGCAAAGTTTCAGATTTGGGCACCACTATCGATAAAATTTGAATCACCCATTTTAACCCCGTGACTAATTTTTGCACCATAGCCGACCCTATTCATCTTGCCTATAGCGGTACCGTATGGTATATCGGCTTCTGCGTTACCGCTCAAATGACGAATTTCTGACCATGAACCAATAGTATGGCCACTTCCTATGTTTGATATATGGAATACCGTTCTTTCTCCGAATTCACATCCATCTACAAAAGAGGTGTGTGATCATTCAAACACTGACCAAGGACCAAACTTACATCTTTCGTTAAATTGGCAATTTACAAAGCGTGCTCAAGATGAGAATATTTCCTTGGTGTTAAAAATCTGCCCCTCGTATGTCTTTCATTCCGCGGGAGGCATGAGTATGTTGTCATTTGTTTCGAAATCTACGTGCGCTCATGCTACAGCGCCAGTGAGGAATTTATTCCCTTTTCCAATGGCTGTTATTTCTTCGAGCGAGACAACACTATTCCGCCCAAAAGTATTGTTGTTTCCAATACTTGCAAAGTTGCCGATTTCTGTGCCACTTCCAAATTTATTATCATTACCTATAGCAGTGAGTGCGGGTAGTTGAGTACCATATCCAAAAGTATTATTGTTTCCTATTTTTATAGGAGAAGAGTGTTTGTGAAACTTGCACCAACTCCCAAATTTATGATCATTTCAGATATGTGATACATCATCAAATGTTATATTATCACCAAAGTCACATGGTCATAAAATTTGTGTCTTATCACCACTAATGATTGCTATCTGGTATTTTTGTCCCTGCTTCGATAGTACAATTTACTAGTTCAATTCTTGCAGCGTAGACATCAGGCAATGTGCTATTGTTTATATTTCTACCTATACAAGTGGCAATATCGTTTTTTCCGTGAGAATCGAGCAAAAGAGTCATAAAAATATTTTATTTCATTAATATATATTAATTTTATTAATGTCAAATTTTGTCATAATTCTTATCTCCACTGAAAACTCTCACTCACATCACTACCAATTCTTTTTACCCCATGAGCTCAGAAGCTATCACGCATGGCTTGGATGAGATTGGTGGGGAGTTTTTCGACATAGAGAGTCATAAAGTAGTCTCGAATACTGCCAATGACAGGAGTTGGTATTTTGAGTTTATCGAGCACTGAACTCGTATTATCGAGTTTTGTTTTGATGCTGTTAGTAAACTCGCTTGCATCA
>CAZJBQ010000009.1:24123-25871 GCA_964544625.1 uncultured Candidatus Peribacteria bacterium | reverse complement strand
CCACATGTTGCATGCACCCTATCAGCTTGAGCAATTACTCCAGTAGAAGGATTAAAGTAAACACCAACACCTTCTGCTTGAGTATATCAGACGAGATTATTACCAGTTAAATCTAAGGTTAAAATCTGCCTTCACCCAGCCAAACCACCGTAGCCATCACAAACAATTGTATTTGGCCAATCAGTAATGCCGGTCGGAATATTTAATGTATAACCACTCGCTCGAACTGCTTTTGCCCGAGAAGATACACCTGTATTGGTTTGATTTAAAGAGCCGGAACCACCACCTCCACAGAGTTTTTCTATTTTTGTTATATTTAAACCCCAAGCAGCACTGACATTTGCATATGTGTCATTACTTGACCACTGCCACCAGAGAACATTTTTCGTTGCAGATTGAATAACGATTGAATTAGACCAGTTAATAACTTTTTTACCAATTCGATCCGGACTATAAATCCAATCGTCTTTATTTCATCCTGGCAAGTTTCATACTGAACTTAATTTAACTCTATAATCACAATTATCATCAAAATCGGACGTGTCTGTCAGCGGCACATCAACCCAACTAGAACTTCATCCTACGCTCCCTTGAGCAATCATCTCAAGTAATCTATTATACTCCCCTGCTGTGAGGACATCTCCTGTTTTTTTACCAACAAGTGGTGCTGATGTGAGACCTGTATCAGTAGGATTGAGACTGGTAGCAAGTGTGAAAGAATGAGCAGCAGCTTTCATTTTATCAACGACAGTACTGCCAGCTGTAGTAGCGTAGAGTGTCGTCGCTGTGATCGTAATCAGAGCTCAAGTAAGGAAATATTTTTTCATAGTGGGTGAAGAAGATAAGAGAATTATATGATTGAATTGGGATTATCGAGTGAAGATGACGTGTCTTTTTGGGAATATATGTTGTCATTAAAACCCACAACTTCCCCCAGCATAACCACTTGGTCTCTGAAGGATAGGAGGAAGGGTGTTGATTGGAATAGTCTTGTAGTTGAGGAAGAGAGTACATTGAGTATTACCATCATCATTGATGACTCGGAATCTCTCGAGGTCTTGTGCCGCTGCTTGTGCTGGACTCGCATTCGTTGTGAGACTCGCATTGTTTGCGAAGACTTTACCAGTGTTGGTGGTGATCATTCCGAGATTGTTGCTGGTGAGTATAGATGCATCGATAGAACCTCCTCGTGTGTTCATAGAGTAGATTCGTCCATTGATAGTGAGACGATTGATAAGGTCTGTTGGATTGGTGATGTAGTCTTTTGGAGTTCAGTTGACACCATTCATGATAGCTCCATCAGTGATGAGGATAGCGTCGATATTTTTTACAGATGGATTGATGTAGATATTTCCTCCTGCTGGATTAGCACCAGTTGTTCCTCTCTTCGCGATGATGATGAGGAGAGTATTTGGATTGGTGGTTGTTGATGGATCACGGTAGTTGATGTCAGCATTGATTTGGATGTCAGCTCCTTCAGCGTAGACGACTTTTGGTCCTGTACCAGATGGATTGGTGTTAATCGTGAGGAGATTTGGTGTCATCGCTGTGTGGAAGTAGTAACCATTCGTGTTGCTGAGCGTTGGATTTGATTTGATCTTCGCTGGTGCAGACCAATCAACAGTTGATGCTGTACTCGCATTGTATTGATTGCTGATGAGACGTGTGACGTTGCTGGTGATGATACCTCGGAAACAGTTAGCATTGGTAGCATCAGTACTCATACCATAACCAAATTGTCCGACACC
>CAZJBQ010000009.1:10738-24023 GCA_964544625.1 uncultured Candidatus Peribacteria bacterium | reverse complement strand
GTGAGTGCGAGTGGAGTACCTGTTGAAGAATATGTTTCGTAGAGCAATGAGTCAGATGAAGTGAGATTACACTTGTCATCAAAGGTTGGCATTGGTGCTGTTGCAAGGTAGGTCTGTGTTTGGATGTTGTCTTTCCAGATACCAGATCATCCGGTGTTGTCTGTCGCTGTGATGGTGACAGCGAGAGATGGAGAAGTGCCAGTGGTAGTGATGTTCACTGTTGGAGCAACAGTATCGACACCGATACTAATACTACGAGCATCAGGAGAGATATTCCCTGCTGTATCTCGGACAGCGACAGTAGCACCATTGAGTGATGTAGTGATAGTACGAGTGTACCGCATGATGTCAGCTCAGATAGTTGAGTCAGGGATACCAGGAGACCAGAGGTCAGGAGTGGTAGAACTTGTATCAACTACCGGCGCACAGGCACAAGTATCACCATCAGAAACACCAGGAGCATCAGTACAAGTCACCACAGCCGTGACATTGGTTTTTTGCCATCTCGTTGGAGTAGAGATGAGTGAATTCGCTGAGAGAGACTCTGATGAATAATAAGCAACTGGTTGGAGATTTGGTACTTGGTTATCTTTCTTCGTCGTATACGCTGTTGTCTGGAGAGCCTTGATAGGCGTGCCATTGTCTTCTGCACCATAGATTTCTACTTCTTCTCCATTTGGGAGGAGAGCCTTACAGACAAAGTTGGCATACATATTGAGTCCACCTGGGAGTGCTCCTGGAGGATATTTGGTACAACTAATAGGTGTATGTGCTCAACCGAAAGTAAAGTGTGTAGTGAATGTGTTAGTTCAAGAAGTATTTTTTGCAAAGGCATCAGAGAACCATTTTGCACAAGCATCTTTGGTAGTTTGATCAGCGAGTGGATTACAACCTATATCATAGAGTGATTTGTCGTCTGTTGTACAGGTATGATTCGCAGAGTTTACGACGGAGAATGTCTGTGGAAGAGAACATGAACCTCCAACACACGCTGTTTTGAAACAAGCATTATTCGTCGAATATCCACCACCGACTTTCACAGCACATCGTATATCAGTATTACCTGCTGTAAATGATCGGAAATTCGGAACAGAAAGTCACACTATTTCCAACATGGCAAAGACGTTATCGTATTCAAGTGCTATATGAGGCTCACTGCCGTAGAAGAGTCTAAATGGTTGAGAAAAAGAAGTATCGAGTATACGACTGACACATCGAGAAGAAGCACTAAATGGATTGGCGTCATGGAGAACAGAGGTGAGGAGACTATCCTTGTGAGTAATGAGAGTATCACATCATTGTACATTTCCTGTTTTGACCTGAATACTCTTCGTACAAGTATGTGGAGTGGCGAGAGTATCAGTTGGAACATTTGACGCTGTACCATAGAAACACTCTACTTTGTAGGTTCATTCTGTGAATGGTGTAGCAGTGTGGAGGAGTTGAGTACCGACTGGAGATGGAGTAGTTGAAGTGTATACATCAGCTGTTGGAGTACCTGATGTTTTGGTGATACGATATCTGAAGTGTGTCTGAGTTGTATCTCCATTACCTGTGCAACTGATGTATGGTTGATCGACACCTGCTTTGAGTTCAGATGGAGCTTGAGTGTTGGTACATTCCATACAAGTACCAGTGGCAGTGTTCCAGGTCGATGGAGGTATACAGCAGGCACCCGGTTTTCCATCAGTTGGCTTGTCATCACTACAGAGAGCTTGGACACCGCCTATGATACCACATGTATCTTTGTCATCTGTACCACCATTTGTACAATCCACACATTGACAACTCTCTGTGGCATCACAGGTACCATTGTTATTACAAACGGCGGGAGTAGGAGCGAGATTGATAGCAGTATTGGTGCCCGGGCATACAGTAGCTCCTGGAGTCACACACATCTGGCACTGCGTCTGAAAATACGTACCCGCAGGACAGCCTCCTATACACTGACTCTGTGCTGGTGTCGTGAGTCCACCATAGCTACAAAAATTACCAAGAGCACAATGATCCCTCTGTCCCAGACAATCGATACAATCACAGCTCTCGTTGGCATCACAGACAGCATTGGCATTACACGCATTCGTCGTATTAGCGACACACTGGCTCTGTTTGATATCAGTAGCGACAAAATCACATATGAGTCCTGTCGCACATTTATCTTGTTTGCCATGACAATCACGACAATCACAGCTCTCGTTGGCATCACAAGTGGCATTGTTATTACATGTCGTACCATTGCCTGTATCACTCCCTGTACCACAGACAGTACCTCGTGCTACACATTTGTTAGAAATACTACAGAAATAGGTACCAACAGGGCAACCTACCGGATCAGCAATACATTGGCTCTGTTTTGGAGCAGAAGCATTGTGTTGGCAGATAAGCCCAGCCTGACAATGATCTTGTTTGCCACTACAGTCGCTACAGCCACAGCCTTCATTCATGTCACAGACACCATTGGTATTACACTGATTACCTCCAGCACCTACTGTATTGTCACCACACGAAGTACCAGAGATGAGACAGCTCTGTGTGAGAGGACACCAATACTGACCGACAGCACACCCAGTATCACAACGAATACCAGTAGCGATACAGCTCTGAGCTTGAGTACAGTAGTATGTACCTGTAGGACACCCCGAGACACACTGACTATTTTGTTGTGTACCGTCACCACCATACTGACAAAAATTTCCCTCACTACATTTATCTTGCTTACCATGACAGTCACTACAGCCACAACCCTCTGTGAGATCACAAATATTATCATTATCACATTGATTACCACCTGTACCATCTGTATTGTCACCACATGATGTCCCTGATGCGATACAAGCATTCGTGAGTGGACACCAGTATTGGCCAGTGAGACAATTTCTCGGTATACAGAGATTTTTGGATGAATCCCAGTCTGATCATGCAGGACAACAGGCGCCTTTTTGAGTAGAAAGAGCCGGAGCAAGAGGTGATGATATCATTGATATACTTATCTCTTTTGGTTTACAAAGTACCCATTCGACTGATGTCGATGCACACCAACCGCTCCCGCCTCCACCATTATTGTCAATTGGCGAACCATTATGAAAATGTCTGGTTGGAGCAGCTCAATCGTTACATTTATAGTTGACTCCTGCTACTTGTCAGTCATTAAATGGTGCAAGACCAGAATTTGCAATTCCAGCATCATATCCTACGTTAGAACACACACTCACTACACCATTGGTATCGGTATTTCTAAAATCATCATAGGTACCCGTGTATCGTCAACCAAACCGAGCAATAGTATTTGTGTACACTTTGATTCACGAAGTTTCTGCTTCGTTTTTTGTGACAGAACATCTGAGCTTCGTGATCACAGCATTGGTAGAAATAGTGGACCAATTTGTATCCCAGATAGCTGCAGTACCCGTATATGCTGTCTGAGAAACAATAGTCGCCAGGTATAGTCATTGTTCACGACAAAATGCATCAGCACTTGATATCGCCTTCTTTTGTTTGGCAGTGATGGGATTGCCATTTTTACGAGGATTGTCGTAGAGACGACTTCCGTCAGTTTCAGTGGTATACGGATTAACATCAGGAGTACTTTGTACCCCCTTCGAAAAACCATTTATATTAATAGTGCCTGCTACAGCAGATTGACTCAGGTAACGGTAGAGATAAATATTTTTTTGAGACACTACTTTTGTACCAGCAGGAATAATCCACTGTTTTGTCTCATAACCACATCGTTTCACAGCATAAACAATATATGGATCGTTTGGTCATTGGTAATAGACAACCTCTGGGCAAGCGCCTGTAGCTGCTCAGTATTTCGTTCTATCAAAACCGTCAGGAGGAAGCCCTATATTATCTGGATTACTCAGGTTAATATCTTTCTCTGAGAAAAAAACCATATTTGTTCCCCCACCTCCATCATTATAGCTTGTACCGGAACCACTAAATGTATATTCTCCTGGAGGGAGAGTTGCTATTTTTTCAAAAAGATGATTGTTGTTTCCTGAGGTGCCAGAAAGTGTGAGTGTTTTAGAATATGGAATATCAGGAGAGGAGCTTAAGAGACACTTCCCTGTTGATAGATCAAACTTGTAACCATCTAAACATGCCGAAAGACAATATGGAAATTTATCAGTGTAACATGCCTGGGCTATATCTTTTGCACAGACAAGTTGTGTTCCTGATTGGCTCATACAGTGATCAGTCTGACCATTACAATCACTACAATTACATGATTCATACTCATCACAGACACCATTCACGTTACATGTGAGAGTACCACATGATTGGTTCGCAGGCTTACACACTGATTCGGCGTGACAATAATATTGTCCCTCGGCACAACCAGCGACAGGGCACATATTCACAGGAGTCGTTGATCCGTCTTTGACACAACGGATAGAACCAGAGGCATGATGAGATGAATCATAAGTACCTCCGTCACCCTGAATACGTGCTATATTTCCTGTGGTATTATTCATGATACGTTTGAAGCATCATGTTGTCAGACACTCGCTCGACCAGAGATGTCATTCAGAGCCACCATTGATAAATCCGGTATTGAATCGGCGATTACCAGAGAGTGAGAAATCAAATCCCGAAGATCATCATACCTTCAATTTAGTATCCACACCGAGAGAATCCCGAGCACCAACAGCTTGCTGAGAAGCAACTGTCATACCGAGGCTATGTTCGACGTATTGAAATTCACAATCCGTCGCTATATGCCATCCTGTCGGACATACACCTTGTTGTCGGTCTGCTGGAGCACCTCCAGGAGCAACCATATTGTTCGCAGCATCCATCTGATAGAGGTATCCTTCTGGTCGATTCAGGGGTGTGCCTCCTGGAATTGTATAATCATAAAAACCATAAAAATCATGTGGAGAAAAATTATCATTACCCCCTGAACTAGGAACATTTGATGGTTTTTCTTCGAGATTATCCGCAAACCAACACTGACCATTGATCTCCACGAGATTGTAGTCTTTGCTGAGTCATGAAGCAGTTTTGGGCCACCTGTAGAGTTTATTGCCACTCGGAGATGTACCATCCGCGACTACCCCCATAGTGAGATGACATGGTGAGAGTGAGATATTTTTACTTGCACACGTAGCATTTGTAGAGAAAGCTTCACCTTGTGGATTTTTGACAGTCGTCAGTTGTGATCCTGTCTTGAGTGTCATGGTAGGTTCACAAGCACTCATACATTTTCCTTCACTCGAATCCCACTGAGAACCAGATGGACAACAGGCACCTACTTGGACCGGTGTCGAAGAGGTATTACTCGGTATACCACAACATCGAATTTCAGTGATTTTATCACCATTTTGATTCGGAATCCAGCCAGTATTATCTGCTTTCCAGAGCGTGAGCCATCCATTCAAAAAACTCGTAGATACCACAGTCGCCGTACCTCTGAAACCCTGTGCGAGACAAAATGGAGTCGCTCCAGCAGAGCCAACAGAAGGGCTACCAAGAGCAAGAGGATTTCAAAAAAGAACAGGGTTGGTGAAATTCTGACACACTTCAGCTCCAGAAGTCACGGTGCTGAGTGGGAAATCTTTGCCTATGAGATATACTTTTCTCCAGCCGTAAGCAGGGAGATATTCTGTAGCAAAAATGATTTGTTTTTGAACGCCTGATGTCTGCTTGATAACATACGAATAGAGATATCGTTCATTATCACCGCTTGCATCATTTTCGTATTTTATAGAAGAATTGAACCAGAGGACTTGGGCCGATGATGGGAGTGAGATGAGTTCTTTTAGTCGTGTCCATGCTTCTTCTCGCGTAAATGAAGCTGCGAAATCGAGACGTGTATCTTGCGTGATTTGGAGTTCCGCTCAAACAGGGCCAAACTCACCAGCAGCGATATTGAGATTACCTGGTTGTGCGAGATACGTCGCGAGCTTATTATTGACCGTGTTAAAATTTTCTTGTGCCGTAACAGAGTCAAAAACTCATGGAGTAGTCGAGTTATCACGATCACGTGTACAAACTAATTTACCAGAGGTACCACCTCCACATCTATCCTGATCATCAGCTCCACCATTGGTACAATCACCGCAGTTACATGATTCCCCTGGTTCACAGGTGTTATTATTATTACATGTTGTAACCGAGCATGCCTGTCCTGCCGGTTTACATGTATTTTCTGAAAGACAGAAATATTGACCACTCGAACAAGTAGACACCGTGGTAACTGCTTGGCATCGCTCCTGAATTTTTGTAACGCCAAAGAGTGCCGATCCATCGACACGATATGTATTTTTTGAATCTGCATTGATGTGAGATGTCTGATTATGGGAAACATATATGATACTCTGAGTCCCAACACTATTGATCATATGTGTATAATTACCAGCCACGAAACGGTACTCACACTGTAAGTTAAATGGCACAGAAGAATCAAGCGGTATATCATTCCATGGACTTGTGGTAATACGTTTTTGTATCTGTAAAACAGTGACGAGCGGAGCGCCATTTACACGATATGTATTTTTTGAATCTGCATTGATGTGAGATGTTTGACTATTATGGGGTACATAAACGATACTATTTGGTTCAACAGCATTTGAGTAAGACCAATAATCTCAATCTGATATCCCGAGTCATACAGAAGCAGCATTTGTTCTAAATCGATATTCTGAATTAGGATCAAATGTGCCTGTACTCGCTAAATCAATTGTAGTCCACGAAGTATCACAGCGCTTTTGAAAGGATTGTATAGTGATGTAGGTAATAGGTGTGCCATTCACGCGATAAATTGTTTTCGAGTCTGCATTAACATGAGAAATCTCACCCATGTGTGAGATATAAACGATATTTTGAGGATGAACAGAGTTAGCATAGAGCCAATACTCTCCCGGAGGGCCGCCAGCATTAACAGTCGTGTTGATTTTAAAACGATACTCACAAGTAGCATCAAACGGAGCATTATTGTTTATGTCTACATCCTGCCATTCGGAGGTACTTTGTGCAAAAGAAAAAGTATACAAAAAAGATGTGCACAAAATAACAGCACAACTCGCGAGACGAAGAGCCAAAAAAGAACCTTTGTTCATAGGAGAAATTTTAATCCCGTCCAATATAACCATTTAACCCCTATTTTAAAAGCAAAATGACGAGAAAAATCTTGACAAGAGAGTACAAAGATATGCTCTAACTCTTTTTCTGTGCGGCTCTCACAGAAATCCAAAAAAAGTATCCAACAATAATCATAGTCGAAACAGGGCTAAACCATTCTGGAATATGTGCTCAGAAACTATGGAGCACCATAACTGTTCCGAGGATGCCTATAGAGTACATCGCACCGTTTTTGAGGTAGATATATTTTTTGACACGTTCGATATTATGAAGTGTGAGCTCTCGGACAACGAAAGCGCCAATACCATTACCGAGGAGGATGAGTGGCACAGAGAGCGTAAAAGCAAAAGCTCCGAGAACTCCATCAATCGAAAATGTCATATCAATGACCTCGAGATACATGATTTTGCTGATGTCGGTCATCTTCCCTCCTGACGTCAGTTCTTTCTCTTTTTTTTCTGCATTTTCTTTGAAGCCATGAGCGATAAAAAATGCTGATGATCCAACAACCGCAGAAAATGCTATCATTGGATTCAGCATATTCGCTTCCCATACAATCACGGAGAGAAGAATAGATACAACCGCAAAAAACCAGATGTCATGTTTGTGAAACCATTTTTCAAATCAAAATGAATAGGATTTCTCTTCCATAAACAACCAATGAAAAAAGAGAAATACGAGAAATACTCAACCGCCCATGAGCAGTATAGGAGCAGATTTTTCGATTGATTCGACTACATGAGGATCGCCACTAAAAGAAGCCATAAATGCTTCCCATGGACCAAGCGTTGGATTCGTCGCCCAGATGATGACCCAAGGCAACAAACCACGAACCATAAAGACAGCAAATACCATACCCCAGAGGAGGAACCATCGTCTCGCACGAGCAGAGACAGTGCCCAGAACTTGAGCATTGATAACAGCGTTATCGATAGAACTAACGACTTCGAAGAGAACGAGTCAGATGATGATGAGAAGTGCAGACATATGTCGTGATTATAGAGAGAAAGTCTCAGAGTGAATAGGAAAAATTTGCCTTTTGAAAAAAATACCCATAATACCATCTTATGACACGTACAAATTATTTCTTCTACTTCTTTACACTTTCGAACTGCGAAGGCTAATTTGTCGTATCAACTACACTTTTCAACCCTTCGCACCGCGAAGGGTTTTTATTTTTTTATTTTTATTTTATGAGTTCACATTTAAAGACATGATTTCTCTCAACACCAGATGAAGTCAAAAGCGATATACCTGTAACTCCGAGATGAATTACAGCTCAGAAAGAAGGGGCAGAAGCTATACAAAATATACTTGATGGTGAAGACCGACAAATGCTTATTATCGGTCCATGTTCTGCAGATTTTCAAGATTCTCTTAAAGAATATGGAGAATTCTTGGCTAAACTCCAAGAAGAAGTAAGAGAGAAAATATTACTCGTGATGAGATTTTACACTGGTAAGCCTCGTACTATTGGTGGTTGGAAAGGATTACAACAAGGCGCACCAGGGGAACCAGTAGATATTGATAAATGACTCCGCGAGGCAAGAAAAATCGCAGTAGAATTATTAGATCTAGGCATTCCTTTAGCAGACGAAATGCTTCATCCTCAGATGATGGGACACATGGAAGATTTACTCAGCTATATAGCAGTAGGCGCGAGAAGTACTACCAACCAATATCACCGAGAAGTGGCTTCATGAGCTCCTATGCCAGTAGGGTTCAAAAATCCTGAAAGTGGCGATTTACTTCTCATGGTAAATTCTATTATGGCTGCACAGGGTCCAAGCGACTATACTTTAGCCAACGGAAGGACCTATCACGGTAATGGAAATCCATATGCCCATGCAATACTGCGCGGAAGTAATTTTGAGTGAGACGTACAATCAAATTATAATATTGAAAGCGTGAAAAAGGTTTTAAGATTCGCAGAAAAAGTAAAACTCCTCAATCCAAAATTACTCGTCGATACAAATCACGATAACTCTGGTAAAAAACCAGAAAAACAAATAGAAATCATGAGAGAAGTCATGCAAATGTTACGGGATTTTCCTGAGATGAGACTCATCATGAAAGGGTTTATGGTAGAGAGTTATCTCCATGACTGAAGACAAGACGGAAAGTGAACAATTATTCATGGAAAATCTCTCACAGATCCTTGTATTGGAAAAGAAAATACGCGCGCATTTGTGATGGAACTCGCTGATAAAATCTAATACTATGCCTCGAGAACTCTCTGACATCCGCAAAGATATTGATGCTCTCGATCAACAAATTGTAGCCTCTCTTTTTGATGAAGGAATCAATGAGGAAAATCCCGAATCAGCTGATATTACAAAAGATGAAATAGCACAAATTTGTACCTTGCAACTTCATTTTTCAGCTAAAACATGGGCACTATTAAATCAGCGAATGGCTCTCTCACGAGAAGTCTGAGAAAACAAAAAAGCAACAAAACTAGATGTAGTGGTAGACAAAGAAAGATACGAAGTAGTGATAGCAAGAGCACAATCTCATGCACCAGAATATGCCCGTGAAGAAGTCCGAAAACTCTATAATCTCATTCACGATATCTCGGTCAGAATACAACAAGAAATAATCGGAACACCATAAAAAATTATGAATAAAAAATATTGTCACATCTGTGGTTACATCGCGGCATCTATTTGCCGAGGTGCGACGTATATCTATGCCTCTCTCAGGGGTTGGTATAACACGCTCTATATGTTTATGGCATATATGGTTACTCCAGAAGTCGTCCAATATTTTTATTATAATTTTTATGCAGTTATCAATTTTTACTCTCTGATCTCCCGGCAGCTACGGAGATCAAACTCGCCGCCAGATACTTCCCAACTCTACACCGATATTCATACCCTCAAATTCACAAATTGTAACATCCGTTATTCAGCATAATGGTGTAGGAATCGTCCCCGTCTCAAATCCTTACTGAGGTTCGGTGAATGAGTCCTGGGGGGCTCTCGAACAATACAGAGAAAAACTCGTCATCGCGGGTTCACACATCCTTCCGCTCGACCATGTGCAATCGTCCAAAAAAAAGAACATGTATGAAATAAGATACGCAGAATATTTTCTCATTCTCAAGCATATAATCAGAGCAGAATCATCCTCGATACAACTCATCCTGGTCATGAGTTCAATGAAAGCAAGAGCACAATAGGGGCTCTGGAAATGATAGAGTCTGGCGACGATGCCGCGATTTGCTCTGCAGGAGCTATCAGATGAAATCCTCTCCTGAGAGAGCAATATGAAGTAGTACAAGAAAACATTAGTCCTGCCGATAACGCAACAAAATTTGTGGTCATTGCTACAAAAGAAAGCGTTTCAGACGTTATCCATTTACCTCCGAGCGATATCGAAATACTCAGCGTGATTTTGTCAGATCAACCCGGACAACTATGAGAAGCGACAACTCTCCTCGGAAATTTAGGAGTCAATATTCATGAATGGGACAAAGCAAAAACTATCCCGGGAGTGAGTCCTCTCTATTCGCTCTTGCTGATAACTTCACGGTTACCGAGAGATGAAAAGTCTCGAGAACTTTTGGCAAAAATACGCACCGAAAAAATACCTCAAAAAGAAGAATTATGCTAACAACACTACACATAGCTCGCTACTATTACTACTTTTTCCTCGGGAGAAAGGATGTTTCGTATTGTCCATAACATAGGTCAGTCGGACACAACCAAACCTCTCGAGTCTTCCCGCCTACCGGCAGGCAGGTCGAGAGGTTTTTATTTATTTTAATTTAATTTTAGTATGAAAAAAGAAAACAATAAGACACCGATAGTCGTTATAGGAGGAAATGGACAGTGGGGCAAGACAATTGTACAATCACTCAAGGAAGGAAGCCCTCCATTCCAAAATATACAAATAGTAGAGAAAGATGATTTTCCTGGCCGTAAAAACGCGGCCTTAGCAACATCAGAAATCATAATTCATGCAGCTGGTGAAGAAGCAATGGAAGAGATGTGAAGGATACACAGTCAACCTGGATTTGCAGAAATGGTTTTCCCGGGAAAAGTATTGCTCGAGATATGCTCAACCAAAAAAAGTGTAGAAAAAATACTCACCCTCTTGCATATCTGATGAGTAGATATATGCAGTCTCCATCCCCTCTGCAAACCCGAAAAAACAGCACGAGCCGTCTCTGAGATGCTGGTTATGCCGTGGGAAAGAGAATCCCGATGACATAATTTTGCTCGGATATTAACTCAATCATTGGCCATGAAACCAAATGAGAATATTGCTTTCAGTCAGCATGATACAATAATGGAGACATCGCAAGTAAAACGACATATAGCTGCATGGGAATGGCTCGAAAATATTGCAATGGAAACAAAAAAATTATGACTCTCTATTCATCAATTTCCATTTCCTATCAGTGAAAAGATTATGATAGCAGGATTATCGAGAGTTTGGAGTGGCAACCCAGAGCTTTCAGCCAAAATCATCGGAAATTCTCTCTGATGGGACAAGTCTAGGATTATTAAAGAAGCCGATAGATTTAGAAATCTCATACATCAGCTTGATCCTGACTGAAGCTTCATCAGGAAAATGAATAACCTAGCAGATAGCTGTCTGCAAGGTATATTAAGAACCCAACTACTGCATGAATCAATAGCTCAGTAACAAAAAACTCTCCCAAATTTGGGAGAGTTTTTTGGAATACCATAATGAGAAATTACTTCCCTATTTTATTCTTTGGAAATCGAACAGTTTCATGAAAAAGTGCTCGAAAAATATCATTGGAGACATCTTTTTTATTTTGATTCGCATCGATAATGAGTGCTTTGTGATGAGTGAAATAATGTTTGTAAGAAGTGATATATGTTTCTTGGAGTTTCTCGACGAGACGACGTTTTGCTCATTTAGTGAGCTTTTCGCCATCAGGCATATAGGTGAGATTTTGGAGCATCTGAAGTGAGAGCAATGTTCCCTCACCAGTTTCAGCGCCCTCTTTTTTACCACGTTTTGTTATGCGTTCGAGAGATTTTTTGGCACTGACCGAGAGAAAAATAGTGGTCGCTTTGGCAAAAAGATCACGATAAATAGTGTGAGTAAACCAGAGTAATCCTCGCTCGAGCTGTTCGATAGTATGACCGAGATTGAGACCACGGATAACAATAGTTGGCACACTTCTATCCATAATAACAGTATGACCTTTGAGGAGATTTGGGACGACTTTGCGCTCAATTTGATAGAGCAAATCAGCTACTTGGAGAAAGAGATGCGCCTCAGGACTCGCCGCTTCACCAGCTTTTTTAGTGTCATGTTGTTCGAAGTATTCACGAAAATGTGGAGCATCTTTCCATGAAACAATGACAGCTATTTTCCCATCTTCTTTGAGACGTTTTTTGAGTTTTTTAGCTTGAGTTGATTTACCAGAGCCATCAGATCATTCGAGGATGATGAGACGACCAGGGAAATCAGAAATGCGAGAATAATTTGGTTTCATAGATGTTTTAGAGTCCAGATATAAGTCCTATACCATATTTTCGAGTGAAATAATCGCTTACCAGAGAGCGCATCTCTGGAGTGGTCTCATAGACTGGTTTCAATGCATTGAGGACATACATATTTTCTGACTGTGCGAGTCTATCATACGCATCGACAACACGAGTCTGAAAAGCATGGAAGTTGTGGAGAATATTTTCTGAAAATGCCATATCCATACCAGCTTCATAATGCTTGAGTTCCGAGCGACCAGCTGCACGCTTCATGCCAGCTTCGACTGGGAGACGGAAATAAAATGTCATATCTGGAATTGGGAAATACTGATCGTAGAAGTGTCTGAGATGTTCTATTTCTAGACCTCGAGCATAGCCACGAGCGAGAGCCGTATAGATATATCTATCACAGAGGACGATAATACCAGCCTTGAGCATGCCTTGAATTTCTGTCACATACCGCTCCATGAGATCAGCGGCATGCACCATATCAAAGACAGTTGGCGGGAGTGATAAATCTGCCGTCTTAAGTTTTTTAGTCAGTGGCTTCACTTTAGGATTACTGTTCCATTCCGTGAAATGAACAAAAAAACCATTGGATTCCAAGAGTTTCTGGAGGATTTTTACTTGGGTTGATTTACCAGAGCCGTCTTGTCATTCGACGACAATCAGGGTACCGGGTCGGACATCCTTTGAGAAAAAAGGCTTATCGTTATGAGTCGTTTGTG
>CAZJBQ010000009.1:8140-10728 GCA_964544625.1 uncultured Candidatus Peribacteria bacterium | reverse complement strand
GCTTTTTTGGTGCATCTCTGTGTCCAATTTTTTTTGGTGAAAAACGAGTTGGCGCAGGTGAAGTAATAGTAGGAGACATATGCTCCACTCTATCAGATTATTTTTTGAGAATCAATTACAGAGGATCAAATAACATCCTGAAACTAGTTGCCAAATTTCAGAAAAGATTTCTAATTATTTAAACCATTTTTTACGGAGTTTCTTGATAGTTTTTTGTACATGTTTTTCGAGAGGTTCATACCAATCAAAGAAGCGATCAGCAACTCATAATATCCAATCTGATATAGGACTCGGGATAATCGTCGCTACTTTCCAAGAACCCCAGCAGATAAAGCAGACAGAGAGCAATTGATTAAAATTAAAGAGCTTCCAATCCGTCAAAAGACCAAACAAATAAGCAAAATTATCAGCTGAAGCATCATTCCACCATTCACCGATAAACCACATAATACCAAACAAAAGTGCACCCACTCCCGCAGCGAGACCTCGCTCAGGACGGAGTTTTTTTATGATGTAACAAAAAGAGAATATAAAAATGAGAAAAAATGCATAGAAAATCGCCAGAGGGAAACGTGGGAAATCGGCTAATATAAAGTTATTATAGTAATCCACTGAAAACAATCCTTCGCTCTTGATACCATATGTCTGACCTCCAAAAAAAGCTCCAATATAGCCCACAATAGAAGCAAATAGACCAGAAATAACGGTTATATCGAGAGCATCATCACGGTCAGCAACATCTCGTTCCATGAAGCGATAGTAAAACATAGCCAAAAATCCAACAAGAGCGCCTCCAAAACTAAAATAAAAATCGGGGGTGAGTAAAAAACTCCAAAACGGATAGTCTGTTAAAAAAGCCGACTTGGTCGGTATACCTAAGTAGAGGAAGACATGAAGAAGTCTTGCTGTAAAAAAAGTCACCAGGAAAAATGATAACAGATTTACCGTAAAAAATGCAGTATTAATCTGATATTTCTTACCAAGTCGATAGAGCATCCAGTAAAATAGAGCAAATGCGAGTGTCAAACAGACACCAAAAGTCATGATGGGGATAGTCGAATCTCCTATGGAGAAATTATAGAGTTCTGGGTACATATAGAGCTAGTATATGCAACACAGAAAAGATGTAAACTCAAAGTAAATTAATCTATTGTCTCTATTACACCACGTTCAGCAACGACGATTTTTTTATCTGGATGTTTCTGGGATAAAATGTTCTGCAATCAGTCTAATCTCGTGGGTTCACCATGAACAAGGACTACTTTTTTAGCACCCACCTCTCCAACAATGCGCACAAGATCATCATGACCGGCATGACCAGAGAATGATTTGAGTTGAAATACATGACAAATATCTGTTTCCATTGACACACCTGAATCCATACCAAGAGAAAGACCATGGCCAATAGTGCCAGGAAATTGGTAACCCGTCAGAACCACAGCATCATCAGGACCATTATAATATTGAACCATCTTCCCAGCAGAAGATTGTTCCTGAAGGGAACCACCAACCGCTATATTAATACGCGAAAAAGACGATTTTTTGCCAGCAATAATATTCTGCCTAGTTTTTGTATCGAGAGAGGTAAAAAGATGAGATTCGAGAGCTTCTCTATAAGCAGGATGTTTTGCATATTCTATGTTCAAGATATCAACGAGGGAACCGCTCACAAAAAATCTCACATTCTTGTCTAGTCGTCCTTCCTTCCAAAGTCCGTACAACAAAAGACACACATCTTGCAATTTCTGAATTTGAAAAACCGGAATCAATATGTCTCATTTTTTAGCAATTCTTTCATTTAAAAAATCTACCAAAGCTGATATCTCTGTCACACGATCTGGGTGATTCTGGGTACCATACGTACCCTCCATATACATGATATCGATATCTTCTTTTGGCCAAATAGGAGAACCGAGAGGGTTATTTTCATACCTCCCCACATCACCACTCATGAGTATTTTTACGACACGTCCTGAGACAAGTTTTACTCTATAGAGAAACGCTTGGGAACCCAATACATGGGCTGTAGGGTACATATCAATAGACAGCGCATCATTGACACGGTGAGTGTATGCGTTTCCATCGGAACCATTTTGAACATCAATAAAATGAGCGAGTGATGCTTTGACATACTCAGAAATAGACGGGGGTAAATCATTCCGTTTTGTGGTAAAATAATCATGAAGTTTTTTTGAAAGAAGCGTAAAAATAGCATTTCGCGTACGTTTATTCTCGTCTTCAAATTGTGACAAAAGGGCACTAACTAGACCCACTATTTCTACATCGAAAAAAGGAGATTTTTTATTACCAAAAACCATACTGATTCTAGAAAGAAATAATTGCTCCCCCATTTCTCGATTACTTTCTTGGAGAATAGCATGCCTTACTGCTTCGTTTTTTGTAAAATCAGCTTTTTTATGATTGCTTCTATGACGCTTGTGCCTATCAAAAACCTTAGGTCAACTAAAACTCTCTCTCCATTGTGCCAGAGCAGCTATGAAAGATTGATGGGTCTCAGAAATAATCCGAGATTTATATTGCTGTTCTTGATCATGAATAAATGCCCCCTGAAATGCAACAGGCGGATA
>CAZJBQ010000009.1:2515-8130 GCA_964544625.1 uncultured Candidatus Peribacteria bacterium | reverse complement strand
ATAAAGTCTCCGTGAGTCAGGAGATGTAACAATAGAGATTGGAGTATGAATTTTTGCTTCATCTCTCTGACGAAAAAAATCTGGTATAGCAGCCCCGTGGTCAGCATGGAGATGTGTCAATCAGAGAGTTTTTGCACTGAGAACCTGTGGAGTTAAATCACGAATTGTATTTTTTTCTTTGCCTTGATGCAGGCCACAATCATTCAGATGAATTTCTTCTACACCTCATTGGACACAAAACATCAACTCATGCAAAGAGCCAGTAATGTCAGGATTGTCTCGTAATGGAACACCACCATGACTACGAATACCAATTACGCCTTCATAACTTGAGTTCATAATATGAATTATGGACTCATTATTACTAAAAGCAAATTATTTTTTAAGATAACTATCTCGCGTATTCGATATAGCGATTTTCACGGCTGACCATGACTTTTACCTCGCCTGGATACTGGAGATTATCTTGGATGCCGACGACGATAACACGTGCCAGTTTCTCTGCCTCCATATCTGATGTTTTACGAGCATCGACGAAGACACGGACTTCTCGACCAGCTGAGAGAGCATAGGCTTTTTCGACACCAGCAAAGCTGAGAACGAGCGTCTCCATATCCTTCATACGTTTGATATATTCTTCGACATTGGCACGTCGAGCACCAGGACGGACAGCACTGATAGCATCAGCGATCATGATAATACCTGTCTCGATACACGTCGCTGGTACGGCACCATGGTGAGCCTCTGTCAGATTGATGAGTTTTTCATCAAAGCCATATTTGCGGAGGATTTTCCCTCCGATTTCTGGGTGAGTTCACTCGATATCATGATCGAGAGCTTTACCAATATCATGGAGCATACCTCCTTTGAGAGCGATATCAGAGTCTGCTCCCACCTGTTTCGCGATAGATTCAGCGATGTAAGCTACTTCTTGTGAGTGTTTGAGGATGTTCTGTCCAAAGCTCGTACGGAATCGGAGCTTACCGATGAGACTCACTACTTCGTCTGGGAAACCAGTGATACCCATTTCTGAGAGGACTTGTTCTCCGAGTTTGAGGAGGAGTTTTTCAGCATCTTTTTGATTGTTTTGAACGATTTCTTCTATGCGAGCTGGTTGGATTCTTTTATCTGAGAGGAGGTCTTCGAGAGACTTCTTTGCGACATAGCGACGGAAGAGGTCAAAACTCGAGATAAAAATCGTATTTGGTGTGTCATCGATGATGATAGAAACGCCTGTTTCTTTTTCAAATGTTGTGATATTACGACCTTCTTTACCGATGATGCGACCTTTGAGATCATCACTCTCGAGCTCAATAGTTGTCTGTGTTGTCTCAGCAGTCACCGCGCCAGCATACTGTTGCATAGAGTTGACGAGGATTTCACGACAGATTTCTTCTTCTCGGAGACGAAGTTCTGTTTTTTTCTTTTCGATATGTTTGATAAAATCTCACTCATATTGCTCTTCGAGTTGAGCGAATAATTTTTTCTGTGCTTCTTCTTTTGAGAGACCAGCGATTTCTGCGAGTTTCTTGGCAATTTCATCTTTCTTCTTTCCGAGGAGTTCTTCTTCCCGAGCAAGGCTTTCCTTAGCAGTATTGAGCTCCTCAGTTTTTTTGACGAGCTCATCGAGTTTTTGATCGAGTTTTGTCTCTTTTTGTTCGAGACGCTTCTCGATATCGATAGCTTTTTTTTCTATTTCTGCTGCCCTATCTCTGTCTTCTTTAGCCTGCTTACGGGCATCATCCATGATTTTTTGCCCGTCCTGGTCAGCACGACGACGGATATCATTGGCCTCCTTTTCAGCAGCATTGACGATTTCATCAGCCCGAACACCTCACTGTTTTTTCTGGAGAGATATATACAGATAAAATGCTCATACACCGATGAGCAAGCCTATAACAAGGCTTCAAAACGAAAACATAAAATGGAAATAAGAAACTAAAATGATGATTTTTCACTCTCTCGAGAGATGTCGCAGGAAACAATAATAACTAAGGTATTCAGATGCTGGAAATTCTCACATAATTCTTCAAACACAATCTCAAAAAAAACAGGAGCATCTCGGAGGTTCGGAAATTTCGATCAAAAGCATACTAACAAAAAACAAAGGAAGCGCAATACAATTTATTTGGCATTCTGTAGATGATATTTATAACAAAAATCGTATTGAGAATGAAAAAACTCGCCTTTTATCAAAAATCTCTATGATACAAGCATGACAAAACAACGACACGTCGGCTACGTGACACTCCTCGGGCGACCAAGTGCTGGGAAATCCAGTCTAGTCAATGCAGTAATCGATGACAAAATCAGCGCCGTCTCTTCAGTTCCACAAACAACACGACGACTCATCCGTGGTATCCATACAACTCCTGAATATCAGATTATTTTCCAGGACGTCCCCGGCCTCCATGGGAGCAGCCAAAAATGGAACCAATCCATCAACTGGGTGACCAAAAATGCACTCATGGATACAGATATCATACTGCGTGTCATAGACGGCGCACGAACCAAATGACCCGAAGAAGAGGCGATTGATCGAATTGTAGCAGAAACCGACAAACCCGTCGTCACTATTGTTACCAAAGCAGACTTGCTCAAAAAATCAGCTCGAGTCAGATTTCCCGATGATGCACTCTTCGTCTCAAATATTACCAAAGAATGAATCGACGAGCTGGTTCAAACACTCTGAAAGTTACTCCCCGAATGACCGCTACTCTATCCCGATACAGATGTCACAGACCAAGACGTGTACACTCGAGTGAGTGAGATAATTCGTGAAAAAATATTTCAAACAACCTACGAAGAGGTCCCTCACCATACCTATGTCGAAGTAGAGCAGCTTGAAGACAAGTGAAAGCTCGTTCGAGTACTCGCCTATATCTATTGTTCAACTGAATCACAGAAAAAAATCTTAGTTGGAAATCACGGTGACAAAATCAAAGAACTCGGATCAGCAGCCAGAATCGAGTTGCAGGATTTATTCGAAAAAAAAGTCTACCTCGAACTCCATGTAAAAATCAGTAATAACTGGCAAGACAGAGAAAATATTACGAGAAAGATTCTCGGAAAAATGTAAAGATAAAAAAGAGGTTTTGTCTTTCAGAAAGAGACAAAATGCTTGTCGATTCCATCGTGTTTATTATTATCAAAGTGTTGAAATACGTTTGACGTATTTTGTGTTACTTTTTAAAAATGTTTTATGCGCGGTGATAGATTCGAACAATCAGGGCAAAACCCTTGGGCAAAGATATTTGTCTGGGCTATAGGACTGATTATGCTTATCCTCTTGGTGAGATTTATCAGTGGAGGAAGCGATGCTTCTCTGGATACTGCTGCTGTGAGCCTCAAACTCACAGACACCAATAGTAGTGCACAAATTATCGATACAGACAACAGTCAAAAAGACGTCAATGCCAATACGCCTCTAGTCGCTCTCGATCAAATAGAAATCAAAAATGGGACAGCTCAGATACTTTTTCTCAGTAATGCAAAAAATAGTCTCAATCTCAATACTGGTACCAAAATACGATACCTCGGTCAAGGAACAGATGGCAAGACACAACTCCGTCTCGAAAATAAAGACCTCTGGATCCAAGCTGATACCGGTGATATGACTATTGATCTTATTGGAGTGACTCTCTCGCCAACATCGACGACAGTGATGAATGTCTCCAAAAATGACCTCTTCACAACTATAACAGTGCTCCAAGGAAGTGCGAATATCATGCTCGGAAGTGAATCACAAGAAATAACAGCAGGCAAACAGCTCAATTATTCGACGCTCAGAACACTCACGGCAGAAGACGTCAAGAGCCGTATAGCACCAATCAATCCTGAAACTCTCACATCAGAATGGATGTCACTCAATGGAGCAAGTGCCTATATGAATAGCAATACAAGTACGACCAATCCTCTCACTGGAGATAGCTCTCTCACAACAGCTGGAGCTGCGGGAGGACTCATACTCTTCGAATCACCTATAGATGAATCAACCGTCGAGACAAAAACTATTACTATTTCTGGTCGCATACTCTCTGCATCAGTCTCGCGAGTTATTATCAACAATACCGCTGCAACAGTTGACCCAGTCAAACAGACATTTACTCTCGCAAATGTCCCACTCAATGCCAAAGAAAACAATCTCGTCTATCGCACCTATGACGTTGCTGGTAAAATCCTCTCAAAATGACTCATCACGGTCTATACCAGTACTCCTGGCTCATGAGCAACTACCAGCAACTCAACAACCACCACTGGGCTCGCAGCTGGAGACAATTACAAGATTGATAATCGTTTCCGAGTTATTGCTCCCTCGTCTGATTTTTATGAAACTCGTGAATCAAAGGTAAAAATTGAGTGACGAGTAACTCCTGGTGTTGCTCACCATGTGACAATCAATGGATTTAAACTCAATTCATTTACGAGCAATGGTGGAACATGGTATTATTTTGCCAATCAACAGTTTGGAAACCTGGAAGAAGGTATAAACACCTACACTATTCGTTATTTTGATGCGAGTGATGTTGAGATATACAAACAGCTCTTTATTATCAAAAAACTCCCCGCAACAACACAAAAAACAGTCGCCCCTACACCTACTCCAACACCAACCGTCACACCAAAACCACAAAAGGAAATAATTCCTTCTTCTGCACTCTCCGATGGGTAGACTCTTCTCAAAAAAACTACACGGTTCATCTCTCGTAGAAGTCATGATTATGATGTTGATTTTGAGTGTATCAATCGTAGGTATATACAGCATGGTGGGGAGCGGTCAAAAACTCGCAACTATTACGGATGAGCGGCGTCTGGCTCTGAATCTCGCACGAGAAGGACTAGAAGGCATAGGCAATCTCCGTGATACATTCACGCTTCGCTCATATTCCCCACCGACAGGTCTTTCTGATTTGAACAGTTGTTTTTTTACAACCAATGGCCTCAATTATGGATCGTGTCCGAGCACGCTCCCCGATTCCAAATATGTACTACAGTACAACGATAGTGGAAATTCAGAATACTCTGGAGGCTACACGCTCAAACTCCCGACAGCAGCGGATTTTAGTGTTTGTATCGACAAAAATGGTTGGTATTCACAATCGCTGATTGATCCGAGTAATCCAGCATCAACCTGTACCAACACGACATTACCGACCTGCAAGTGATCAAACGATATCAGCTGTAGGACAAAATACGAACGTTTTATCACTTTCAAATCCTGTGGAACAGGTCCCAAAGTCTGTATTACGGCAACTGTTTCAGTGAGTTGGGGAACGAGCGACGATAAAAAAGTCGTCCTCGAGCAAAGTTTTACGAAAAACTAGTACTCGAATTCATTATCGAGTATTTTTCGGTCAATATGCGTTGCCCAACCAATGCCGGCATTATTGCCAGTCAGAGCTGTTGTAATAGCAATAATTTCTCCAGAGAGGTTCACAATTGGCCCACCACTATATCCATTTTGCAGTTGGGTAGTGATTTCTAACAGGCCAGAGAGAGATGAGCCCGGTGTAGTCCCCACTATGCTCTGATCAAGAGAAGAAATAAGGCCTTGAGTAATAATAACAGGTTTGTCTGGAACAGGATCGCCAAAAGCGAGAATCATATCCCCTCTT
>CAZJBQ010000009.1:0-2505 GCA_964544625.1 uncultured Candidatus Peribacteria bacterium | reverse complement strand
TTGAAAAGGAAGCCGTCATTATTTTTGCAGGGACAAAAGGAGGTACACTTGCATCCATACGAACATGGAAATAAGCGAGATCTCTCACAGTATCACGATTGATGAGATCCATAGGATATATTTTACCCTCTTGCGTTTTGATAGTATAGGAAACTTTTGGAGAATCTATCAATATATGTCGGCTAGTGAGGACTCCACCATCTGCCTTGACAATAACACCAGTTCCCAGAACAGGTTCCCCTGTCTCAGGAGTGGCTGTCACAGTGACGATAGCAGGAACCACAGTATCAACAGCATTGCGAATTTGTCATTGGATATTCAGGACATCATCTCTTGTTGATGTTCCACTCCCGAGATAAAAAAACAAAACACCGACAACACCCAGCATGAGGACGTTGGAAAGGATGAGTATAAATCGTTGCATAAGAAAAGTATATTTTTTTAGAGAGAAAAGGAAATGCGTTGCAATTTACAATGACGTATTATACTGCGCATATTATCAAAATGAAAAATATAGTACTCATCTGATGATGATCTGGCATATCTCACTTGATTTGCTCTCTAAAAACATCGCCAAATCTAAAAATTACCGCTATTATATCCACCTCTGACAATGGTAAAAGTACTGGAATAATCCGACAAGCATATAACGTACCCGCACTCGGCGATATACGGAAAAATCTATCATCTCTGACAGACGATACAAATTGGCTCGAACATAGATTTATTGGAGGCTTTCTTGATAGTCATCCAACTGGGAATATCTGGCTCTTGGGACTCGTACAAGAATATGGCATGGCAGAAGGAATAAAAAAGGCACATCAATTACTCAATCTCTCTGTCCACAGAGTTATACCGGCAACAAGCGACGTACACGATATGGTCGCACTGCTCGAAAACGAAACAGAAATACGAGGCGAATGGGAGATTGACAAGACAGGTTCTCCTATTAAAAAACTTTCTCTCTCACATACCGTAAGAGCAGATAGAGACGCCTTGAATGCTCTAAGAGAAGCAGATATGATTCTCGTTGGTCCTGGAACATTTTATACATCGATACTTTCCTGCTTTTTGATTGATGATCTGTGTGAAGCATTTCGGACATCGAAAGCAAAAAAAGTCTATATTGCCAACCTGGTAAACCATCCTCTAGAACAATATAAAAATTTCTCACTTCAAAAATATCTCGATGAATTCGAACAACACATAGGAAATATACAATTTGATATGATACTAGCACATAATGGTAATGGCATACACGAGTCTGAATGAATCACTATCGATAACTCTCTAACAAACGTGATAATAGATGATTTCATCTCCCCTTGAAGCTCCGGAGTTCACAATGCCGAGAAAGTTCTCCAGTGGATAAATAAAAATATTTAATACAATACGCTTCATGTTACCTGACATCCACCCAACGAGCATTGTCGTAAATTGCACTCTCGGAAATAATATTTCTATCGGACCATTCTGCTTTCTCTCAGATTCGACTCTCGGAGATGACGTCATCGTAGAAGGTAATGTACGGATAGAGAAAAGCGTGATTCATGAAAAAAGTGAGCTACTCTGGTGAAGTCTCATCCGAGAATCAGAGATAGGTTCAGAAAGTGTCATCGGCTGTGAAGTAAAAAAATCCATCCTCGGACACAAGAATAAAGCAAAACATCCTGGAACCACTATCGTCAGTTCCACAACTGGAGAAAAAGTGAATTTTGGTGGTGGATTCAAGTGTGCAAACTACGATGGAACTGGAAAAGGCAATTTCATTATTGGGAATAATGTATTTTTCTGATGCAACACGGTCATATCTGTAAAAGCATGACAAACAACCCATGTCCATGATGGGGTCAAAATCGGAGCAAATATCCATATAAATCACGATATTCCTGCTGATTCTCTCGTCTATATCGATAAGGAAACTGCAAAAATAACGGTACGAGAAGGCTACTACGCTTCGCAATGAAAAATGAAAAATTAAAAAAGAAAAATGAAAGAAAATATAATACTCGATAAAACAAAACTATTTTCTCTTAATGTTATAATTGCTTACAAGAAACTACAAGAGCAAAAAGAGTTTATCATTTCATCCCAACTGCTCAGAAGTGCTACAAGTATTGGAGCTAATATTCGAGAAGCTATAGCTGGTCAATCTCGTAAGGATTTTTACTCAAAAGTTTGTATTGCTTTCAAAGAGGCCTACGAAACAGCATATTGGCTTGAATTACTGAATGAATGAAAAATAACAGATGTTGATGTATTTAAGTTACAAGAACAGTGTGAAGAAATAACAAAAATACTCGCAAAAATAAAGCTCAGCACAGAATCGGTATGAATACAATAAATTCTGTGAATTCTTAATTCTTCTTTCTTAATTATTAATTTACAAATCAGTGCGCCATCCATATTTTTACCTTCTTTTCTCGGTATTTCTCTCGCTCTACACGGCACTCAATACCTATATATTCATACATGGTTTTCGGATGACGAGTGCATTTGGTATCA
>CAZJBQ010000008.1:0-29567 GCA_964544625.1 uncultured Candidatus Peribacteria bacterium | reverse complement strand
TCGATTTTGCAATTGAGTTTGCCTTTGACGAGGACTATTTCGCCTTCTTTGAAGAGGTGAGCGATTTGACCGTAGACCTTTGGGAAGACGATAGCGGTGAATTTCCATCCTGTACTCGAACACATCACGATGAGCATATTTTCTCATTTTTTGGTGATGATTTTCCTGAGACTCTCGACATAGCCTATGACCTGTACGACTGGCTTATCTTGCTTGTTTTTTTTGTTTTCCTCCTCTACTGGTGGAGTATCTGCTTCTTTTTCTTCTGTTGTTGTGACCTCTATAGCATCACTCACTTCATCATCAATCATGACTTCTTCGGTCAGAGTTTCTTCGAGAGTTTTGAGGAATTCTTGTACTTTATTGAGACCGAGAGATTTCTTTTCGATATAGCGCTTGAGTCCATCGAGAGGATCTCACGATATACTCATACCAATAGCGTTTCTTTCTTCTCGTATTTTCTCTTCAAATGAAAGTGGGGAGGCGTCTTGCAAGATCAGACCTCCTCCATTGTTTGATGCTCCTCCGAGATCAAACATGTCCATCTGCTTGGTATTTGTCTTATGCTCGACTTCTCGCAGGTATCCTGCCATACGTTCCATATTTGCGAGCATGTGACCACGTTCGCCCAGGGTATCCATGGCTCCACTTTTTATGAGCGCATCGAGTGTTTTTTTGTTGATAACATCTGATCCTGTGCGCTTTACGAAATCTTCGAGGGATACATAGGGGCCACCCTCGTCTCGTCCTCGGAGAATAGTATCGATTGGTCCATCACCGACTCATTTGATGGCTTTGAGCCCAAAACGGATTTTCGTTTTATCAATATAGGTGAAGTGTCGTCTTGATTCATTGACGTCTGGGACGAGGACTTGGATATTTTTTGCTTTTGCTTCGTTGATTTCGAGGACGATGCGATCAGTGTCATCTTCATCGGAGACCATGAGAGCTGTGAGGAATTCTGTCGGGTAGTAGGCCTTGAGATAGGCAGTTTGATACGCAATCATGGAGTAACAGGCGGCGTGTGACTTGTTGAAACCGTATCCTGCAAATGGTTCGATGATGTCCGTAAAGATATACGTCGCGAGTTTTTCACTGTGCCCGAGCTTGGTCGCTGCTTCGATAAATTTCCCTTTTTGTTCGTCCATGAGCTCCTTGATTTTCTTACCCATCGCACGACGGAGAATATCGGCTTCACCGAGAGAAAATCCTGCAAAGGCTTGGACGATCTGCATGATCTGTTCTTGGTACACGGCGATACCCTGTGTGAGTTGAAGAATTTGCGCCAGAGATTCATGTGGGTATTTTACTTTTTCTTTTCCGTGTTTTCGTTTGATATACGTCGGGATGTAGAGCATCGGACCTGGTCGGTACAGTGACACCATGACGATGATATCTTCGAAGTTATTTGGTACCAGCTCCTGGAGGTAGCGACGCATACCCGCGGATTCAAATTGAAATATCCCAGTCGTATCACCCTTGGCAAAGACATCAAAGACTTTTTGGTCGTCCATGGGGAGTTTATTGATGTCGATTTTTACGCCATGATTATTTTCGATAATTCGGAGTGCTCGATCGATGATGGTGAGATTTCGCAGACCCAAGAAGTCCATTTTGAGCAGCCCTAATCCGTCGAGAGGATAGGCAGAAAATTGTGTCACAATGGCTGTTTCGTCTTTTGGTGGATGCTGAAGTGGGCAAAAATCCGTCATCGGACTCGGTGCGATGATGACGGCACACGCGTGGACACCGAGTTGTCTCACCGTTCACTCGAGTTTCTGAGCATTGGTGATGAGTTTATTGTGCAGTGCGTTGTTCTCGATGGTTCTCTTGAGGTCGGGATTTTCTTTGATAGCGTCCTCGATAGTGATGCCTGGTCGTGCCGGGATGAGCTTCGCAAATTGATTCATCTCCGCGAAGGGTATACCGAGGGCTCGTCCGACATCTTTGACCGCTGCACGAGCCGCGAGCGTACCAAACGTACAGATTTGTCCGACCTGGTCATGTCCGTATTTTTCTCGTACGTATTCGATGACTCGACCACGCCCCTCATCAGAGAAGTCGATATCGATATCGGGCATGGAGACACGAGCAGGATTGAGGAAGCGCTCAAACAGGAGCTGATATCGAAGAGGGTCGATATTCGTAATTCCGGAGAGATACGCGATGATAGCTCCAGCCGCTGAACCACGACCTGGTCCGACGGGGATATCATGTTCACGAGCCCAACGTATAAAGTCGGCAACGATAACGAAGTAACCATCGAATCCCATCAGATGCACGACGGCGAGTTCGTATTCGAGTCGATCAAAAATAGCTCTTTTTTCTTCCGAAAGATTTGTGTAAATGATTTCTTTTTTTTCATTTCTCCAGGTCTTTGGGAGTTCTATCAGGTCAGCAGGGGAGAGTTCTTTGAGCGTCGGTATGTCTGCTTTTATTTCTTTATGGACGCATTCGATGATATCTTCATTCGAGAGAGTAAAACCGTATCTTGTATTGAGTCCTTCAAAACACGTCCATCGGAGGAGCCATTCCTGGTCCGTGAGTGTTTCAAAATCTGCGGGATATGATTTCTGATAATTTTCTTTTCTGATTTTTTCTTTGTCATTCAGAGCATAGGTCGGCAAGAGTGGTTTCCCATGAGGGATTTCTATATCGATCATGTCTGCTATTTTGAGCGTGTTTTCACAGGCTTCTGGTGCGTAGGCAAAGAGTTCTCGCATTTCTTCGGCTGGACGGAGTGAGTAGTTCCCATCGATGAGTGTCTTTCTATCAGGATCATCGAGACGTCGACCACTTCCGATACAGGAGAGGAAGTCCTGTGCCTCTGCATCATCTGATCGTGCGTAGTGCACATCGTTGGTGCCGACGAGTGCTGCTCCAGAGAGTTTACTCAGTTCGACGAGTCTCTGATTGTAGGCTCCTTGAGAGCCACGGTCAGGATGTTCTCCTATTTCGAGGAAATAATTACCTTTGCCAAAAACTTTTTGGTAGTAACTGATTCTCTCCAGGAGAAAAGTATTATCTTTCCCTGAGACGACATGCTGAGCGAGTTCACTGGTGAGATCGCCAGAGAGGGCAATGAGATCAGATGAGTATCTCTCCAGAGTAGGGAAGTCGAGTTGTGGCTTACTTCCGACGTTTCCATCGAGGTAGGCTTTTGTGGTTAATTGTATAAGGTTTTTATAACCATTGAAGTTCTTTGCTAAGAGTATGAGGCTGTACACTTTTGCATCACGAGCATCGTATTTTTGGCCTTGTTCGCAGATAAACACCTCTACGCCTATAATTGGCTTGATACCTTTTTTCTTGCAGAGCAGGTAAAATTCAAACGCTCCGTGGAGATTGTCTGTATCCGTGATAGCGAGTGCTGGCATCCCCAATTCTTTTGCACGCACGACAAAAGCCTCGGGGTCACCGAGACCCTGAAGAAATGAGTAGTGCGTATGGAGATGGAGATGGACAAAGGACACTCACAGACTCTATAAAAAAACCCATGAATTGCAACTCGTAATAAGCTCCCAGAACCATTGAAAATACAATAAAATAGCCTATACTCCAAACTATGCAAAAAATCTCTATCTACCCATCAGTACTCGCTCTCCAAGAAGACCCTACTTCGTGGGATGCTCGTACCACTGCACTGGGTATACCTGTTGCTGGTATTCACTATGATATCGGAGATGGTGAGTTCGTTCCTTCACTCATGCTCCGACCAGAGGATATCGCCCATATTCATCTCGATACGCTTATCGATGTCCATCTTATGGTCCGCAAGCCTTCTGCATATTTTCCGATTATTCTCGGCTTTGAGAAGGTATGAGCTGTGGCGTTTCATATTGAATGTGATGAGGATATCCACGAAACGATTCAAACTCTCAAAAATGCTGGGAAACAAGTCGGTCTTGCCATCCTCGATACGACGCCTGCTGATCATCTCGACCCATATCTTCTGGAGATTGATTATGTCCTTGTCATGACGGTCAAAGGTGGATATGCTGGCACCCCATTTATCCCTGAGATGACACAGAAAATCACGGAAATTCACCAAAAGAATCCAGAACTTCCCATACTGGTTGACGGCGGAATCTGAGAAAAGACACTTCCTCTCTGTGCCGATGCTGGTGCGACTCGTGCAGTGATGAGTTCAGCTCTTTTCTTGACGAAAGATATATCTTGGTTATTATAACGAAATGTTTAATTGACCTCTTGTCCCGACTCCATGTCAGAGAATTGACAGTACTTTGGGTATTTCTCGAGGTACATTTCGAACGCCACTTGCTCCTATTGCGGCTTATAGACATAAAATAGCAAATGTATTAACAGAATCACTTAAGACTCATCGTACTTTATTGTGGACGACAGGAGTTGCAGTATCATGTCTTATATTAGGATGTTTTATTGAGCAATTGAAGAAAGAACAGAAGGATAGTCCTGCAACTATTGAGATTCAAAAAAGTCAGCTTAATGGTTTTACTGTATAATATTTATGGGTTTACTTTCTCCTGATTTTGATGACGTTGATGATAATACTGTTGAAGCTACTCAATAGAGTGAAATACAGTACGCTCTATTTACTGAAAGATGGCGGATGGCTGGATATATTGAACTCGACAGTGGTACTATTTCTGATGGTTTTATAAATTATTTAAAATCACAGGAGAGGACATTTGCAGATGCAGAAGAGATTTTTGGTATAGTGGAACGGTTATTTATTGACAGCATGACTGTTCGTTTTAGTGAGGCAATTTCAAGATGATATTTGAAAGAGATACCAAACAATATTCCTTGAATCTTGTCCCGAGAAGAAAATGTTAGTTTTGTTAATCCGTCTCTACTTTATCCTGCCTTTGTCGAACAAATGAGACAATACTATAGCGAGTTTTTGGAGTGGCGAAAGTCTAAAAAATCCTAGTAACGAGGCTCTTGACAAATAATTTTTCGCAATACAATATGCGCGAAATTATTTTTTAATGTTATTTTTATGAATGGTCTCCGTAATACACTTTCTTCAAGTAGTTCTCGATTGAGTGGTATCAGCTCTCGAACCTTTCTTCTGGCAGCAACTATTGCTGGACTTCTGGAAAAACCTATAGAGGCGCAAGAACCAATGAGAGACAATGTCTCTGTTCAAGTTATGGACGCTATGCATATCGGTTGTGGCAAAATTACAGCTGTTCCAGAGGTTATTAATGCTCCCTTACCGTCAGATTTTCTAAAATTCTTGCAAAAGACCGATATAAAAAAATATTCATTACGTTGTCTTGATGGTAGGCCAGATTCAGACCATATAACTGATGATCTCTGACCAGCGATGGCTGGTGGAGCTACTTCTGCTTATGCTGCTATGCTTATGTGTGGAGATTCTATCTCTTCTGTAGAAGTTGTTCAAAAATTGAAAGACTTAGGTTTCATCCCAGGAGGACATATAGATGAATCAAGTGTAAATGATTTGAGTCATGGTACAGGCTGTGGTGCGAATGATAAATTACCTACTATTCTTGATAATTTTAAACAAAATTCTGCAAGTCTTGAACCATTCATGAAGGCTCTGATGGGTGACAAATTTGATCCTCAAGTTTATAGAAAAATTGTTGAGACCACACCACTCCATGTCGGGCATAATCCTGCTATTTTAGCTGAGAGATTTCGTGCACAGGCTGCCAATGCTCTGCAAGTTTTGGAGGCTGGGCATGAAGGAGTACATGGCCATGAAGAATCTACTATTACTATCAATTATGTCCCAGATTCCACATTTAATAGTTCAAAACTACAAGAAGAGCATGAACATAACCAAACATTTGATGTAGACATGTGGGCTCTCCTGATATTGGCAGAATCACTAAGCAATGGAGATGGTGAAAAAGAGAAACAATTATACCATGCACTCGTGGCTTATCAGCTGGCTACTGCTTTTACTCTTACTGATGGCACACAGGAGATGGTTATTTTAAAACCTAAAAATAGTTAATTTAAATTTATTGTATGAGAAACTTACCGCTACATGCATATGGACGAAGTCCTGACGGCTGAAGCTCGAAAAGAGGCTTCGTTGATTATCAATCTCAACCAGGAGATACTCGTCAAGCAGTATGAGAACTTGCTCAGTTCTTGTGACAAGCCGCATGGTCTAGTAGGACTGTTCGTGTTTGTCTTGCTATTGCGTCATTAACTGTATGAATTCTAGCAATTACGACTGAAAAACAGAGACTCGCCCCGGCATCACGTCTCTTGATAGGTGAACATGTATCATCATCAAATAATACCAATCCTGAATTAGATGAGATTACAGCACAACTAAGTGGTCGCAATAATCTGACTTTAGAGCAATTTATAGAACAACATCCTGAGTATCAGCCACAATAATTTTTATTTCTTCGCCTCGAGCCAGTTTTTACCGATTCATACTTCGATAGACAGAGGCACGTCCCACTCTACGATATGCTCCATGATTTCATGGAGTATTTTTGTAACTATTTCTGTCTCTGTATCAGGACATTCGACGACGAGCTCGTCGTGGACTTGCATGAGGAGTTGTGCTTGGAGTTTTTGTGCCTTAAATTTGTCAGCAATTTTTACTATAGCATACTTTAGGATATCAGCACAAGTTCACTGTATTGGCATGTTCATAGCTTCTCGCTTGGCTTGTTCACGGACAATCGAGTTTTTATCAGAGAGGCCTCTGATAGTTCTCCTACGACCAAAAAATGTCTCTGCGTAACCGACTTTCAAAGTCTCACTCACGACATGGTCAAAATACTCACGTGTGGCAGGGTAGAGTCCAAAAAATCGGTCGATATAGCCAGCACACTCTGCTGGAGTTTTTCCGAGCATCTTTGAGAGGCCAAATGGTGTAATACCATACATGACACCAAAATTCACAGTCTTTGCCATGCTTCTCTCAGCTTTTGATATGTCTTCTTTTTCAAAGAGCACCTTCGCAGTTTCGAGGTGTAAATCTTTTTTTTCTTTCAGTGTCGCTATCATTTTTGCATCACCAGATAGGCACGCGAGGATACGTATCTCAATCTGAGAATAATCCGCTACGACGTACGACCAATCTGTCTGTTCAGGCTTAAATGCTTTTTTGATTTCATCACTCCACGGGTCACCTGCGGGGATATTTTGGAGATTCGGATCATTGGAACTCATACGTCCTGTGCTGGCTCCGAGAGTATCGTAGCTGGTGTGAATTCGTTTTGTTTGGGGGTTTATGTATTTGAGGAGTCCACGAACGTACGTGCCGAGGAGTTTACTCGCGTGTCGGTGGGTGAGTATATCTCGGCATATTTCATGCTCTTCTGCGAGAATAGTGAGGGTTTCTTCATCTACGCTCCATCCTGTTTTTGTTTTTTTCAGTGGTTTGATTCACATTTTTTCGAAGAGGAGTTTCTGGAGTTGGAGGGGGGAAGCGAGGTTAACAGTATCTTCACCAGTTTGAGCACTGACTTTTGATTCTATATTTTGGATAGCTTTTGTGAGTTCTTGTTCGAGAGTGTCGAGTATAGTCCTGTCTACATATACTCCACGAACTTCCATGGTTGCGAGCACACGAGAGACTTTGGCCTCGAGGTCGAGGATAGGATGTTTTACTCATGGTATATCTATATGCCACAGTGATGCTGCAGAGAGAGGGCAATCGCTTACTTCTATTGTTTTATCGGTACTTTGTTCAAAAAAATTCCCGTATGATCAATTGCGCAAATGCGGTTGGAAAAGATGGTTTTCAATGCGAAAATCGCGAATCATGTTATAAAATTATTTTCCAGACACGATTTCATCAATCAGGGCGTCGAGTTCTTTGGTCATCTCATCAGTTGTTACAGTATCCTTTGTATCTGTTTTTGGAGATGCCTCTTTTTTGTCTATTTGAGGTTTTGTGGTTGTGTTTGTGGTTTTTTCTGGAGTTGTTGGGGCTGTTTCGTTAGTTGTAGGTTTATTTTCTTCAATTGGTAGAGGAGTGGTATTTGTTTTTACTGTTGTATTAGTTTGTTTGAGCGGAGTACACCCAACCAGAAATATAGTTATAATTGCGAGGGGAAAAATATTTTTCATATGTTTTTATTTAGTGTTGAAAGTATACTCACGAAGCTAAAAATTCAAAAAATTTTGCAAGATAGCTCTTTTCTCTATAATCTCGCTTGTTATGGGCAAATTGTGCACTCGTAGCTCAGCTGTCAGTTACGCTGGATTCGTTCTGTCATTCAAGGCAGACCTCATCTGGCGCTCCACAGTCTTCGAAACCGGTTTCTCAGACCGATTTTCGCTTCGCTACTTGTGTTAAGAGACATTTTGTGCACTCGTAGCTCAGCTGGAAGAGTACCGGTCTTCGAAACCGAGGGTCGCAAGTTCGAACCTTGCCGAGTGCACCATTCTTCGTTCGCTATGCGAACTCAAGAAACAGAAAAAAGTAAAAGAAAATAGAACGGAAGCTTTTTGTAAACTCTAGGGAAACCTGGGTTTTTTGTTGTTTTTATTTCTTAGGTTTTATTCAGCGCCCTCTCGGTGTATCTCCATCATGGAGCACTGCCTCTGAATGGAGTAGCCGTGCCGCTTCTCTTGATCCCTGAACTTTTGAAGCACTATGTTCAATCATCTCAGATTCAAATTTTTCGAGTACAGTTTTTCTGAGTCACTTTTTTTGCCATTCGGATCCAGGTTTGCATTCGGCGTAAATCATACGAGACAGTAAGAGGGCATCGAGGAGGGCACGATTTGCCCCTTGCCCCTTAAATGGACTCATTGGATGTGCAGCATCGCCAATCAATGTCGCATTTCCTGCATTTTTGAAATGCTCTGCCGAGAGCATCTCTCTATCGTAGATAGGATATCCTGTTATTTTTCAGACTGGAGTGTGAGCTAAAATTTGTGGAATTGGATCGTGCCATGGAGCTCGACGAATTGCTTCTTGCTTGAGAGCATCTTGTCCGAGAGCGCTGAGTGATCGAGCTTCGTTTTCTGATACAGGGAAACTCATTTGCCACATAATCGAGTCCTGTGAATACGGCATCATATATATTCGTTCGTGACCATTTACTGTCTGAAATATAGTTTCCCCATCGAGTAAATCACTTTTGGTATTGATAAGATCGCTGAGGGCACAGATGCCCAAGATGACAATATAACCGGTGTATTGCAGGGGATTTTTGTCTTCGCTTATGAGTCATTTTCGTACAACACTGCGAATACCGTCAGCGCCTACAATCATATCCGCTTGTGCTTTCTCTTTTCTGCCGTTCATCTCAAAAACGAGATTTATATGCCCTGTATCATTTTGTGAAAAATCTATCAATTTATGTCACCACTGTACTGATTCACAGCCTGTCAATTTTTCAAGCAATTGCATCCTGAGTGATTGACGCGAAATGTGTACATTTTTTTGTTGAGGTTTGCCATTCTGAGTCGTGTCTTTTTTCGTTCCCCATTCACCAATCAACTTTCCTTCAGGTGTATAAACCAGATGTCTCGTGGTCCTGATCTCATCTCTGAGTCCAGACATCCCAAAGCTTTCCATTGCTTTGTTAGCTTGTTGCAAGGTGAGCCCATATCATTGAGACCGAGCATCGAAACTCTTATCACGTTCATAGAGAGTAAAAGGAATGCCACGATGAAAACAAGCTACAGCGAGAGCGACTCAACCTATTCCTCCACCAATTATAGCGATATGTGGATAATCTGTGTTGACGGGCGTGGGATGGTCAGCAGTGATGAGTCCAGAACCAGTGCAATTATCACATATACCGAGATGTCCTTTTGGTCGAACTGGCAGGGGTCATGTATTTCAAGACTTTTTGTATTTCATTAATTCTTTTTGGTACCATCGTTGGGCTTTTTTTCAGGGTTTTTGTCTTCTTTTACCGGCTCCATCACACTTAGGACAGATTTTCCAATTGTTTGTTGTGGTACGGGATATATTTCATGCTTGTGTTGAGCACATATGATTCATACGGAACAGAGAGGGTATTTTTATTGTAGTCAAAAACTATGAAATCAAATATTCTATTTTTATCATCCGACTTCTGATTACAATGGAGATATGGGCTATATCCAACTCCGAAATTATGCTGAATGGTATTACACGAAGTATTTTCCTTCGCGAGCTCTTCTTCGTGAAAAACTAGAAAGAAAAACTGATGATACATCTTTGGTAGAAAAAGTTATGCTGGATTTGAGCTCTCTCATAGTCGAACAACAAAATATCGAGAGTCGTGTCCATGAGTACGCTTCTCTCGGGAAAACTTCTCGATATATTCGCAGCAAGCTCCTGCAGAAAAAATTCGATGCTCATATGGTTGATATTGCTTTGGAAGGAGAGAGTGATGTCCTGCAAAATCCTGAAACATATCGTCTTCAGATAGAAAGAGCCGTCCAAAAATGATTCCAAAAATGAATCTCAAAAAAAGCACTACAATACGGGCTCAGTATCAAATATCCAGATGCCCGTGATGTTATTGCTGAGATTCTTACAGACTATGATGATAGATCTATTTTACAAAAAAAGGCTCCTGAGTTACTGGTGAAGTATTCTCAGGAGCAAGTTGTTTGAAAGCTCTTGCAAAAGGGCTTCCAAATATCGGATATTTATACTGTTTTACGACGACGGTAGGTCATGTAGCCTGCGGCACTCAGAGATATGATGATTATCATTGTTGACAATGGTCCTGTTGGGATTTTTGTCATAACATCGACTGCTATAGTTGCACTACAGCCTTCTTCGTCACCATCATCGAGCGTACAATGAGCTCTGTAAGTACCCTGCTCTGTGAATGTCATATAGCTGTCACATTCATAGATTGTTTTCCATGGTTTACCGTTTTTGGTTACATTGATCATACATTGAGAGTACGATGATGATTCACAAGTGAGATGTGATCGAAGAGGTGCTCCACCATATCGTGGGTTCGTTCTCATCTTACAACTGCTAGTCTCTGGAGTTTCTTCTGGTGGGAGGATTTTGATTGTTTTTGTACAGGAAGGTTGCACCTGTGTTTCTCCATCTCGGACACAAGAGAAAGTATAGTTGCCAGCTTCTAAATCAAAATCAAACTGGCCAATAGGACTTTGGCGTCGGTCATAGATTTGTCCACCGCGTATCACTCCGAGTTTGTATCCACCACTTGGCGAACAGCTCACATTCACTCGAGAAATAGGATCTGCTACTCTATCGAACTGTACATCGATAAATGCACATGATTCTGCTGGAGCCCCAAAGTAGATACGAGTTGTATCACAGCTATTGACGTTTCCGTTCGATGTGACACCTCGTCCATTGACACAGATGCGATTCTCGTTTCCAGGGAAAGTGTATGTATCAACGCTATTTCTTTGACATACATATGTGAAACTCTCGCCAGGGTCGAGCACAGAGTCTCTGTTACCAATAGATTGGATCATCGGGCGTGTATCATAACTCGAACGATTACATTCTGGCGCGCGTGGATCATCGAGAGTGACATTGTCGAGCGGCTCTGATCCTACATTTCGTACGATGATGCTAAATCTCGCAGTATCACCATTTCGTAGGTCTTGTCGATCATCACGATTATCATTGTCATCCTTGATGACTTGTATAGCTGGATTGGTTTGCTGATTGATTGTGACTGTTTTTTCACATGCTGATGAGGTGATAGTATTATTGACATAACATCGGATGGTATGATTTCCATAACCAGCGTTGATAGATCCTGATTGTGCACTCGACGCGTAGACGCCATTTCTCTCTATGGTATAGCCTGTAATTGGTCCTGAACCACTACACGAATAGCTGATATTCGTTCCTGATGTCCAAACTGAGAGATTTGTACAGGCTGGATTTTCTACAATGGTATTGTTGCTGATTGTTTTTTCACAGCTTGCAGGCGTACTCGTCTGACCATTTACGAAACAACGTGCGGTATATATCCCTGTTGGTGAAGAGGGGATAGTGACACTACCAGTAGATGTGGTGAGTGTTTGAAGTGTACTTCCATCTGGTCGAGTAAATACGATTGAATAGTTCGAAGTATTTGTTCCAGAACAGGTGTAAGTGACATTTCCTCCGTTTGTGACACTTGTTGTTGAGACGGAGAGATAGTCACATACTGGTACGATTGTATTATTTGGAATTGTTTTTTGGCAGATAGCTGGTGTCGTTGTTTGTCCATTGACGAAACACTCTGCAGTATAGTTACCGTTTGGTGATGATGGAATAGTAACACTTCCATTCGAAGTGGCTGATGTCTGTAGTATGCTCCCATCTGGTCGACGGATGACGACTGAATAACTCGATACATTATCACCAGTACATGAGTATGTAATATTACCACCATTCGTCACAGATGTTGGAGTGACTGTGAGACCAGTACAGATTGGCGTTACGACTGTATTATTCGGAATTGTTTTTTCACAAATAGCAGGGGTTGTTGTCTGACCATTGACGAAACATTTGGCTGTGTAGGTCCCTGTTGGAGTGGCTGGTATTGTGACAGAACCATTTGATGTCGCGAGAGTTTGGAGGATGCTCCCATCTGGTCGAGTAAATACAACTGAATAGCTCGATACATTATCACCAGTACAAGTATAGGTGACGTTACCGCCATTAGTGACTGAAGTAGGTGTGACTGTGAGTCCAGTACAGACTGGATTAACCACTGTGTTATTGGTAAATGTTTTTTCACAAATAGCAGGCGTTGTTGTTTGACCATTGACGAAACATTTGGCCGTGTATGTTCCTGTTGGAGTGGCTGGGACAATGATAGTTCCTGTAGGGCTCGTATAGGATGCAAATGTTGATCCGCTTGGGCCAGTCACAACGATAGAGTAACTCGTCGCATTGGTTCCAGCACAGGTATAGGTGACTGAGCCTCCATTGTTAACGCTCGTTGGAGTAACTGTGAGCCCATTACATGTCGCTACTGTTTCTGTTGTACATGTATTACTACATCCATCACCATTGACCATATTGCCATCATCACATGCTTCTCCACGATCTGTATCTCGGACGCCATCTCCACAGAAACGGACGTAGAGAAATACACACTGAGCATGATCTATATAGTTTGTTGCATCCGTGTAGAGACGTGGAGTAAAGGTTACTTTATATGCTGGACTGGTTCGAAGAGTACCTGCCTGAGCCAAATCGGGTCGTATCCAGCCTGTTGATTTCATCTGTGTCCAACGTACTGAAGTACCGACAGGGAGGTAGTGGCCATAATAGCCAGAGGCTGCTAATTGATATCATTTTAATCCTATGAGTGCGGCTGGTGTAAAAAAATCAGTCGTGAGCTCAAACATCTGAGAAGATGCTTCTGCAGCAGTCCATGATGTTGTTGACTGAACTCGCTCCATAGCGATTGTACCAGGATAGACTTGTCTCATGAACTTGCCACCTCCAGAGACGTTTGTCGCCGTATCCCCCATGGAGTTAATCATTTCTTTATTACAGCTTGCCTGGTAGGGATTACAGGTATAAATAGGGGATGATTGTTCAAAACAGGTTCCACATCCGCTTGCTCATAGCTTCCCCGCACAGGAAACATTTGAAAATGCCGCATGAGTTCAAAATGAACTGATGATTCCGGCAGTAAATAAAAGAGAGTAAAATATTTTTTTCATAGTATTTTTCTTAAAATCCAGGTAAGGCTGGAACTACAGTTCATGCAGCGTTTGCAGCAGATCAACCAGTGAATCATGGGGCAGCAGCCGTTGGAATCGTCGGAGTAACTACATTATTAAATGAGTCTACGTATGTTGTTGGTGGTACGTTTGTCCCTGCTCCAGAAGGTAATCCAGCTGGTACATTATTCGCGATTTGTCCTGGTGCATTTGTTGCATTGACAGGTTCACCTGCATACGGTGTTGATGATACTTGTTGTGGATGTGGATTTGGACAATTTGGATTACCAGGATTACCAGGTTCACCTGGTTCACATGGTTCTTCTGGTTTTTTCCCTGGTTTTTCACCTTTCGTTGTTTTTCCACCTTTTGGTATCTGGAGGAAGAGAGGTATACGGAAATTGAGAGGGCTCGCGAGATTGGTTGAGTCGTACCATCTTTCACCGTGAATATCGCCGATGAGGAGATTGGCACAGTTTGGTTTGACCCCTATTCGGAGAAGTCCATGTTGTATATATCCTTCCGATGTATAGGTTACGGGGACATCAAACATCCAACCATTACCAGAATAATTTTTCAGTGAATTGAGATTGTTCGAATGAAGCCCAGAGTTGAGCGCTCCTGCGCTATCGAGTTGAGCAGTACGAGCGTATCGTACTATATCGTTTGGATCTACTTGGATTCTCCCTCCAGCGAGAGAGTTAATTTTAGCAGCATATATACTCGCGAGTCGACCATTTCCTGGCTCATTCGAGCTGAGATAATCAGCTACTTCGATTGCTGTGTTTATACTCGAGAGGTCACGACCATATTTCTCACCTTTTCTACTTGAGTTTCTACCTTCCAATTTGAGCACCATTTCGTTATAAGCAGCGACATTGCCTGTTGGCTGTGCTTTGATAAATGCTTGAAAAAGAGGGGCATCATTGCTATCCCAGAGATGTCTCAAGAGACGAGGATCTCTTGCTTTATACCCCCGACCTCACTCAATATATATTTTTGCCCATTCTTTTGTTTTTTCAGGTAAGATGAATCATTTGATGTCATCGTACTCTGTAAATCGTGACATCACTCTATAGGCTTCTCGATATTGAGGATCGAGCGTTCCGCTGTCCTCGATATGACTTCGCATACTTTCTCGACGACCGTAGAGAGTCTTGAGACGTTGGAGCTCTGCAATCTGTGCTCGGACATTGTCTGTTTGTGGTTTTTCACCGAGTTTTGCTATGGCGCGATCGGCAGCTTCATATTTTTTCTCGAGAGGAGCATCTCTGTCGACGATGATTTCTCGTTCCGTTTCTGTAAATATTTCTCTAAAAACGCGGAAAAGTTTAAAACCACCTGTTGCCTTGAATCCTTCATTGACTGCTTCTTCACCTTCTCCTGCGAGACCAGTGATTGATTCTCGATATTGTTCTGCTGTTCCGCGAGTCCCTGCGGATACACCATTATCTCCGAGCATACGGTTGTATTTACCATATTCACGGTCATGTGTCTGGAGGATTGTGTTGTATGATTCACTAAATAACGCTCTACTAATGACCTCTTTACTTGGATTTCTGATATCTTTCATCTTGATGCCTGTGTTGAGGGAACCGAGATAAATAGTCGGAGAACCCATAGCGGTAGATACGGCAGCACCGATAGCGACTTGTAAAAATGCACTGAGTCGACCAGTAAACCTCGGATTTGATTGTATTTTTTGGAGTGTTTCAGATCTTTCAAAACCAAAAGGAGAGAGAGCGCTGACAATGAGGTCTTTCCCAAATTTTGTTGCTGGGTTTGCTCCAGAGATTTTTGAAATTTCATTTATTTGAGCGAAATTTGATTGAAGTCCTGCTACTATAGCATCTCTTTTTTGTCTCCCATATTTTCATTCTATAACACGAAGTGCTTTATTGAGATTACTTGTTCGGCTTTCGATCATACCGAGGAGACCGCCAGTAATAATTCGTCCACCGATATCTTTTCTCCATGCACGAACGAGCTCATTGTTGATATCCATGAATTCTCTTTCTTTATTTGATGCTTCGATTGCTTTTGCTCCTTGTTCATTGATTTCTGAATCACTTCGATTTTCTTGTGCGAAATAGTTATTTCCAGCTGCGACACTTGCGACCGTTTTCTTTTCTCCTCCTTTCCCAAAAATACGTCCAAATAATCATTTTCTCTTTGGTGCTTCATATTCTTGCTTGAGAGTACCGAGAGCCACTTTAGTTATACCGAGACGTGCTTCCCACTCTGCTCGTTTGCTAGGATTGTTCTTCAAATATTCCATGAGAGCGATATTTTGGTGTGTTTCTCCGGTATATGTACCGGTGACTCCGAATTTTCGCTCATTTCCTTGAACGATTTCTTTGCGTTGACCATAACTGATAACGCTTTTAAATGCTTCTTCTGATTGAAGGTAAGCAGGGATTTCTTGTGCACGAGCCATAAGAGAAAAATTAATTCCCTCTTATTCTGCCATATTTATGATTCCAATGTAAAAGTCTTATGCATTGACATACTCATCATATATCCTACTAAATAAAAACTTCCATAGATAAGGTTTATTTTATTTGGTCAATTATCCTTTATTATGCGACAAAATTCTTCCTTTCATGCCTCTGTGGAAATATCTATTGTAGTATCATTTTTTACTGAATGACTATAGCTGGAAGTAGGGAGAGCTCTTTCACAAAAACCATCAATCAGTATTCGTTTTTCTGCCGGTATTATCTCAGCTAATTTTGCCGCATAATCAGTGTCAGTCTGTGTTGTGCCAAAAAATGCATGTATTTTTTTCCCTTTTGCGATTTTTTGAACCATTTTCGAGAGAATCTTTATGTTTTCTCTATTATTGGCTGTATCCACGAGTATTGTAGGGGAGAGCCACTCAAATCTGCCAGGGTTTGAAATACTCTTTAACCCTATTTGTATAGCAGCACCATCAAATCATATATTTTTCAGCGCTGTGAGAATCATGTTGGCGTTTCTCTGTTGATGTTTTCCTGGGAGATTTGTGAGATTTTTCTGAGGCGATGAGATACTGTGGAGATGTACTCACATCCTCTTACATGTTTCTTGAACGAGCTTATTTTTTATTGGTGTGTAGAGGTGGGCATTTTTCTTGATTATTCCCAGTTTATTTTTGAGAATACTTTGCCTTGTTTTACCTAAGACGTGGGTATGCTCTAGTGTTATAGAAGTTATAAAACAGGCAAGTGGATGATGAAATATGTTGGTTCCATCATAGGTTCCACCGAGCCCTACCTCTACCACTGCATAATCCACTTTTTCGTCTATGAAATAGAGAATCATGACGACAACCTGGATTTCAAAGAAGGAGAGAGGAACTCGGTATTTTTTGGACAAGGCGAGAACGTCTCAGTAATATTTTTCTAGTTTTTTATCTGATATATTTTGTCCATTTATCTGGAATCGTTCATTGATTTCTATGAAGTGTGGGGAAGTGAAAAGACCTACTTTTTTTCAAAAACTTTTCCAGAGTACTTGAGAAATCATCTGGCATACACTTCATTTACCATTGCTTCCTGTCACATGAAATATCTGGAGCTTATCTTGAGGATTTCACAAGATTTCCATAAGTTTCAGAACATTATCTCTCCCATCTCGCATACCGCCTGGTGTGAGGGACATGACGTAGTCTATTGAGGGGAATTTGAGACTCATTTTTTATGTTGTTTGTGCTCCGTCTCAAACTATTACTTTGGCATGTCTGAGCGCTTTTCCATTTCGTATGTAGCCAGTTTCTACTTCTGTCTGAATTGTTGTTGTTGGATGAGGTAGTTGACTAATAACATCATGTAAATCAGGATTTATCTCTTGTCCGACACAATTCATACGTTGTACGCCGAGTTCTGTGAGTATTTTTTGCATAGCGCGCACGATGGAGATGAATCATTCTGTCCATGCGTGTCATTTGAATTCTTCTGGAGTGTGCTCGAGAGCTCGCTCGAGATTGTCGAGTATGGGGAGGAATTTCAGAATCATTTTGTTTTCCGACCATTCACCAATCTGCATATTTTCTTCTCGACTCCGCCTCACCAGATTGCTATAATCCGCTTGAGATCGAGCTATTTGTTCACGGAGTTGTGCGATTTCTATTTTGAGCTGTTCAAGTTCAGAATTGTCGCCTGATGGTTGTGAAGCTGATACCATTTCTTCTGCCAATGGAGATCCAGCGTTAGCATCAGTTGCTGTGTCATTTGTGAGAATATCGGAAGAATCCTGTGTCATACACGGTGAAAATTAGTGAAGTAAGTGAGATGTGACTATATGCTTTTTTTGATTTTTGTGACGAGTGTTGAGAGCTTTCTCTTTGCTGCTTTTGCTGCTGGAGTTTTACCGAGTTTTTCGATGAATCATTTTTTTTCTGTGTAGATTGATTCTATTTTTTCACCTATCGCGTCGGTATCTACTCAGTGCTTTTTGAGGACTTCACTTGCTTCCGCGAGTTCTGCTTTTGCGAGAGCGAAAAATTTTTCTAAGTCTTTCTTCTTTGAGAGAACGAGTTTTTTGTTTTCAGCAGTCCAGTATTCTTTTTTGAGTTCTGCAAATGCTGATTTATGTGTTGCGAGCATTTCTTTTCACGCTTCTATGGCCTGATCTTTGAGGCTTTCAGCTCATTTTTTGGTTGTTTTTTTTCATCATTTTGAGATGACTTTATCGCCATAACGAGTACCGACGAGGACGCCTGCGATATATCAGAGTATGAGAAACATTTTTTTCATAGAAAAAATTAGAAGAGAGAGTGAGTCTATTCTAATCGAACTTTTTTGAATGCAATACTACTGTTGTATCTTTTGCTTGATTTTCAAGTAACGATACATGGCTTCTGCTATTTCACCACGAGATATAGAATCATTTGGTCGGAATTTATCGCCAGAGATGTTATCAAGGAGATTGTATCGAAGAGCGAATTCAGCATATTTATGTGACCAGTGATCTGATGCTATGTCGGACCAGTTTTTGATTCGTGTGTCTGGAATTTGTTCACCACTTGCGAGAGCGAGTATGGCGAGAAACTCTACTCGTGTGACATCTCGATTTGGTTCAAAGAATGGCCTATCTGTTGTAACTATTTTTCTTTTTACTGCTTCGGATACGAGTGGGTTTACCCAGTGTTGAGCAGGGACGTCTTTAAATATTCCTACCAATAATTCTCCATGCTGTTCTATTTCGAGCGATTTTAGAACTATTGCCAAAAGCTCTGATCTGATAATCGTTTTTTCGCTCTTAAATGTATTGTCAGCATACCCTGATAGTATGCCTTTTTTCGCAAAATAGGTTATCGAATCATAAAAAACATTGGTGAGTCATACATCTCTAAATGAACTGACTGGTGTCTTTGGTGTATTTATTACATTCTGTTCTGGTGTTACTATTGTATTTTTTGGCATCTCTTGTACTGGTTGAATCTCTGTTGTTTTTTGTGTTGGTTGAGTTGAGTCTATAGGTTTTGCATTTTTGATGAAGTCGAGAGGATCTACACTGTATTGTGTGATGAGATTCGCATTCAATCAATTATCTACACCATCAAAAAATGACATACCAGCATCACCAGCCTCAGTGAGCGTAAATGGCCAATATGGATAAAAAGGCGCTTCTTCCTTGTCTATCTGTATGTGGAGATGGGGTGTTGTAGTAAACCCTGTCATACCAACACGGCCAATAAGTGTCCCTTTGTCGATGATTTCTCCTGGTTGTACGAGTACAGCTGAGAGATGGAGATAACTCGAATAGTATTTACTGATTTTACCGTTGTATTTCACGTCCCGGTGTTCGATAGTTATGTACTTATTGTTGCTCTCATCTCGTGTTTTTACTACTTTTCAATGCCCTATAGCAAAAACAGGAGTCCCGATAGGTGCTCTCATATCTACTCCATCATGAGAACCTACACCCATTTGTCTCTCTTCGTCCATGTATTTACCAGTAAACATCGTGAGATAGGTAAATATACTATTAAAATCTGTTTTTATGTCTTCGTAACGTGGTAGCGGGATAAGGTCATTTGGATCTACTTCAGAATAGTCGAGACTCGCTCTCTTGTCTATGTAGTCACTTTTTTTCCAATCGGGTACAAATGCTAAGGGCATCATCGCTCCATCAAATGCTTTTGCTGTGCCTCATTGTGATATCGACATGAGCCAGAGATGGCCAGGTGTCTGCATGAGCACGTAGGTGAATACCAAGAGGATGTTGGCTACCCATATGGTGCTATTGTTTTTTCGAAGAGACGAGAGGAGAGACATAATTATCTTTGCTATACGTACACATTACCATATTCTTTTGACCACTGCAAATAATTGACATTCTTTTTTTGTAGATACTATTTTTTGAGTCGATATTTGTAACACAAAGATAATGGTTCATCACGATACACATCACTTCCAGACGTATCTTATTTTTTTCCTTATCAGTCTCATTTTGATAGGTACTTTGGCATTATTCTTTATGCCTCCTGTGAATACAAATCAGATACAATCTTCTGCTTTGGAAAAACCTATTTCCGAGTCTCAAGGAGCTTCTTTTTTAGACCCGCCTCCTTCCACAACAATTTCATCAGGTACTTCTGATGTTAGTTTGGATACGCCAGAGGAGTGACGAGTTACTAAACGGATGAGATTTACAAAACTTTTGTTGCGTTATCAGTGAGAGCTCCAAGCCTTAGAAGCACAGAAAGCATCTGCTGAATGAACTCCTAATCCTGATTTAGAAGAGTCAATTCAGACATTGACCACAAAAATTCAAAATCTACAGAATTTAATAGCAAGCCTCACTCAATAATTTTATCGTCTTGTCAGAGGGGCGATGCGGATATTGAGACTTTTTATACCGCTCGAAAATGCAATCTGTGCGACGTCGCCTGTCAGGGATACTATCGTTCCGACTCCAAATTTTTTGTGCTCTACTCGATCTCCGAGTGAGAAATCTTGTAGCTCTTTTTTGAGCTGAGCTCAGAGTCAGAGTGTTTTTTCTTTTGGTACATTTGACCAATCTCATTGCAATGTTGATTCACCAGATGTACCAAGAAAATCGGTCATAAAGAGTTTTCTTGGTTGATGGATTTCCGTGTATTCTTTCGGTATTTCACTAATAAAACGACTCGCGATATTGCTTGAATAGGTTCCAAAACTGTATCGTTCATTGGCTCGTGTGACAATGAGTTTTTTCTTGGCTCGCGTCATTGCGACATACCAGAGACGACGTTCTTCTTCAAGTTGATCCGGTTCAAAAAGAGTTCGAGAGTGAGGAAATATTCACTCTTCAGCACCCGCGATAATTACATTATTAAATTCGAGTCATTTGGCGCTATGAGTGGTCATGAGCAGGACTTTTTCCGTTCTGTCATCATTATTTTGTTCAGCGGTAATGAGCGCTATATCTTCGAGGAAATGCATGAGTGATTCTGCTGGTGTCAAATCATCATAGCGTGATGCGAGATTTTTGAGTTCGTTGATAGTATCTACTTTTGCTTCTACTTCTGGAGGGGAGAAATTTTCTTCGAGATATTCCTGATATTTGATAAGTTGGAGAACTTTATCAATCAAGAGTCTCGCTGGTAATTCTGTGGCAGATTTTTGGATTTCTCTCATAAGCTGTGTAAAGCCTGTCATTGCTGTTTTTGCAGCATTTTTCATCTCAGGAATATGATCAATGTGGGTTGATCATTCAAGTGTTTCAATAGTGCTCTGATTTCACTTTGAGAGACCGAGATCGAGAGACATATAATCAATGCCGACAGTTTCTACATACTTCATGGTACGTTCGATTGTTGTTGGTCCTATTTTTCGTGGGGGCGTATTGACGATGCGTTTCCAGGCAATCCCATCTGTGGGAGTCATGATGACCTTGAGATAGGCGATGATATCTTTTATTTCTTTTCGGTCATAGAATTTGAGACCACCGATAATCTCATACGGGACACCTCGTCGAATAAGTGCTTCTTCTATGACACGTGATTGTCCATTGGTTCGATACAGTATGGCCCATGATGCAGGATTTTTTTCGACAAAATTTCCTATTTTATCCGCTTCTTCTCGTTCGCTCGAGCACTCATGTATTTCGATTTTTTCACCTTCTTCTGCCTCAGTCCACATGCGTTTATCAAGAGCAGTTTTATTATTTTTTATGACGACATTTGCTGCATTGATGATATTGCTTGTTGAGCGGTAATTCTGTTCGAGTTTTACGACTTCTGCTGATGGGAAGTCATGTTTGAAATTGAGAATATTTTGGATATTTGCTCCTCGCCAAGAGTAAATCCCTTGCCAATCATCACCCACGACACAGAGATTTTTTGATTTACTCGCGAGAAGTTGAATAATCTCGTACTGAATTGTGTTGGTATCTTGGTATTCATCAACACAGAAATACTGAAATGTATCATGGAAATATTCGAGTACAGAGGGGAGGTGGAGTATATCTCTCGTTTTGATGAGAATATCATCGAAATCGAGTGCGTTATTAGCCTTCATTTTTTTCTGATAGTCTGGATATATCTCTGCCACGAGTCACTGAAAATGGCTCTCTACATTTATCGCATATTGATCAGGAGAAAGCCCGCTATTTTTTGCGAGAGATATCTCATACTGTACTTGTCGTGGAGGTGCTTCTTTGAGATCAATATGCTTTTCTTCGAGGATATCCTTTATGACTGAACGTACATCATCTTCATCGTAGATAGAAAAATTTCTCGCATACCCGATTCTGTCTATAAAAAGTCTCAGAAACATCACACCCATAGAGTGAAATGTGGAAACAAGAGGGAAGTCCCTCGGTATCCCAAAAGACATCGGCATATCACGTCCGAGTTTCTTTGCAATTCTCTCTCGCATTTCTCGTGCTGCCTTGTTGGTAAATGTTACACACAGAATCGATGTAGGGGCTATGCCTACCTCGTGTATCATAGAATAGACTCTCTCGGTGAGGGTATGAGTCTTGCCTGATCCGGCTCCAGCGAGTATGAGAAGAGGTCCGTCTATAATAGAAACTGCGCGTCTTTGTTCGGCATTGAGCATGCGACGATTCTATCGAAAAAAAATCTTTGTCACGGCGGTCATGCTTGGAAAAATATTTTTCTCACTATAATCCATGTATTCTCCTTTTTCTAATCTCTGTTTTATGCTCTCTGATCTCCAACCTCAGCTCACAAAAGCTCTCGAACATCTCAAGTCTGAATATAGCAAACTCCAGGCTGGTCGTGCTAAACCTGAACTCGTGGAAGACGTACTCGTGCCAGTATACGGATCATCTATGCCAGTAAAAAATGTGGCAACTGTTTCTGTTATGGATCAACGCACACTCTCTATTATACCTTTTGATCGATCCACTGGTGCCGATATTTGTCGTGGTATTGCTGGTGCAAATATAGGCCTCAATCCACAAGATAGAGGAGATAGTATCCTCATCAATATACCGATGATGACCGAAGAAAATCGTCGTAATCTCCAGAAAATCGCTCGAGATATGGCTGAAGATGCAAAAGTATCGATTCGTAGTATTCGTGCTGAATTCCATAAAAATATCCAGAAAGCAAAAACAGACAAAACCGAATCCGAGGATGTTCTGAAATGATACGAAGAAGACCTCCAAAAGGCCGTAGATGCTGCTAATAAACAAATTGATGAAGTGGCAAAAGCAAAGGAAGAAGAAGTTATGAAAATTTAATCATGTCTGATAAACATTATTTCTCTCGCCTGCTGAGGAAGAATATTTGGATTTATTTCTTCTCATTTATTATTGCGCCTACAGGCTATGTAGTCAAAATAGTTATATCGAATTCAGTTTCTGTTGAGGAGCTCGGTTTGCTCTATGCTGTGATGAGTTTTATGACTATTCTCGGTTCTTATAATGATTTTGGCATGACTGAGAGTTTGAACTATTTTCTGCCAGGTTATGTGCATGAAAAAAATGCCAAAAAAATCACAAACACTGTCTCTATTGCTCTTGTCACTCAGATGACGTCGACCACAGTTTTAGCGCTTGGTATGTTTTTTGGTGCTTCATGGCTCAATGATCACTATTTTCACTCAACGTGACAGGCTACGGTCCTCCTCCATATATTAGTGCTTCAATTTTTTGCGGACAATATATTTCGTACGATTAGTACCTTTTTCCAAGCTATTCAAGATACTCGCTCACAGAAATCCATGGATTTTTTACGCATGTTCGTTCTTATGTGTATAGTTTGTAGTTTGTGGTTTTTTGATTTTCATACGATTACAAATTATGCGTGGGCATGGTCCCTCTCCGTCACCCTTGCGGTTCTTGTTTCTATCTCTATCGTAGCATCAAAATATCATTCTTATTTTGTTTTTTCTGGTTGGAAATTTGATAAAACTGAATATATACGAGTTTTCAAATATGCTTTTTGGGTGATGCTCTCTGCAAATGTCGGCATGCTCCTTTCTCAAATAGATATGCAAATGGTTGTCTATATGTTATGAGCTGAGTCGGCAGGGTATTATACGAACTACCTCTCCCTTATTCGCATTCCATTCTTATTTCTCTTGCCTGGTGTTTATTTTCTGTTTCCAGTTTTTTCTGATCTTTTGAAACGAGGAGAGGAGAGAAAAGTTGTTGCTATTCATGCCTTCTGTTATGAGCTTTTTTCCATAGTCGGACTTATGATGGCGAGTTTTTTCATATTATTTTGAGACACTCTGACAACAACTCTTTTTGGTGATGGCTATGCTACTTCTGCACGTATACTGCTTTACTCATCACCATTTTTGCTTTTTAATTTCTTACTTCAGATAGATTTCCAAATCCTGTCTGCGAGTGGTCGTCCAAAAACCAAGATGTATATACTCTTAGCATGAGTTTGTCTCAATATGGTGACAAATTATATTTTTCTTCGTCTCTGGGGTGTCGTTGGTTCCGCTTTTGCGAGCGGTATAGGATGGTTATTTATTTGGATTTTATCTTTTCAACAAACTAAGAAATATGCCGCCTCATTTCGTTGGCCGATATTTTTTCAAAATCTGGTTGGCATCATCCTCCTTTCCTGGGCGCTTCGTCATCTTCACTTAGAGGATTTCTTACATGGTAGGCTCCAACTTTTTTGAGGTATCATGAGTATACTTTTTCTTTATACTTTTGTATTTACTACTCTGAATTGGACAGAATTTCGACGATTTCAGCGTATTTTTCGTTCTAAACATATCATATGATAGGGATTTTTGATTCAGGTTCTGGTGGCCTTACTTTTCTTGCAGCCATGAAAAGACGATTTCCAGAGTGGTCTTATCTGTATTATGCTGATTACGAGCATTGTCCTTTTGGCGAAAAAACTCCAGAGGAAATTCAGTGATTTACGATTGCTGGCGTACAAAAACTCTTCGATGCTGGTGCAACTCTTGTTATTTTGGCGTGTAATACGGCGTCTGCTTGGACATTGCGGAAAATACAAACAGAGATTTTCCCAGATAAAAAAATCCTCTGAGTCACTATTCCTGGGGCTGAAAAAGTAGTCGAATTGGGTATAAAAAATGTGACTGTTTTTGCGACGGAACAGACTGTAAAATCAAGAACCTATGCTGAGCGTGTGCGTATCTTAGATAATGACACCATTGTTGATGAAATAGCTCTTTCTGGAGATTTGGTACGGGCTATAGAGGATTTATTACCAGTACAGCGTTGTCATTCGGAGGATGATTTTTCGCAACTTTTCTCTCTCTATACTGCAGATGGTTGGCTCTGTGATGGTCAAGCATGGATCGATCTGGTTCAACAATATTTTTGATGTATTCAACTGTGCCATACAGATAATTCATGTTCTTCTGTCTCTGATGCATGCCTTTCTCGAGAGAGACCCATTATCCTCTCAACGTCATCAGATAATACAAAACATATTCCACAAGGAATCATACTGGGCTGCACGCATTATTCTTATATTAAAAAGCCTCTGGAAAGACTTTTCCCGCAGTCTATCTTTATTGATCCATCAGAGGAATCGGCAGAAAAACTCGGTGCATACTTGTCTCATCATCATGAGTATCTCTCAAAAATCGACAAGACAGGCCTTATAAAATTCTTATAATAAAAACATTATGTCTCAAATACTTATCTACGGTAAATGAAAAGTTGGTCAGTCTCTTGCGCGTTTTTGTGAGAATATTGATCAAGTTTATACTGTCTGCGATGAAAGTGATGCCCCTGTATCTTTTGATGAATATTCATCAATAATTCCATCACCAGGTGTCCCATCATCGCACAGAGTGTATCAAACTGACAAAATAATTTCTGAGCTCGATTACCTTTTTTCTTATGTACCAAAAGGATTTCAATTGCATGCCGTTACTGGTACAGACGGTAAATCCACCACATCATCTGTGCTCTACCATTTTCTTACAGCAGGTTTTCCTGATGTACCTGTGTATCTGGGGGGGAATTTTGGCACACCACTAGCGGATATACTTCTCGAGATACAGGAAAAATGAGAAAAAGAAGGGCATATAGTACTCGAAGTGTCGAGTTTTATGGCATACCATATCCGGTCTTTTTACGCTCATAATACGATACTTACCAATCTCCATCCTGATCATCTCGATTGGCATCAGGATTTGTCTGAATATTATAATGCCAAACTCAATCTCCTCGCGCATACGAAAAATAGCATTCTCTATCCTGCTTCAGCGGTCTGAACACTCCCTGATTTGCCACATTTTCCTATAGAATCTATCGTGCTCAAGGATGATTTTGTTATAGAAAATAATCTTCTCCCGCTCACCCCGGAAGTATTTATCGATCTCTCTGAAACACAACTTTATGGTAGACATAATGCAGTCAATATATTCTTTGCTGCGTCTCTCGCTTTTCGACTGGGCATACCCGCCAAAGTCCTCTCTGCGACACTTGCTACTATTCCTCCCTTACCGCATAGATTACAAAAAGTGTCCGATCGAGGTGGCCGTATCTGGATAGAAGACAGTAAATCTACCACAGCACAATCTCTCTATGCTGCTCTAGAAGCATTTTCTCCTCAGCGTGTTCATCTCATCGCTGGTGGGAAAAATAAAGGTGACCCATTTGATGGCCTCGTAGATCGCTTACAGAGTAACTGTGCACAGTGTGTGGCGATAGGGGAGACTAAATCACTCTTTCTTCAGGCGTGCCATGAAGCTTTTGTTCCTTGTGTTTCTGTTGCAACCATGCAAGAGGCTGTTGATTACATGTTCCAGAATACTAAAGAAGGTGATATCATCATTCTCTCCCCAGGATGTTCAAGTTTTGATATGTTCAAAAATTATGAAGATCGTGCCCATGCTTTTATTGCTGCGATCAATGCATGAGAATAAAAAAGTGATAGTTTGCAAGAGTGAAAAATTCGAACATTCATCGAGTTGTATATACTGGATGCAATAACCATTTTTTCTATGAAACAAGACAAAACACAGTGAACCTCAGATGCACGATATATTTTTATACTTTTTGGTCTCGTATTCGTTGTATTGTTCTTTGCTTTTCTCATATATTTCATATACGGTCAAAAACAGTTTGCTAACCGTATGGATCAGGACGATATCCCAACAGTTACGCTCGATGACGAAGTAGCACCTGTCAAAAATACACTGACGACACAAACACCTCCGCCAAGTATAGTTACCGCCACCAATAATCAGCCTAATCCTACTACTGTTGTGCCTCCAGTTGTCACCCCAACTTCATCCGCTCTTCTTGCTCGATACAATCCCCGTAGTGCCGATACTCTCAAGCTCCAATGAAAGACTCTGCTGGATACTTATTTTTCTGCTATTCAAAAGGGCGACTACACTCTCGCATGTTCTCTGCTCTCGAGTGGTATATGTAGTGCGCGACGCGATGTCTTTACTTTTTCCCAATTCCTCAACAAGACCAACGGAGGATATCAGATTAAGAGTATATCTCTCGCAAAAGAACAAAAGCCAACAGAGGCTATCTATTGTGTCGAATATTCATATACTCTCAAGGCCGATCTCAATCCTCAGCCAGTCACAGAGTATTTCCAATACCGCATCAAGACTCGTCCTGATGGAGCGGATGAGATATCTGCTCGTGTCTGTGAAAAAGTCGTCAAAGATGGCCGTGAACGACCATGTCCGATTATTACACCAAAAAAATACTGTTTTTAGTGTTTCCTTTGTAAGTCTTGCCAGTTTGCTTCAAAGATTTCTCGAATCATCGTGGAAAATCCATGATGCTGTATTTTTATAGCGAGTACGTCAGGTTTATCATCGAATAAATAGAGTGTATCTCCAGATATAACAAGAGACGATGAGAAGTTTTCACCTGCTTCAACGAGGAGTGTTTCACGAGGGTATTTTTTGTCCTCTTTTTGAAATTTTTTCGAAACAGAGTTATTTACCATGATGAGACGAGGTCGCGTTCCATTTTTCACCCGTTCCTGTTTCAATTTTTCATCTTCTTTCGCATCAATAATACGGTCAAAGGATTCAAAATTGGACCATGCGAGAAATTCTTTTTCATGAGAGAGAAGTATTTCCTGGTAACATTTTTGAAAACCGGCCTTGTCTTTATATGTCTCGAGAAGCACGTCCTGTTTCTTCTTCTTTTGTTTTATATTTGCTACGACAGATTCCGCGAGTTTGAGCTTTGTCTGGTGTTGTAGTATGAGCTTGTCAGGCGTATCAATATAGAAATACATGTGCCCATGTTTTTTGAATGAGCTGATGAGTTGTTTTTTCTCGAGCCCCTGGAGCACTTCGTATACAGAGGCTCGTTTTATATCTGTACGTTTTGCTATAGTCGCTGCACTGAGCGCTTCTGTGCTTGTGAGAAGTTCATACACTTTTGCTTCTTTTTCGGAGAGCCCGAGATATTGGAGTTCAGAAATCATAGAGTGTTGGAAAATATTAACACCATTATTTTACTTTTATTTATAATAAAATTCAAGTAATTATTTTGTATTATGTTTATTTATTATAACAAAATCAGTACATATAGTGCTGTATGACTACTCGTTTGCCAGATTTTGGAGATATATGCGCAGCCCTTAAATCGGTTCTCCCGAAAAATGGGATACAGGATATCTGAAATGGCCTTTATTCTTTGAATTGTGAAAAGGCCTCTAACTGTCATGATGTTCCGTCTGGTTTTCGAGTTCTTACTTTGAGAGAATTAGTATCTCGACGTATACAAGATACTCAAGATATGCTCGATACTGCAAAGATTGTTCTAAGAGACTCTAAAATCAATACCCTCAAAGAACGTATAAGAAAAAAATCGTATGATATTCTCTCTCTTATTCCTCCTTCATGGTCAGGGCGATTTAAAACTTCTACTGTTATGTACCGCAATACCTCATCAGGATCTATGGAATATATAGACATTCCGAACCGATTTCAAAATCATTGATTTGATTACCATGATATTTCAGACGGAGGTGCGCGCGTTATTTTACCTTTTTCTGAGATGCCTTATAGTATTTTGTCTTGGGAGGAATATCTCAAGCATAAGTGAGGTAATAGAACTCTCAGAGAGCTCGATAGACACAATGTTTTTTGTGCCATGATTCCAGACAAAAGAATGCGAAGAGAATATCTGTCTTGTCTCGGTATATTTGATTTACTTCTCAATCCTATTTGAAAACAATCTATATGGATCCCAGGGCAGATAATGCCTGGTTATTCACGATTATTTGATTTGTGATGATGAGTTAAAAATATCGACACATCTGTTTATCCTCCGAATGCCACTACTCTTGATCATAGAGTAATTATGCAAAAAACTAACTCTGCAAAATCATAAAACGGTACAGGACGTAGCTGAAAATCAATATCAAAATACCAACAATAGCGTAGGTGATAGTTCTTTTCGCTTTGTCTGTTTTTTCTTCATCACCACTTCCTGTGAGTATGAGAAAACCGGCATACATAATCATGATGACCGTTACGAGAGCGATAAAGCCATTGAGGAAGACGAGAATCTTCGCAAAGATACCAAAGACACCTGTAGCATCAAAA
>CAZJBQ010000007.1:41918-42948 GCA_964544625.1 uncultured Candidatus Peribacteria bacterium | reverse complement strand
CTCACACGCCTCAAAGATGATGATGCTGTCACTTCTATGAGTATCGTCCGCGATCGAGAAGAAGAGGAAGAGGCGAAATAAAAAAGTTTCAGAAAAAAGAGCAGTTCTACTGCTCTTTTTTTATATTGTCTCGATAAACTTTTCTCTGATCATTATCATGAAACTTGAGCATGGTATCAGAGATAATGACACCCCATGGTTTTCAGAGTTGTTCGTATGTTTTCAGGGTCTTTGGGAGCCAGAGTTTTTTTATGAGACTTTCAAAAAGAGAAAGAAATCCAAAAATAATGCTCAATTTCGCAGAAAAAGACGACCAAAAGGTATTGTGCCATGTATGCGTTGGTTCGACTCAATTTGCCTCCATAAAACGCTCGTATGTAGCATTTTTATTAACGAGTGGAATAAGAGTATATATCCATCGGTCAAGATATGGGTCATTTGGTTGCAAACGAATATCCTCTAAATCCATATGTTCTTCTGTGATAAAAAATGAGAGACAAAACTTATCTTTGGTTCTTCTAACATATTCAGGCGTTCACTTCTGAAGACCGTGAGTATTTCGACGTCGTACGCCAAGGAGTGAAGTAAGAGCTGTGGCGAGAAATCTACCAGTCCACAAATTCCCCTTTTTCGTGATAATAAAGAGATCGATATCCGAATTTTCATTAGACTCGCTCATAGCCCGAGAATTGCAGAGGGCAATCATCTGTATTTGAGGAAAAAGTCACAAGAAAGAAACAGTTCTAAAACTCATACTTCAAGTTTAAGAGAAATCACCAAAAATCCCTCATTAATAATTTGACTATATTAAAAATATATGTTTTAATATCTACATGAAAAGGGTAAAAGTATTCCTCGGAATCGTAAGCATAGTATTCTTCGCGAGTGTGCTTTTTTTCTATTATAAAACTGATGTATTGCTCGAATCATCCTATCTACAAAGCAATATATGGTGAGAAAGCGAACAAGAAAATAGTGAACAAAATATATCTGTCTTAGAAGAGCTAAACCTTCCAAAAGAGTTTTTAAA
>CAZJBQ010000007.1:0-41908 GCA_964544625.1 uncultured Candidatus Peribacteria bacterium | reverse complement strand
CACGAAAAAAATTAGATGAGTTTATGGTTCAGGCTACATCTCTCGGAAAAACGATAGATACACTCAAAAAACAACAAGAGGATACATCAATAGCCATAAACAAAATCAAAGAAGAAAAGCTCGCAAAAGAATCTCAGACAAGAAAAACACAATATACGCTCAATAGTATCGAACGACTCTCACAAGATCAAAAAACACAAGAAAATATATGGAATACCCGAAGTAATGAACTGCAAAAACAAGAGGCAGAACTCTGAAAAATACAGCTCACTCTCGGAGAACTCAGAGAAGAAATCAACACTTTTGAAAAACAAATACACGCGGTAGAAAAAGATATAACCAAATGTACGACTGACAAATAAACGGTAGCAAAGTTATAAGCTTTTCCCTTTTAGTACCCATCTATCAAGTTCGAGGACTTTCACTGGAATTAAATCCCCTAATTGAATTTTCTCATTCTTTGAGATATACACTTCTCGGAAATTGCGAGTCCTACCAGATATTTCGCCCGTCTCTTCATCAATTTTTGAAACCATAATTACCTCTTCTAGACCGATCATGAGTTGATTGCGTTTTTGAATAATCTGATACATGAGCGTATTGAGTCTATCCCAGCGCTGGGCCTTCACGTCAGCTGGGACCTGTCAGGACATTTTAGCAGCGTAGGTTTGTTTCCGCGGAGAATAGCGGGCAATATAAGCAAAATCAAACTCACATTCTTGGAACGCTTTGATCGTGTTTTCAAATTGTTCTTCGGTCTCGCCTGGAAAGCCCACAATGATATCAGTCGAAATGCCAAACAGTGGGTCTCGTGAACGAAGATAGTCTACCTGAGATTTGAAGTCGTCATACGAGTGTTTGCGATTCATTTTCTTCAGCAAATCATTATCACCAGACTGCAAAGCAAAGTGAAGGTAATGACAGCATTTGTCGAGGTCAAAATGAGCATCGAGGATATCCCGTGTCATATCATGAGGGTTCGACGAAGTAAACCGAATTCTGTCGAGTCATGGAATCTCGTTGAGTTTTTCGAGAAGCTCTCGAAATGGTGTTCTCACCGTCGGGGCAGTCCACGTTAATTCTTCTGGATTCCAGAGATTTTGTCGAGTTTCTTTCCCATAACTATTCACGTTCTGGCCGAGCAAAGTGACCTCTTTGGCTCCATGACGTTCGACAACTTCGACACACTCCTGGACAATCTCATCCTGCGGCCTTGAAATCTCATGCCCACGTGTATATGGGACGATACAAAATGTACAGTAATTATCACATCCAGTTTGAATAATAACATTGGCACTCTTTGACGTATCTCGTTCTTGTCTGACTCGCAAATAAGATTGGAAATTATCATCCTGTCCAATATCCTCGCCATACATAATCGACAACAGTGTCGTCAATGACCCTATTTCTTCGATTCGAACAACAAAATCGATGGTATCGACACGATTGAAGAGTTCATCATCGGAATTATAAAGAGAAATATTCCCGTCATTCCGGACGCTTGTTTTCATTGACGAAGTCAGGGAAACAGGCGAGCCGGAATCCAGGTCAGAAATATTTCATTTAGTTCTTGTTACTTCGCTTTGCGATAGTTTATTCACCTGGATTCCAGACATCTCTCATGCCGCTTCGCTTGCATTTCAAGATTCTGGAATGACGGGAAAGGTTATTTTTTCTAAATTAAGTAACTCAATCTTTGTCACATTCTTCCTCCCTTTATAGTCGTAATATTTCTTATTCAGCCCTGTCTTTCGTGTCATACAACCTGTCAGCCCAACTTTAATATCCCGACCAGTTTGGTGTCGAAGTTTGTCTATCTCCTCGACATAACCAAACACTTTATCTTCCCCTTTCTGACGAACAGAACAGGTATTGAAAATTACGATGTCTGCCTCCTCCCAGCTGTCGACTTTCGACAAGCCAGCCTGCGCCAGGAGCATATGAATCTTTTCACTATCCGCATGATTCATCTGACAGCCAAAGGTTTGGATACAGAATTTTCGCTGAGAAACACTTTGCTGAAAAATTTGTCGAAGTTTGTCTATTTTTTGTGTGTCGATCGAGAGAGTCATTTTGACTTGGCAGCATTAAAGAAAAAGAAACAGACGAACAAAAGCGTTGGGAGAAATATGAAATACATATTGAGCCAACTCAGAATGAAGCCTACAATAAAGACTGGCAAAAACATATGAAGGACAAATACGAGTGATTGTTCATAGGTTAATCGTGACGAAGCTCAGATTTTACTCACGAGGAAAACAACGAGCGACCAGAAAAACGACATCAAGAAAAAGAAACATGAGAGACACAAACCAAACACAAGAACAAATGGAATAACGAGATAGAGAAATGCCTGTCGAAGTGGTGGGTATTTGGTGAGAAATTTCTCGCTTATAAAAGCATTATTGATAGTTTTATCACCGATTTTCATATCGGCATAGAGCACTTTGGTCATCTTTTGCGTCGCTTGTTGTGGCTGATTGATGACGAGATTGTCACGTAACATATACAGGCCAGCTACATTGGAATACTCTGTTGGAAGATCCGACATCTGTGTCGAAACAAACACCTGCGCACCATCAAAAGAGCGAATGTAGGGATCACTCGGAAATGCTGTTTTGACCAGAATGTCATTCTGAAACTGGAGTTCAAATGCTGGAATACGAGCGAGGAAAGGTGTGATTTTCTGTGGAGCAGAAAAATGCCACACGAGAGATATGGCACCAACAATACCTAACATGAGAAAAACGAGCCATACAAGAAAATAATACCCAACACTTTGGCCAACGGTCGTGTGTTTAACTCGTGCAAGGAATGAGGGCGTAAAAGATGCGCCACATCGAGAAAAAAATGAATTCATAAAAAGGAATAAATAATTATTTTTTCTTAGTTCTCGCCACAAATATCATGACTATGACGAGGAACACGCCGCCAATAATCTGATACATATCAGGCGTTTTATGTTGGACAAATATGTCGATAATAAATCCAGTAATAGGAAACGCAAGCTCAAAAATACTGGCACTCGTCGCATGAATATGCTTGATGCCTCGATAGTACATAGTCGTACCGAGCACTCCTGAGAGCAGAGCGACTCATGCTATGAGAGTGAGTTGTTGAGTGTGAAATGTTATTTGTTGCCCTGTCTCAATACCAAAAAGTGAGAAAAGTCCTAAAACAATCACTCAGAGCACTGCAACCATTCCAAGACGAAATGCTGTCATCGTACGAGCCTTGTATCCCTGATGAGAGAGAAAACGCGAGAAAACCGTCGCAGAACCCCAACAAAGAGCAGCAACGAGACCAGCAAAAACAGCCCGTGTCGTATCACTTCCAAAATCTGGGAGCTGTGTTCATGCCTTTCAGAAACTCAAAAAATACGCTGAAATAATAGCAAATACTGCGAGTGGATAAAAACTCGCTCGCGGTCGCTCCCCGAGAAATATCAGAGCAGCCAAAATGGCAAACAATGGTTGGAGCTTCAAAAGGAGGAACATGACACCAAATGAACTGTAATTGATATTCGCCATGGCCCAAGTAAACGCATAGGTTCCAATAAGCCCTGAAAAGAGCGCTACACCTATGAGTGCAAACCATGCCTTGGTCGACAACTTCGGGAAACGAAAATGCTTCATCCCAACAACAGCCAGGATAACAAAGCCTATAGCATGTTCGACAGTGACGATCGTCAGTGGCGAAAGTCATGAAATCTTGGACCGAAGAAGTCCATCAAGCCCCCACGCAATACCAGCAAATATAATCCAGAGAAAAGAGAGGTTCATGAAGAAAATATTAAGAAACTATTTCCTCTCCACCGTCATGTAAAATTCCAGTGTATCTCAGACGTCGATACGTGTATCTCCTTTGTATTGGATACCACATTCCTTCCCTTCTTCGACTTGATTGACTTCGTAGACACCTTCTTTGAGGTTTTCGACTTTACCAGTACCTGCGACACGTTCAGAACGGATGATTTTGAGTTGAGCGCCTTTCTGGATATTACCAGAAGTAACAGAGAGACCAACGATTTGCATCTTCTCACCAGTATAAAATATTTTGAGTGCTTTCCCTTCTCATACCAATACTTGATCATATTTGACGTCTATCATACCCGTCGCGATACTTTCGACTTTTTCGATGATACGGTAGATAACCTTCTCGGCGATGACTTCTATTTTTGATTTTGAGAGTGTACCTGTTGCATTGGTACCCATAGGGACATTGAACGCGACGAGAAGAGCAGAGCTCGTACCAGCCATAAGAACATCTGATTCATTGACGGCACCGACACCAGCATGGATGATTTTCACAGCGACATCTTTGGCAGTGATTTTCTGAAGTGAAGATTTGAGCGCTTCGAGAGAACCGTTGGAATCAGCTTTGAGGACGATCTTGAGATGTTGAAGTGTACCAGTTTTGAGACGTCCCATGAGGCTCATAAGAGAAGCATTTTCAAATTTGTTCACACTCTTACTGCTCGATGCGAGCTTGAACATCTGTGTTTTTTCACGAGCAGCCTCGAGCGTTGGAAATACCTGGATAATCTGACCACCTTCTGGCACTTCATCGAGACCAGTAATTTGTACTGGCATACTCGATGTCGCCTCGGAGATAGTCTTTCATTTTGCATCTTTCATCGTACGAATCTTGCCACAGGCACCTCCACAAAATACAGCATCACCACGATTAAATACGCCAGCATTCACGAGGATATTGGCAATGACTCCCTGTCCTGGATCAAGATGTGATTCTATCACCGTACCAACACCAGGACGTGTTGGGTGTGATTTGAGTTGCTTCATGTCAGTCACGAGGAGGACCATATCGAGGAGCTTGTCGATACCTTCACCTGTTTTAGCAGAACATGGAACACAGATAGTTTCACCTCCCCAATCCTCTGGTACGAGTTCATGCTCCGCGAGAGCACGTTTGACCATCTCTGGATCAGCACCTGGCTTATCCATTTTATTGATAGCGACGACGACAGGAACTCCTGCTTCTTTAGCGAGGTTGATGGATTCAACTGTTTGAGGTTTGAGTCATTCATCAGCAGCGACGACGAGGATGATAATATCAGTGAGTTTCGCACCTCGAGAACGCATCAAGGCAAAGGCCTCATGACCAGGAGTATCGAGAAATGTGATTTCGCGACCATTGCGGTTGATTTGATAGGCACCGATTTTTTGAGTAATTCCTCCAGCTTCTCCAGAAGCGACATTGGTCTTGCGAATAGAGTCGAGAATAGATGTCTTACCATGATCGACGTGTCCCATGACAGAGATAATTGGCGGACGAGCAATTTTTTCGGATGATTCATCGGTTGCCAAAATAGCCTCGATATTACCATCCATGAGATCAGAAAGATTGGAGTCAACTGTCTGTGTCTTTTTGACGGTGATATTGAATCCTTCTGCTATGAGAAAACAGGTATCAAAATCTATCTGTGAATTGATGTTCACAACAATACCATTTTTCATGAGCTCACCGATGATACGAGCGAGAGGGATACCGATTTTATCAGAAAACTCTTTCACTGTGAGAAAATCTCCAATTTCCACTTCTTGTCCCGAACGATCGACGAGAGTCTGTTTGATATCATCGATATTTTTTTCATGCTTCGATCCGGCAATACTCTTCTGACGACGAAATGTATCGAGGTCTTCTTGCGGTGCTGCCTGGAGAAATCCGAGTTTGTTTTTGCCTCATCGACGTGTAGGTTTGAAATTTTTCTTTGGTGCATCAGGTTTACGAAAGTTTCACTTTGCAGGAGCGCCTGAGCGTCATCCATTACCACCACCTCCTCCACCAAAAGCCGGACGAGATCCAGGCTGTCCAGGACGAGAAGAAAAACTCGGACGATTGAGTCATGGCGTCGAATTCGATGGTCGATTCTGAGAAGGATTATTTGGAAGAGTAGTCCGTGCAGTATGGGTATGAAATACGACAGCAGGGCGACTCGTAAATTTGTTTCAGAGATGGAGTTGTCCACTTTCTGGCAGCTTAGCAACGCGAGAAACATAGGCAGGAGCCTCTTCTTTTGGTGTTTCTGTAGTTATTTCTGGAGCAGGTGTAGGATGTTCAACGATAGGTGCCTGTTCGTGAGAAGAAGCTGGCTGTACAACCTTTTTTGCGACAATTTTGATCTTCTTTTTCTCCGGTCCAGATCCAGACTGGGCTGCATTTTTACCGAGAGAAGCATAATAATCATCACCAGACGTGGGACTCACCATAATTTGAGATACCTAAAAAATATACGACATCGTATAAAAAACAAAGGAAAAGTCAAAAGCGTTTTCCTTTTCCTAAATTGGTAATTTCATATTTTCGTCGTCTGTTTCTCCGAGGATTTTTTTGTAACTATCATGATCCTCTGTTTCGACCCCTTGTACAAACACATGTTTGTAGGATTGTTTCTCTTCAGTGCGACGTATCACATAACCGCCAACAGCGACGAGAATCGCACCAACATAGGTGAATACCATGCCTGAGAGTTGTGTCGTGAGATGGATATCGCCATTGAGCTGACTAGCAGCACCAGTGAGGGTGACGCTCACTATGGCCGTCATGAGAAATATGACAATTCCTATACGGAAATAGAGATATTTCGGATCGAGAGAAACTCACCAAGATTTTTTCATTTTCTCGGTGTAATCATAGGAGAAAAGAACTACCAAGGCCAAAATCATCATAAGTGATGTCCACCAACCGATACCTCCGCACAAGAGCGAAAATGCACCGAGAGAATCAGTCGTTCCTATCTCCACCCATGGAAAGAAAAGTCCAAGAAAAACACACACAATACCAGAAAGAACAATTTTGATACCCCAAGATGAACGAATAAAAAATATCCAAATTGCCTCGAGAATTCGGATGGGGAAAAAGTGGTGAATTCCACGACGTGTACGAAAAGGTTTGTAGGGAGACATAATTGTGCGACTTTATACTGATAAGCTCCCAAGAGTAAAGAATAATACATTGACTACGAAAAAGTTTCAGCGTATACTTATAGTGTGTCAAATCGCAGGCCAAATACACTGATAATCGTACTCATCGTCCTCGTAGGCATGATACGTCTAGCGTTTGAGAGTATCTACAAGGGTATATACTCTTTTTTTACGACGCCACTCTCTCTCACACCTTCTCGACTCCTTCGTATCTGGCACTGGATAGCAGTCGAGGGACCAAAAAAATTCTGGAAATCACCAAAAGCAGTCGATGTTGGGAGAAGTATTTCTACACTCATACAAGCCCTCTTTTATCCAAAAAAATAGCATGAGACATGCGTCACGAACATCCGGTTTTACACTCGTAGAAGTACTCGTTTCTGTAGCGCTCTCTGGTATGGTGCTAACGACGGCCTATGCTGCATTCCAAGGGATTATGAGGAGTCAGGCAAAACTATCAGGAACAATAGACATACAGAGAAATCTATTTTATTTGAACGAGAAACTTGCCGCACTCATACACAGTGGTGGGACGGTTGATTATGAAGAATACTATAATCGACGTGTCCTCGGTTTTACCAAAAAAGCAGACGCAAGTGGAATATATGGTTTTGAAATTCCATCAAATTTCTGAAATGGTGACAATGCTGCATGACGACCTGATATATACTTCTGTGGTAAAGACGCAACGAGCGATAGTGAAGCATGTCTCAACTGACCTGCTGCGTCAAAAAATAACCCTCTCAGTGCCACTTGGAACGACACTATAACAGGTCAACAAGGATATGGTCAGTACAAAGAATTATGACTCAATCATGGGAGCAGCGCTGGTTTCCCTGTTCCTATGAAACTCCCTCCGATATTTCCGACAGCGACATTTCCAGGGAGCGATCCTGATATTGCCAATCGTGGACTCTCCGATTTATATATGATCAAAAAACTTCCTGATGGGAGCTTTGAGAGAACATTTTTCCGACAGATATTTGTCTCAGACGCAGGCAAAGCATGTGACATGAGTAATCCTGCAACACCCAAAAATTGTCTCTGAAAACTCCAAATGGCACGACTCGTCAGTTGTGATACGCTCAAAGGTCTCATAGCAGGATCTGACGGCACAATAGATGCCTGGGTACCACACCCTGATTTTGGTGGTAAAAGTCCAAATCCATGCGTCGATATCACAAGTGTTGATAAAATAAAAAATGCTGCGAGTAATCTCGAATGGGTGGATATCAGCTCTCCTGATATGAGTATCAAAAAGGCGTATTTTCTACCCCTCCCTCTCAAAATACCATGACTCATGTCTGGCGGTGGAGAGGATGCACAATCACCTATGATTCGTATACGGCTCGAAGTAGGACTCTCCAATATTCGAGGAAGCAAAGCATTTGTCCTAGGAACTGATGCTGATACTCGTATACTCCTGACTACCTTTGACCTCTCTGACAAATAGTATGATGAACAAAAATAAACATCATCAAAAAGAAAATGGTTCCGCGCTCGTGGTGACTATCATGATCACGAGCGTCATCCTCATACTCGCTATAGTACTCCTCCAGCGTATCATCCCTTATTCGAGACAAATACGCAGCATGCAAGATTCTATGCAGGCCTACTATACAGCGAGGAGTGAAGCAGAAATAGGAAAATACGAATTCAAATTATCACAATATAGAGAAGATTACGAACCCACAGGGAGTAATACGCGTATAGAATCCACCGGTGGTTCTCTCGCACTCGGACTCCCTGATTTACAAACAACCGGAACAACCAAAAAACTCTGAGATGTCGTCATAGTCTCAAAAGATGTACAACTCCCTATCCAACTCCGACTCTACAAAGAAGACAGCGACTTGAGAGCATTTGGGACCAGTAGATCAGATCCGACCAAACATATATTAAATGCCGTGGGTGGGGGTGTAACATTTGACGTCGGAGGTATAGAGATGAATATAGGCTGATTTAAACCAAAAATAAATACTATCAACACAGATATTGCTATCGAATTCACGAGTAGTTTCCCTTCTTTCCCCTCATATTTTTGAGCATGAACTGTCACTGGAGGCTCTCTCGAACTCATGGAAGTCGTCGGAAATAGTGGTGTCACACTACAAAATATATTTAATGGTATCGAGGATATTAATGACTGTGATAAGATGTACTGTTATCTGAATTTGAAACTCCCTACTGGCAGTACAGAATCGTTTATTGATTTTACACTCTCAGATACCACTCACAAAATCCCCGATCTCAATGCCATACTCGTAGCAGATGGCATCTCAGGCAATGGGCTCTATCATAGTCGAATTATTGAACTCTTACCAGTCACTCAAAGCATATAGGGATAGGAAAGAAAAAACCTCCAGAGCTCTGGAGGTTTTTTGATAGACAAGAAATACTATTTCTTCATACCTTTTGGCTGGTAGAGGTTACGACCGACACGTTCAAATATTTTTTTATTCTGGAGATTCATGTAGATGGTATTTGATTTGACGATACGAGTCTTGAGGACTTCTGCAGTGATATCATCAGAACTCATTGGCTTCTTGAGCTGATTAAAGATTTCGAGAATAACATCCTGAACTGTACCAGAAGTATAACCCCATGCTTTGAGAGCATAGATACCTCGACCGATGAGGACGAATTCTCCATTGCGGATAAGCTCGTTGTGAACCGTATTTACTTTTACCTTTGTGTTAAAATGACCTGAGATAGAGTTGGCTAGTTCGAGGAAGTGAAGGGGCTTGTTTGTCTTTTTGAAGATGTAGATAGCCTTGTCTTTGAGTGTCTTTGGATTGAGGATGTGCCAGCTAGCAAGACCAATCATGATTTTCTCACCTTTGACGACATCGAGAAATACATCCATGATAGCATCAACGAGTTTTTCATTGAGGAAAGAAAATTGAGGCTTGTGAGCTTCGAGAATTTTCTCATAGAGACCACTCTGTTCCATGACATCGCGACGCTTCTTGAGAATTTTGACAGCTTCAGAATGAACTGATTCGATAGATTTACGAGTAATTTGTGGCTCGTGAAAATACGTCACAGTATTGAGACGTGGTTTGCTCTTTTGCATATCAAAATCAGCCTGGAGAATAACCTCCATCATACCTTTGTTGATAGCGCCACCCATACCGAGTTCTTTGATAAGTGCAGAAACGAGAGCATCTCGTGACATGATACCACTGTGTTCGTGGAGGAGTCGTGCTGCTAATGCTTGTACATCAGCGAGGACAGTTGATTTGATCATGCTCCCGATACTCTTCACACCTTTGTCTTCGATTTGTCGTACTCTCTCTCGTGTTATGCCATAATTGTCACCTATTTCTTGAAGTGTTTCCTTGTGACCATAGAGCCCGATTCGGTGAGTGATTACATACGATTCTTTATCACTGAGCTGTGAGAGGAGCCCCTCAAACGCTGATTGAATATTTGAAGCAGTTATAGCAACCATAAAAATGGAAAAAAGAAATAAATCTCTCCTACCTGTATACGAATTTTTGTACGGAAGTCAAAGGAAAATCTCTATATCACTTTCGCCGAAAACAGATATTCCCATTTCTCTTGATTTTGGAGAGCGTCCTGGGCAGAAGCCTCTTGGGCAAGTTTCTTATTTGTCCCCATACCTGTGCCAATCGTCACTCATGATATAGATGCTGAAATTGTGAAGGTTTTAGCATGATCTTTTCCTTGTTCATCGATGACAGTATAGACCGGTGTGATATTGAGATGCTGTTGAACTATTTCTTGAAGTTTTGATTTTGGATCTTTTGTTTCTGGACGAATCTTGTCAGAAGTAAAAATAATATTTTTGACAACTTCAAATACCGCCTGAAATCCCTGGTCGATATAGAGGGCTCCAAGGAGGGCTTCGAGCATATCAGCGAGAATATTTGGATTCTTATTTCCGCCAGCATTGCGCTCTCAGAGCGACATGAGGAGTATACTATCGAGATTGTATTGGAGAGCGATTTCAGCGAGGTGTGTACCACGAACATAGGTACTGCGAAGGTCAGTCATCCAGCCCTCGTCTTTTTCGGGATATTTCTCGAAAATCAGATGTGTCATTGAGAGCTCAAGAGCTGCATCTCAGAGAAATTCGAGACGCTCATTATGCGCAGTTATTCCTTCTGGAGATTCGTTGAGAAAAGATCGATGGATACAAGCTGTCTGGTAGAGCGTGATATCTCTCGGTATGATACCGAGCTTACTGAGAGCATGAGGAATTTGAGCAAATATATCGTCCATGGGGACTAAATCGTATGAAAAAAAGAATGCGTCGTAAGAGGCTCTCGTTTGGCCCAAGTAGCAATGATATCATCTCTACGACTAAAGAGTGTATTGAGTATACCGTTAATGAGGTTTTTTCCAGCATCATCTGAATACCGTTTCGCGAGCTCTATTGCCTCATTCATAGAGACACGTGGTGGGACATCATCTGGACAGAGGACAATCATCTCTGCTACGCAGATCATGAGTATGATAGCATTTATGATAGGGAGTGTTTTGATGTCGTATTTTGGAGCGCACTCATAAATCACTGAGAGTATTTTCCCTTCTTCAGTGAGTATGATTTTTTCTAGTTCTACGACATATCTATCGTCGATTCGTTCTATTTCTTCGAAAAATGGAGCATTTTTGTTCACTGATACACCCGATATACTACGAGTATAGAGGGACTGGAGGAGAAACCGACGAGTACGAGAACGAGAGAAAGACATGAGAAAAATAGATGTAATTACAGATGTAGATGTAGAACTGATTTTTTAAAATATTCCTTTCTACTATCTACGACTACTTCTACTTCTTTTTATTATTTAGCTCGAATAACTTTTTTAGGTTTCTTGGTAGCTTTTGGCTTTATAACAGTGAAAGGTTTGTGAGTAACACCAATAATAGCACCGCTTTCATCGCGGAGAAATGGAGTTCTTTCGAGGAGTTTACGACCAGCACGGATTTCCCATGCAGACGTACGAATACGTGTCTTTGACTTTGATTTTTTCTTTTTTGGTGAGAATGTCATAAAAATAAAGGTTAATGGTTGATAGTTAATGGTTGATAGTTTCTCGAATATAATTTATCAACGATAAACAATAAACGATAAACAATAAACTGTTATTCACCGAGAGTATAAGGAAGAAGAGCCATAACACGAGCTTTTTTGATAGCAGAAGCGAGCATTTTTTGGAACTTGAGACTCACACCAGTATAGTAACGAGGAGTTATTTTACCGTAGCGAGAGAGATATTTTTTGAGCGTAGCGACATCTTTGTAATCGATGTATTTTACGCCAGCCGATTTGAATGGGCAAACAGTTTTGAGTTTTTTCTTAGTCATAAGAGGATAATAAAATTAAAATACATTTTCTTCATCCATCTCCACACCGAGGATATCAGCGTGTTCTGGAGCAGATTCTGTATCAGCGTGTTCATCATAGCCAGGAGCATCTTCTCGTTTTGAGAGGAAGATGAGATTCATGACGACGATTTCAGTACGATACAAGCGAGTACCGTCCTCGTTTTCTTTGGTTCGTGTCTTGAGACGTCCTTCGACATAGACGAGTTTTCCTTTTCGGAGGAATTGTTCACAGCGATCCGCGAGCGGACCCCATGCAATACAATTACTGAACTCCGCTTCACTCTGTACTCCACCATTGCGATCTTTGTAGACACGATTAGTTGCTACAACGAACATGGCACTTTTGGCACCTGCAACAGTGGTACGTACGAGAGGGTCTTTGGCAATATTGCCGATGAGGATTACTTTGTTAACAGTTCTCATAAATAAACAAAAGACTAATGAGGAAGTGTAGTCAGCAAGTGTCTCCAGAGACCTTTCTTGATAGAGAAAGTCTCGTCGAGACCAAGTATTTTCCGCGGTTCGCTGGTAGAAAGTGTGTAGATGAGGTAGTAACCCTGTTTAGAAGAGTTGATCTTGTACGCCATATCGCGTACGCCCCATACTACTTCATTTTCTACTTTGAGACCGTGAACATCGAGCTCAGAGCGTAAATCTGCTATGAGCGCCTCGAGAGCTTTTGCCTCGAGTTTCGGATCGATGATCATCATGAGTTCGTATTTTTTCATGAAAAACGATAACGAATAAGTAAATAAAGTGGCTGCATTATACAAATAATATTGACATTGCAAGTGCAGAAGTTACGGGAGAGAAATACCTTTTAAATAAAGAGAAAGGAAATTCCTTCATTTTTCTTTTTTAATTCTTAATTTTGCATTACAATAGAGACATCCTCCCCAGAGGTGCATCTCATCGGTTTTTTTTCCTTATAATTATTTTCTTTTTGAGGAGCCGCTTGATACCCAACAGTATTGAGTACAGCACTTCGAGGAGCGAGGGCATTCCCCTTGCTTCATTTGATCTCATTGGAAAATTTCCATGATAACCCTGGGGGGAGATTTGCCTTGAATGGCAAATCGAGTAGATTACAAATATATGAACAGCCGAAAGTCCTCCATCGATGCTCGAAAAATCCAGATTCTCTGACTCATCGTCCGAGAGTATATAAAGAGTGGCTATGCGACAGGAAGTAAATCCCTCGTTCGTGATGAAGGTATGGATATCTCTCCCGCAACAATCAGAAATGACATGAAACAGCTCGAAGAAATGGGGCTCGTCTATCAACCATACAATTCTGCTGGTCGCCTCCCAACAACTCGAGGTATCCGTATGTATGTGGATTATTTGATTGAAGTAGCTCCGCAGAGATACCTCGGTACACCGCTCATTTCAGAAGAAAGTGCCCTCGAGTTTCACGATGATAGACTCTACGATCTCGTCTCTGACCTCGCGAATGCGACACACGATCTCGCTTTTTGTTCCTCGCCAGAAGCAGGGATATATTGTATTGCTGGTCTGTCACATTTTCTCAAAAAACACAGCGAAACCCTCGGAGAACAAGTATTTGGTATTCTCGACACCATCGAAAATCGCACGCTCTTTACGAGGACTGTCAGTAATCTCGCACAACCAGGACGGATAACAGTCTGTATCGGTGAAGAAAATATCCTCCCCGAGCTCGAATCATGTGCACTGATGGTGGCAGATATCACGCTCGCATGACATCGCTGTCATCTCGGACTCCTTGGATCAAAGAGAACTGATTATGGATTTAATCTCAGCGTCCTGCGAACTATTGGAGCGTAATTAGGGGAAACGCAAGAAAGAATTATTGTATCACTAGGAGAATATTTATAATTCTAGTACAAATATATGAAAAAACTTCTCTTCTCTTCTTTTGCTCTAGCAAGCATTGCTGTTTTTGCCTATACCCAAATCGATGTCGATAATGCCAATTATCTGGCTACGAGAGGAATTATTACCCAACAATCGAACGCATCTTGATTTCGTCTCGATGATGCCATCACCCGTGCTGAAATAGCCGGCATAGCTCTCAAGCTCAGAGGAACGACACTCCCAGAAGGATATATATGTAAAAACTATTTCTCTGATGTGAAGTACAATGCGATGAATAATTGGATCTGTAGAGCCGTTGAGTTGGCTGCTGATGCAGGTTTTGTAACTCGTGCAAATACTACATTCCGACCACAGGATAAGGTGACACGAGCAGAGGCATTTTCAATGATATATAAAGCCAGTGGCAATACTCTCGATATACCTGAAAAAATGACTGTTGGTAATGTTGCAATAGATAAGGATATAGCTTATTGGCAACAAGAATTATTTTTTAAGATAACATCTATTGATAGAATAAACATTCCTGGCATTAAATTCGTTCGTGAAGTTCAAGAAGACAGCCCTGCAAATGGCAGTCATGAATATTATTTCTATCCAAATCGTGCAGCAACTCGCGCAGAAATTTTTTCCTTTGCAAAAAACATCCTCGAATACAAACCCCTCTGTTCTCTCGATTCCCCAAATTTTACCTGTGGGAACATCACTATGGGTGCAGAACCTGGACCAAATTACAATCCACCTGAAGTGTGTGGTTGTAAACCAATATCATGCCCAGCAGGTCAATCAGTTATCATATCACCAGATGTAGGATATTGGCCTGATGGTTCTGCAAAAGGTATATTTACTTGCAGCTCTGAATATCCTGCATAAAATAATTTTATGAAAAAACTCCTTCTCTCTTCTCTCGTCATTACCAGTGTTTTTGTTTTTTGATACACACAAATCGATGTCGATAATGCTGATTTCCTCGCAGAAAAAGGCCTTATTACCAAGCAAAATAGTGGTGATGCCTATCGTCTTAATGATCGTATCACTCGAGCGGAACTCGTGGGAATAGCATTAAAATTAAAATGAACAACGCTTCCAGAAAACTATCAATGTAAGAAATATTTCGCTGATGTGAGAACAAACGATTGGATTTGTAGAGCAGTCGAGATTGCAGCAGATGAGGGAATCGTATCTCGTTCGAATCGATACTTTTACCCTCAGAGAAGCATAACTCGTGTTGAATCACTCTCCATCATCCTTCAAGCTAGTGGACTCCTAAACAAGCTACAAGAAAATCTCTCAAATTACATAGATCCAAAATTTGTCTTTGTGCCTCGCAATATAAACATAGATTCTTATCTCGACAAACAAATGATAAAAGATCCTCTCGTAAAAACGAAAGATATGATTTTGGTTGATCTCTTGGACTGGCAATTTTCCGTCATTCAAAAATGAATCTATCTCAAAATAATAGATAAGTCCGACTTTGTCGCTGGTGATAATAAAAATTTTCTTGACGGAAAAACTACAAACCCTGTTTCTGATTATACAGAACATAAAATATTCTGGTTCAAAGAATGGCTCTTTGCAGATCGGGATGAAGCATTTAAATTCCTGAAAAACACTTATGATAAACGAGAACTCGTTTCTGGTGAAGTAAGTATTTAATATATTTTTAACCTTTTCTTTTATGAAAAAAGTTCTTCTTTTACTTATTGTGGTGCTAGCTGTAGGAGGTATGTGGGTAGTTGGTCAATATAACTCTCTTGTCACTGGTCGTGCTGGCGTCGATGCGGCATGGTCAAATGTCGAAGTCCAATATCAGCGTCGTGGTGACCTCGTATGACAACTCGTATCCACAGTAGAGGGTGCTGCCAACTTTGAGAAAAAAACACTCACAGAAATTGTTGAAGCGCGTGCTAAAGCAACTTCAGTATCGGTCGATCCAACAAATGCTGAAAGCATCAAAGCATTCACAGCATCTCAGGGACAACTGTCTGGCGCTCTCTCTCGCCTCCTTGTCTCTGTTGAAGCATATCCGACACTCACAGCGACTCAGGGATTCCGTGATCTCCAGTCACAACTCGAAGGAACAGAAAATCGTATTGCGGTCGCTCGTGGAGACTACAATGGTGTAGCGAATACCTGGAATGTGAAAGTGATGAAATTCCCAACAGTCTTTATCGCTCGCCTCCTCGGATTCGAAAAAGCAGCCCTCTTTGACGCACAGACTGGATCTGAAAATGCTCCAAAAGTAGAATTCAATTTGGATAAATAGTCTTAATTCTGTCATTCCCGCGCAGGCGGGAATCCATCACTGATCTGACACAGATGGACCCCTGCCTTCGCAGGGGTGACGGTACATATATAATTATGAAAAAAATCCTCCTCTTTTCTCTTTTAACTTTTCTCTTTTCTCTTTTAACTTTTCTCTTTTCTCTCGAAATCAGCAATGCTGATTTCGTTGTGCCTCCTCTCCCCTCTACTCCTGTCTATGACGAAGTAGGACTCTTGAAGTCTGAAGAAAAAGCGGCCCTAGAACAACAAATTCTAACACTCGAAAAGGAAACAAATCATCAAATTGGTATCGCAATCATCAAGAGCTTGCAGGGCCGAGTAATTGAAGAAATCGGAATTGTGCTCGCTCGTTCATGGTGAATCGGCCAAAAATGACTCGATAATGGTCTCCTGATACTCATAGCCCCTACAGAGCGTGAAATGAGAATTGAAGTTGGTCGATGACTTGAGTGAGTCATAACTGATCTTATGTCCCAGAGAATTATTGATGAAAACTTCATACCTCACTTCAAGGCAGGAAATTATTGATCAGGACTCAAGGAGGGAATAGAAAGAATGACTCCTCTGCTCAAAGGTGAAGTGGTCGACTTACCGGAACCAGCGCCTGACAGTGTAGGAATTCTCGTTACATTTCTTTTTTGGCTCGTTTGGTGAGGTATATTTTTGGGCTCTGCCATTTTTGAACCATCAAAGGCATGGTGGCCAGGTATGGTCATCGGAGGAATATTAGGTGGTCTCGTGATGTGGGTAGCTGTTGGAACAATGATAATGGCAGTTATCGGTGCTATCATAGCGAGTGGTATCCTCGGTAGTCTCGATTTCGCTTTTTCGAGAGGTATTATCAGGGCGTTGAATAGTCGACCAAATGGTGGGAGATGGTGAAGTGGTGGATGATTTGGTTGAGGAAGTTCTGGAGGTGGTGGTTGGGGTGGATTTGGTGGTGGATGATTTGGTTGAGGAGGTGCAAGTGGACGTTGGTAAAATAGAAAGAGAAAAAGTCAATACTCTTCCCCTCATAAAGAGTGCACGAGAACTTTGAATTCTCATGAACAATCTGGTACGATGATTGTATATCACTCATGAAAAAGGCATTATTCATCATATTTCTCTCTCTGACAGCATTCGTTTGTTTTGATGCATTAGCCCAGAGTTGGTCATTTAGCTGCAGCGGAGACAATTGTCTCAAGGCAGGAGTAGACTACGCTGGAAACACGATTGGTAAGAGTTCTGGTATTGTTACTGGCAAATGAATCGCTGAAGCAGTGCAAGATGTCATCATCTACTTCTTAGGGTTTTTGGCAGTGATTTCAGTTATATACATCATGTGGGCTGGTGCACAGATGCTTCTGTTCCCATCCGATGAAGAATCCAGCGAAAAGACCAAAAAAATCATCATGTCAGTCATTATTGGATTGTTCGTGATATTCTTTGCATGGTGGATAGTGAGTTTTATATTCAAGATATTGAACAACAAAGCAGCTCTCTCTAGTACATGGATACCGCGAGCCGTCGCTGAAACGCAAATTCGTGAAGTCGATTTTACGACGTACAGTAACAGAATACAAGACCAAACTCTCAACCTACAGTCCAGAGGTCACACGCGAACTCTCTATTCTCGTCGATGGTGCCTTTGAGCATCTCCCTGATAGGGGTGATATGTACGTGAATCAGCAGTATTATGACTCGGTAAAGCAAAAAATTGCAAACTACGATCTTCACCACGAAAGTATCGATCTCGGTACACTCAACAATGCGCTTGATAAGTTCTTACAACAAAGTAAAACATTTACCATCGAGGGACAAGTATCAGCAGCACCTCGTACGGGTGACGCTCCTCTCTCAGTCACATTGGAAGCCAAAGGTATGAAAGACGGAAGTGGCACACTTATACCAGACACCAACTATATATGGTGGGTACGAGTACCGGAAGGATCTAAAATCATTGGACGAGGAAAAACTATCAACTATATATTTCAGGACGAGGGTACTTATACGGTCAATCTCACAGTCAATTCAGCGAGCAAAAATAGCAAAGGATTCCGTGATGTTATCAATTTCGAAGACAGTGTTACTATCGAAGTAGGTCAGCCAAAAGTAAAATTTGTTGTTTATTTCAATGATCAGCTCGCGACAGATAATGTGAAACTCTCATCACGAGAATCAGAACAAAAGGTGATCATCGATGCCTCTCATACCAAATTTTCTTCTGGATATACTATCAAAAAAACAGAATGGGACTTCGGTAATGGTAAAACAGATACCAACGATGGAAGACCTCTCATCAGAAGCCAAGACTATAAAGAAGGGGAATATATAGTGAAGCTCAAACTCACTCGCAATGATGACGAAGTATTTACAAAAAATATCGTTCTCAAGGTGGGAGATCCTATTGCCTCTATCTTTGCGAGTAAGCTCCAGCCAGACAAAGGTGAAAAGGTGACTTTTCAGGCTAAAAAAGTAAGCCAAGATGGTGTATCGTATGCTTGGGAGATCAGAAAAATAGGCTCAAATAGTCTCCTCGCGACAGCGACAGGCCCACGTATGGAGTACGCTTTTCTCGATGTAGGACGATATTCAGTCGATCTCATATCTTCAAAACGCGATATCCGTGATAAAGAAAGTATAGAAATACTCATCGATTCACAGGTACCTGTCGTACGGTTCGATGCACAGGTTGAGAGTTCTGAAACACCAAATATCTACCTCTTTGATGGTACAGCGAGTTATGATCCTGATTATCCTGATGACCAAACAATGAAATATGAATGGTTCATCAATGATAAGCCAGTGCAATTAATCGATACGAATTCGAGCAATAGTCGTGGGAGCTATATATTTCCAGAAAAGGGTACCTACCAAATTGAGCTCCATGTAACCGATAAAGAAGGAAAACAAGGGGTGTTTAAGAAAACTATTACTATCAAAAATCTCCTCGCAATCCAACTCAATATACGACCTCAGGTCGTCAAACGTGGAGACCGTATCCTCCTTTCAGCGACAGCGCCAAATGCTGAGACATTTGAATGGAATATAGCAGGAAAAGATCAAGTGGTACAGGAAACTGGTAAGCTCATCACCTCATTTGATAAATCAGGGACGTACCCTCTCACCATAAAAGTAACAGATACAAATGGTGATACAAACATGCTCAAGCGTAAAATATATGTAATCAATGGTGAAGAACCACTGGCTATCATGAATATGACCTCCAAGAGTCTCCTCTCAGGATATGAACAAAATGCCTGCGAAGGACAAGAAGCACTCATCGCTGATCGTGTTTCTCCCGTCTCATTTGTCGGAGACAAAAGTGTGAACTCAGGAGGCAAAACCAGTGATCTCACCTATTTCTGGAAAATAGGTCTCAATAAAACCTCAACTCAGAAAAATCTCAGTCATACATTTGATGAGCTCGGATGTGAAAAAGTAACACTCACCGTGCAAGACAAAAAAACTGGGGTAACACACACAACAGAAGAATGGATCAAAGTCGTCAATGTACCTCCAAAATTCTCTGACATAGAAGTCGCTGTAGAAAATATCGATATGGACCCTATGAAGGTCAATCTCCGTATCCAAGGAGCAAAAGATCCTGATGGTATCATCCGTTCCTATACGTGGTACTATGCGACAAATCCAGATGGTGATGAACCACTCGGATTCAGAATTACTACAAAACCTGAGACAAGTTTAGTATTACAAAAACTCACAGGACGATACTATTTCTTTGTTATCATGGAGGACTCAAATGGCATGAGAGTTGATACACGCGCTTCATCCGAAATGAGATTTTCAACACCAGATCTCCTCATCAATCAAAACCTCGCCATGCCTGTCATAGATTTCCAAGCAAGTGCGACTGAGGTACCATATGGAGATGAAGTGACGTTTGACGTCACCGTCGAGGATGTCTTCAAAAAGAATATTGCCGATGCATCAGAATTCCGTTGGGACGTCGATGGAGATGGATTCTATGATATCAAAACAACCCAACCAACATTTAAATACAAATATACAACTCCTGGCGAATATCATCCAAAAGTAAAAGTCACTCACCGAGGACTCTCAACAACGAAATCGCTCAATATCAAAGTCGTCAATAGACTCATACCGCAGATTGACCTCCAGATTATCGGAGAAAAAATCATAGCCTACAATACATCAACTGGTATATTTGAGAGTGTTGCATGGTTTGCTGATGACAAAAAGATATCAGAAAACAAAGAATATCTCTATTATGATGCACGGGATGGAACATTCCCAAAGACGCTGAAGATCCAAATATCAGATGGTAAAAAAACAGAAGAAAAAATATACAATGTTGTAAAAAATACTCAGAATAAAGCTATCGTCGAGCAAATAAAAAACCAACTTGTCGTTCTCACCAATTCAGACGGTACTCTCACAGAAGCATCAGATAATATAGTGTGGACCGATGGAGCCAAGCCGCTCTTTATCTACTTAGGTGAATCACAGGGTGAAATAAAATATTACGTTATCGACACTGATGTCGACATAGATACCGACTTATCAGGCGGAAAAGATGATGATGCAGACAACAAATGAACAGCCTCATACAGAATTGGGAGACCATTTCAGATACCAGCCGGTACACAACGGGTCACTATCATGAAGATACGTCTCCTCGGCGCTGATGGCGAAGAAATAGGGAAGTCTCGCCAGATACGTGTGACACGCGATTTCATAGCTCCTATAGAAATAGTACCAGTCACAACTGATGACAAAACACCAAAAAAATATAATCTCACAGTCGATGACAAAGCGCGACTCGAAAAACTCAATGCTCTGGTCAAAACAATACCAGAAGCAGAGAGAAAAATATTTACAAAATACATAGATCAGCTCGGTGATATATGGTATGACAGAGCAGATAGAGCAGAGACTTTGCTCCAGTTTTCTCAAGCACTTCAGAATAATAAAAATATATCTCCCGACCTCAAAGAACGACTCGAAACAGCCATAGAACTCGTCTATACTCAAGGTGAACAAGATGTAGAACAAAAGATTTTAGCTCGAAAAATCATAGCCGATTTCCTCGCAAATAGTCCATTCAAAAAACAAATATTTGGAGACGGAAACAAAGTCGGTGCTCTCGATGAAATCATAGATAATCCAGAATACTACGAAAAGAATAAATCTCTCATCAAAAAAATATATGATGAGTATGTCTTTACAGATACGACTATTTCTGAAGAGGGCAAAAAGGCTATCAAAGCAAATCTAGAGATCCTCATTGGTTCCGCACCTGATCCAACAACGACAAAAGACCCAACCAATCCAGACAATCCTCCAGTTGATAACAATCCATCAACATCTGTGAATTACATGGAATACATCGACAAATATGGTCTCCTGGCTGGTGGTGTACTGGCTATTATTATAGGCTTGCTCGTGATTCTGAGTTTATTCCGAGGGCGTTCTGGAGGATCAAGTGGATGAATACCAGAATTCCCAAATGACACACATGATGCAAGTCCAGCCGAACCACAACATGGTCCTGGGTGGCTCCATGACGATCATGATACAGCAGTACATGATGACCACGCGACATCATCGAGTGACACACCAGACTGGCTCAAAGAAGCTGGATCACCATTTGGAGAAGAAGATGTGTTAGCAAAAGAAGCATCTCTCCCTGATAAGACAAGTCAACCTGCTGTAACTACGGCATCAGACACATCAACCAAACCAGCCTCAGATATTCCTGATTGGCTCCATGACTCTCACGATGAAAAAACACCAGCACCACAAGAAACACACACAATAGAAAAGCCAGTGACAGAGCCAGCAAAACAAAACGATATTCCAGATTGGCTTCACGAGGATAATACTCCTCCTGCGACGCCTGAAAATAATGCCACTACAGCAACGACAAATAAACCAACTGAGGAAAAAGAAGTAACAACACCTACACCTAGTACCACAACAGAAGATCTCCCTGACTGGCTCTCTGGAGCACATGAAGAAGAAACAAAAATGCCAGAACCTGTCGCAACAATAGCAAAAACTCCCGATACAACTCAACCTACAGAGAATGAGATTTTCGCACCCAGTCCAGAGTCAACAGGGCTAGCATCGACCACAGCAACGCCTGTGTCTCTCGATCATGACGATATACCCGATTGGTTGCGAGGAGCAGAAGAAGCGACAGAGTCAACAGTAGAGGCTTGAAAGAGTGAAGACAAGAACGATAATACTGTCAGTTCTCCGGTCAAAGCATCAACACCTGCTACAAGTGCTGTACCAGAAAAACCTCTCGATAGTCAAACGGAAACAATACCGAAACCATCAAAAGGAAAGTGGAAAAGTGATACTCACTGGAAAAAAGATAAAGAAAAATCTCCTGCCACTAAAAAGACAAAAACTATGAAAGACAAAAAAGAAACAAAAAAAACAACCACAGAACTTCTCTGACCAGCCGAACATATCATAGGACCAACTCACGATACACTCCTCTCTGAATCAAAAACTCCAAAATCTGAATAATCACTCCTCATGCCTCTCTTCAAAAATAAAACTCCGATCCCAAACAATACTCCACCAGTAAAAAAAGTGGGGCTCATTGGGAAGATTTTGAATTTTGCAGCCAATGACGAAAACTACGTACCAGACATACGAGAAAAAACAGTAAAAGTCGCTGTAAAACCAGCAAGCCTATGGAAGAGGATAAAGGCTCTTATTATTGTTTTAGTAACATTTTACCTCCTGTTGTGTGTCTATATCCTTCTCAATCCTGGATTTGCACTCTTCTTCAACAATATATTCGGTATTGAATACTTGACGCTCCGTCGGATACTCGAATACACTATCTACTGAGTCTATAGTATTTTTGCGATATTTCTGGGTACTGGATTGATATTTTTCTGGTATCGCGCGATGACAATCAAGACGCACAAAAGAGGGAAGCATCTGAGCATCACTCTTTTGGCAGGGCTTTTTGGTATTCTTTTCTTCGGAAATATAGCACTCTTTGCCTGGACGTACAATTGGTTTTTGAACAATTTTGATAATCTGGATAGCAATATAGTTCTCTACGACAACACGTATTTGAAATATCTCGGGAAAAATCAGGATATCAGTAAGGCTATTATTAGTTCAAAGAAAAATATCGGACCGATACACGTCCGTTATGATCTCAGTGCGTACATGAAAAAAGAAGCCCGTATACGAGGTCTCTTGCTCGACGAACCATATACATTTGAAATTGATTATGATGGTGATGCTCGACCAGATCGAGGATCAGGTAATAATAATGGTATTGAAAATAGTATAGCAAGCGGTAAATCTCCTATTGTCACACCTGATTTACCTTATGACAAAGTCGGCGTTTACAAACCAAAAGCGACTGTCAAAGGTATCAATCTCACAGGTGATCCTATAACAGTGGATATTGATATGCCTGAGATTAGTCTCGAAGGAATCGTCACCATCGATAGGACAAATCTCGATAATGGCGGAATTCAATATTCTTTCAAAGCTGATCAAAATCTCACCTCTCGTGGTCAACTGGAGTGGAGTATTTTGGGCCGAGAAGGTTCGAATATTATAGATACCCAGTATTCTCCCGCGAGTATATTTACGACGCCGACTATCATTTGTCTCAAGATATTTAACGGTATAGAACCAGATCCAAATGCAGCGTGTGATTGGAGATTTGTCACAGAAGAAAGCACAAAGAGTAACATACAAAATCCCGATATAAAAACAAAAATAGATCCTATCAATCCTCTCAAATATCAGTTCATAGTAGAACCAACAACACTCCAATGAGAGGTCAGATATGTACGATGGTATATCGATGGTGAGCTTTATGTTGGTAAATTTGATTCTGGAACAGAAAAAATATTTGATTACAAATTTCACGATCCAGGAACATACAGAATAGAAGCAGAAATAGAAGATAGTTTTGGAAATATTGTTCGTATAGGTCGTGATCCTGTATTTACAGCAGAGCTCGTCGACCTCAAAGAATGATACAAACTCCAAATCGCTGACGAAAACAACCTTGATGTCTCCAAAAACACCTACGATAAGAAAACAATGTCATACCTTCTCCCTGATTTTCCAGTACCAGGAACACTCTCATTTGACGCAACAGGAATCAGAGCAGATTCCCCTCGTCTGAGCCTCAAAAAAGTAGAGTGGGATGGGGATGGGGATGGCGTGTTTGAAACAGAGTGACTCACATTCGAAAAAGATCTCCCCACACCAGGTCGTTATGACATACGAGCACGATATACATTTACTGATATCTCTGTCGATGGAAAAGATATACCGATTATTCACATAGATAAAATTGCAGTGGTTGGAATACAGAAATCGCTCGACGTTCGTGTCAAAATAATGCGAGAAAGTGCATACGCACCAACATCAGTTAGATTTGATGCCTCTGACTCCAAGACACTCAAAGGAGATATCCGTAAATTCATCTATGATTTTGGTGACGGGAACAGACATGAAGGAGAGGGTATAGTGACTACCTATAAATATAAAAATCCTGGAGAGTACAAAATCACGGTTACAGCCGTAACCAACAAAGGTGAGAAAGCCTCTCGTACCTATACGCTCATTCTCAAAAAACCACAAGAAACAGTCGAGATCCAGCCGAGTATCGCATCTGGGCTCGGAGAAGCCGAGTTACCAATCACTTTCTCAGCAAAAATTCAAGGAATTGAAAACAATATCACCTGGAACTTCGGTGATGGGTCAGACATTGCTCACGGTCGCGACGTCGTCCACATATTCAGAACTGGAGGGACGTATACCATCAATGTCAAAGTCGAATACGCCTCTGGTATAGAAGAATCGGATACTGTCACATACATCGTAAAATAACTCTATGAATTTCACCGATATATTTCACTTTTTACAAACGTATCAAGTACCGTTAGGAATTATTAGCACTGGCGCTTTGATCTATTGTACGATTATCAAATTTCTCGGAAAAATACCACTCGTGCAAGTATTGACGATGTTTTTTACAGGTATTATAGTAATAACCTGTATTTTTCTGCCATTCAATTGGTCTATTCAAAATTCTGGAACGGGGAGGGAGGTGTCACTTTTCTTTTTTGAAATCAATGTCGAAGGAAATAACTTTATTGCCATCCTCAAAAATCTCCTCTCAAAAAACCAATATATCCCCATCATAGAATGATATTTTTCTCGGTATAGTGAAGGTGGAGCGAGCCTCCCTACAGATATTATTACTGTTTTTCTAGCATTTCTTGAAGAATTTTCAAAGCTCGGACTCCTCATCCTCGCTATTCGTAAATCACTCCGACTCCCTATCATGATAATTTATCTCTTTCTTGTTTATGGACTCATACACAAGATGGGGGGTATTACATCTCTCTCGAGTAGTACTCTCGGAGGACTCACTGTAGCTGGATTAACAGTTGGTGGGATCTTATGGTATATGCTCAGTGCTCCGTTGCGTACAGTGAGCGTCGCGGATTACATCTATAGTATTGCTCTCGTGGCCGCTGGTTTTGCCTTCGCAGAAAACATCAAATACATGATAGAGATAAGTGCCGCCACTCATGGAGATATCCAGGCTATCAAAGAAAACGCTATTCTCCGTTCAGTCTTCGGATACCTGTCACATATATTTTTTAGTATGGTTTGTGTGTCTCTCTACGCTCGTGGACGATTCGCATTTCTCCGCTATATCGATCAATCAGGAAATCTCTCTTTTGCTCAGAAAGCTCTCGGATGGAAAGGTTTTACTCAGCTCAAAACTATTCAAGGTTTCTGGTTTGGCGTTATATGCGCATCGCTCATTCAAGGTGTCTACAATATCATGATTGGGACAGGCAATATCATGATTCCTTCAGTGATTCTCATTATTGGCTTTCTCTTCCTCGAACTCTTTGTGCTCCATGATTTGCGTAATAATACGAAATATGGGAATCTCGAAATCTATATGAAATAAAATATGCCTTTATTTTGGGAATTTTATCAACAAAACTTAATTCACGATGCCACAGATACAGCGTACCGGGCAAAAGGCATCGCGGAGAGATGAAGAATAGAAATTGAGGATATAAACAATCATTATGGTAGAATGGTTTTGTTAGTAACATCGCTCTGAGAATTGTTAATAAAAAAATGAATATTAACTGAACAAGAATTGTCTGATATGATTCTAGAAATCGACACACGTGATGGTAAAAAAGATGCAAAAATAACACATAGACCAGTTATATGTCCAAAATGCTGATGCGGAATATCAAGAACATTTAAAAAATGTTTAATGTGTTGATACGAAGATGAAACCATAAATAATTTAGAAACAATTTAATTCAAAATATTTGCATTCTAAATTAGCACCTATATAATGTAGGTGCTAATTTTATATTTTATCCCCTTAGAATATGAATCAAAACTACACTATGGCGGCCCAGGAACGCCTCCAAGAATCAGTCCAGCTCGCTCAGAGTTCTGGACATACAGCGATAGAACCTCTTCACTTGCTTCGAAGCATCTTGCATGCTTCTGAGAGTATTAATCAATCCCTTATCGAACGCGCTGGGGGGAATATCCAGGTACTCAAAACCGATGTCGACAATACTGTGTCGAAATTGGCGAAGGTGAGTGGAAATACCGCAGAACCATGAGCTTCCCAGGAGTTGGCGAAAGTTCTCCAAAGTGCTGAGAAATCCATGAAAACAATGGGAGATAGCTACACTACCGAGGAACATCTAATGATAGGACTCCTCGAATCAGCGAAATCACTGGAAGGAATTTTTAAAGCCGGAAATGTATCACTTAAGAACTACCAAGAAGCAGTCAAAAAACTCAGAAATGGTAAAAAAGTGACATCGAATACAGCTGAGAATCTCTACGAATCTCTCAAAAAATATACGATTGATCTCATCGATCAGGCCAAGAAAGGCAAAATAGATCCTGTCATCGGTCGTGATGACGAAATCCGTCGAGCCATCCAAATCCTCGCACGTCGAAGCAAAAATAATCCTGTCCTGATTGGTGATCCAGGCGTCGGTAAAACCGCCATTGTCGAAGGTATCGCCATACGAATTATTAGTGGCGAAGTGCCAGATGCTCTCTTGTCGAAGAAAATCCTGACACTTGACCTCGGAGCTATGATTGCCGGGGCAAAATACCGTGGCGAATTCGAAGAACGACTCAAGTCTGTCATCGACGAAGTCGAAAAATCTGATGGCGAAATCATCCTCTTTATTGACGAAATCCATACCATTGTTGGTGCTGGCGCGAGCGAAGGATCGACAGACGCTGGGAATCTCCTGAAACCTGCTCTTGCCCGAGGACGCATCAAAGTCATCGGCGCAACAACGATTAATGAATACCGAAAATACATCGAAAAAGATGCAGCCCTCGAACGACGTTTTCAACCGGTCATGGTCGACGAACCAAATCGAGAAGATGCACTGACGATTCTCCGTGGTATCAAGGACAAGTACGAAACCTTTCATGCCATAAAGATTACTGACTCTGCCCTCGTCGCAGCAGTAGACATGTCGACACGATACTTGCCAGATCGAAAACTCCCCGATAAAGCTATCGATCTCATCGACGAAGCTGCATCAGCTCTCAAAATTGGCTCAACCAGCAAGCCAGCCGAGATAGACACGATAGACAAAAAAATCCACTCGCTTCAAATCGAGCGTGAAGCTCTTCTCCGTGAGCAAAAAGACCGACCAGAAGACGGAAATAAGACACGCATTGTCGACATCGAGAAAGACCTCGCAAACCTCCAAGAAGAGCAAAAAAAACTCCATGCTGCCTACGAGGACGAGAAGAAAATGATGCAGGATTTGAAAAAAATTCGTGAAGACCGAGAAAAGCTCATACTCGAAGCAGAACAACTCGAACGTGACGCTGACTACGCCGCTGTCGCTGAAATCCGATACAAGAAACTCCCTTCCCTCGACACAGAACAAAAGAAACTCGAGGCTATTGCAGAAGCTCGGCGGGCAGATGGTCGAAGTTTCTTCCGAGACACGGTCGACATAGAGGACATAGCAGCCGTTATTTCTCGCTGGTCAGGCGTGCCCGTCGGCAAACTCATCCAGACAGAAAATGATAAATACCTCCACCTTTTCGAGCACTTACAAGAATCCGTCAAAGGACAAGATCACGCTCTCAGGTCTGTGGCTGAAGCAGTCCAGAGATCAAAGGCAGGACTCTCAGACAAGAACAGACCAATCGGAAGTTTTCTTTTCTTATGACCGACTGGTGTCGGTAAAACTGAAACAGCGAAAGCGCTCGCAAGTGCCCTCTTCGATCACAGTGGTGCTTTCATCAGAATCGACATGAGTGAGTACGGCGAATCACACTCTGTGGCACGCCTCATCGGATCTCCTCCAGGGTATATCGGACATGACGAAGGTGGACAACTCACCGAGGCCGTCCGTCGGAAACCCTTTTCAGTACTCCTCTTCGATGAAATAGAAAAAGCTCATCCTGATGTCTACAATGTCTTTCTTCAGATTCTCGATGATGGTCGACTGACGGATGGAAAAGGTCGCACTGTCGACTTCCGAAATACCATCATCATCATGACCAGCAATATCGGTTCTGAGAAGATTATGGATTTCTTTAGTGAAGAAAAAGGTGGACACAATGTCGACGATATCCAGATGAAAGCCTTGAATGATATGATGATAGGGCAACTCCGAAACTATCTCCGTCCTGAGCTCATCAATCGTATCGACGACATAATTGTCTATAGACCACTCGGCGACGAAGTACTCCGCTCTATCATCGACCTCGAATTGGCGAAGGTGTCTACCATGCTCGCTGAAAAAGACATCACCGTTACTTGGGATACATCCGTCCATGACTACCTGATGAAACATGGTATCGATCCTCAGTTCGGTGCCCGCCCTCTCCGTCGCGCCGTCACAAAATACATCATCAATGCTCTATCGATGAAACTCCTCGATGGAAGTATCCAGGAAGGAAATAAAGTCAAAGTGAAATTTGAAGAAGAGAAAATTAATATTCAATAGTTTTTCGATTGAAGGACTATATATTTTTCTCTTTCTTCCGACGAATTACGAGACCACCAGAAGAATCCCGGAGACCAAGTACAGATCCCGGAAGAGATTGGGCAGTAAATCATAGCTTAGCAGCGACGACTTGGACAGCTTCGGTAGCAAGTGGATGACATGGTGTAATATGGTATGTATGTGGTACACAGCTGGCTCTATGAGATTGTTTCGTATGAGTGCCGAGAGTGCGTTGAAGTTGGGTAAAAAATCATCGACCATTCTCAGCAAACATATCAGCCAAGGCCATGAGATAGGTCGTAGCTTGATGAGAGTCAGTCATGGGTATTTGTGGGCTTGGAAGATGAGCTCCTACTCGTTGTACTATATCATCAGCTCTTTTGTCATGATGATAGCTGTGACATTTTTTCATGACTTGGATGATTTTTTCAAAAAGAATGAGACCTGGAGCTTGTGGAATATGGTGTATTTTTTGGATATGATTCAAAAAACTTTCTACCTCATTCACATCAGGACCCGAACGAGATTGAGAGAAAAATAATATAATATCATCTACCGGGATATTTATCGGAAGAGTTTTTTTATCTTCTTTTGGTCCGTAAGTAATATCCGAAGAACAAATTTCCTCCAGGTCGGAACGAAATATACCTGTCGTATATTTCATATCGTACATCCGATGATGACGCTCGACATACTGTCGATTTTGGAGAGCATCGAGGACATTGATGGAGCGAGCAAAGATCACTTTGCCTTTGTATTTATCGTGAATTTCTCGGATATCGGTATCATCCATAAGGTCGGCTGCAATATACTCAAATCATATACCGAGTTTTTCATGCGTTGTACCCAGAACCTCTCGACAACTCTCGACACCTTCAACAGCAATATCGACACAGACATACTTAGTTTTTTGTAGGCGTGCTCTCAATATTGATGCTTGTTGATGCTGTGCCAGAATAGTCTCTACGACAGCCAGCGTTTCTGGTATACCATTCGCATGCCATGTACCCGTTTCTAGAATCACGTATTCAGGCCGGTCTCCTGCTTCTTCGAGAGCCTCGATGATATGTTCGGCTGATGCCTGAATTATTTCAGGACTTTTAGCAGATTCTGTACCAGCATCACCAGACTCTCCACGTGCTCCCTGGAGGGCTCAGAACCAACCCCAGCCATCTTTTTGCAATCTCTCCAGAAGGGGTCATTCTTTCGGTATTTTTGTTTCAAACATTGCAACACCTGGAAGAGGTTTTTTTTCTAAATGAGCTCTTAGGTATGCTTCCAGTTGGTCGAGGAAGGGAGCAATATCGCTGTAATTATATCTGACATCGATACGAATCTCATGCACACTATCTTCATCGCTCGTGATAACTTCAATAGGTAGGATATGAGCATGGTTATTGGCAGACATACGAGAAAAATACACCTCACAATTTTTCCAAAATGGATGGTCGGTATAGTCTCTTTTCAATTGTTTCAATTTCTCTAACACGGGATTCAAGAGTGGAAGGAATTCAGCAGAATACTGTGCCTCACTTTTTGGTTTTTTCTCACTCGAATACAATCCTGGTGGAGTAATAATTCTCATGCCTTCAGCATGGTAGAGCTGTTCAGCCCGATGAAGGTCCTGAGCATTTTGGTGGGCAATATTATCAAAACCATTTTGATGTCGTCACATGCCGACAACATCTCACAAAAGCGCAAAACTCTCTCCTTTGGAACCCATAAAATGTATACCAGAAGCTCCTGCGAGTGACAACGCCCATTCCAAACAATTTTTGGTAAATTGATCGGCGAAGACTTTTACATAACCATCCTTGTTAGCTTTCTCAAATTTCTCAAGAAGAAAAGCAGCTTCTGGATGTTTCTCAGGGATGATATTCATGAGGATAAACCAGAATTTGAGTGCTGCTAAACTCATCACATGAGGGAGTCCAATCAAAATCGGGATTTCCTTACCTTCAGGAGCCGAGCGAAGCTGCATAAGAGCCTGATAAAATGTATCGGGCATAAATGACGCTGGCTGAGAAATCATAGCTGACATGCCGTGATGTATTTTACTACTCACGCGGCCATCAGTATCAGTATGATAATTCCACGCACCGAGAATAGGAGTTCCTGGGAAAGCACCTCTTGCATCGTCCATAAGCTCTCGGACATCAACCTGGTCGTACAAAAAATTTTCTAAAAGAGGAATATGAATTTGATATATTTCGAGAATTTTTTGAAGTTTTCGAAGAGGATGTCCACCACTCACCACGAATAATCCAGCTGGATTATTGAGCTGTCACAGGTGTCCTCGCAGGGTTTCACGATTATACATCTGTGCTGGTAGTGTACGGATATGCCTGGACTCGACATCCTCTGCCAACGGAGCTACATCACGACTCGGCTGCCGGTGTGTTATCTCCGCGAGGAGTGATATGGCGAGATCTCGATGTTTCTGGGGCATTCTCTTGAATATTGGTGATTTCTGGAGAATCGACCGAAGATTTCGAGCCAAAAATACAATTGGCACTGGAAAGTGAGGTAGGGCTGTCGTAATAAGAGTATCTGCCGTTTTGGAACGAATGAGTCCTGAAATCAAGTCTACATCCGCAGCAAATCGTTCTCAATCAGCAGGACTATCTGGTGGTAAGAGCTCGACACTGACATGTCCATGGGGTTGTAACAGCTGCTCTCACATACTTTACTATTAAAATAAATATTTATAAAGAATTATGAGAGTATAGATAAGAAATATTTTTGTCTATGATTTTTAACGTTAATTTTAAAATAAGATAGTCGACAACTTCGACAAAATAATAGACAAAACCTCTTCCAAACCATCAGAATACAGTTGTAAATAGGGATTCCTTGCAAAAGGATGACAGAGTCTATCATATGCAATATGAAGAAACTGTTTTTTGTCGTGATTACTCTTATTTTCTTGAGTAAAACGTTTGCGCTCGATACTTCTTGCTTGCTGGTGAAGAGCCAGCCTATCACTGTATCTCCAGGGGAAATCATCGAGGTAGAAAACTATTTTGAGATATACCCCGTGCAGTGAACAGAAATAGCTCCTCTTAAAAAACTCAATAAAAGTTCTCCAGCCGAATATTTCGATTATTCTATCATTCAATCAAGTGGACTAAAGAACCCGACAGGATCATACCTCTCAGATAACAACCCTGCAACATTTATCCAATTTTCAGAAAATCCTAAATCGATCACCCTCAAACTAGACACACCAGTAACGGCTGGTAACTTTAGTTTTTTCCTTGATGCTGATATATTTGATTTCGCGGAAATTGAAATATCTAATGATGGTAAAAATTTCGAAGCCATTCTCCTGTCTGATATAGAATATTTCTCATTCTGATATATACGATTATCATTCATAGATATTCTCAAAAATTCTAAAACGACTCTCTTTGCACCAACAAAAATCAGGGATATCCTTTTTTCAAAAAAAGAATTACAAACCTATCTCATTAAAAGTATTTCATCTGAACCGATCTCCATCTATACTCAACCAAATTGTGAAAATACAGAGATAAATAAAGAACTCTCCGCTGCCTATCAAAAAGCAGAAACTATCAAAATGAGTACCACGATCAGCACAAGAAAAGTAGACACCATGATGAGTAAAAATGATGCCTACAATAAAGACAAGGACAGTGACAGTATCCCAAATAACGTAGACAATTGTCCTCTTAAATCAAACAAAGACCAAAAAGATACAGACAAAGATCTCATAGGTGATGTCTGCGATTTAGACCCAAAAAATCGTAATCCTCTCCTCGGAGATAGTGATTTTGACGGTATCGATGATGAGCGCGACAATTGTCCATTTACGAGAAATCCGGACCAATCAGATGAGAACTCCAATGAACGATGAGATGCCTGTAGTGACGATGATGGGGATGGACTGGTTGGCTCTGTCGACAATTGTCCGAGCGTACCAAATAGGGACCAAAAGGATGTAAATGTGAACAATATAGGAGATGTGTGTGAATCAGATCGTGATAAAGATGGGTTTTTTGATATCATGGATGTCTGTCCTGGAATCGCAAATCCAGATCAGAGGGATTCAGACTCTGATGGTATTGGTGACGCTTGTGATAATTGTGATAGATATAATCCAGATCAGCGAGATGAGAATGATGACAAAAAATGAGATGTCTGTAGTGAATGGGAAACATATGAAAAATCACATGATGATGACAAAGATGGCATTATAAATTGGGAAGATAATTGTCCAAAAATAGGAAATCCTAAAATAAAAATGATACATCCAAAAACTGGTAAAGAAGAGCTCATGCAACCAGACAAAGACTCTGATGGTATTGGCGACGCTTGTGATAATTGTGTCGACATCCAAAACAACGATCAAGAAGATACAAATCAGAATAATCAGGGGGATATGTGTGAAGATATAGATGGCGATGGCCGACAGTCATATGAAGATAATTGTCCGCTCGACAATAATCCTGATCAAGCAGATAAAAATAATGATGGTATTGGCGATCTCTGTGATGACACTGACCGAGATAGTATCCGTGCATCTGTCGACAATTGTCCTTATGTATATAATCCTGAACAGTTAGACTCAGATAATGACAAACGAGGGGATAAGTGTGATGACAAGGATGGACGATTTCTAGAATCAAATAAGAGTGTCTTTGTGGCCATATTCGCCATTATCGGCATTGCGATGCTCTGAGGCATAGTTGTTCTCGGTAAAAAACTCCTCTCTTCTCACTAATTCTTATTTTCTTTCTATGGGAAATCCGCTCAATAAGCTCGCATGGGTTGCATCGCTCGCACTTGGTTTTCCAGTGTGAAATGTCCTCTTTTCTCTCTCATTCGGATATATAGGGGGAGGTTCAATACTCTATATCTGCATAGGAGTTCTCGCTGGTATACTATTCAAATTAGCTCTTTTCCCAGAAGATGTATTTGATAGTCTCTCTGTTCGAGCATGAAGCAAAAAAACAATTAAAAAAGAGGAGGAGGAAACAGAAATAGTAGAAGAAGTATTCGCAACAATAAAAGAAAGGCCTCAAGCGAAAGAAAAGCCAGAACCTATCATCTATGAAAAACCAAAGCCATCAAAGCCAAATCCTCTTGTGAGCTGGTTCGCAGAAAATACACTGGCAAAGGTAGGAGGACTCCTGATTTTCCTCGCTATCATAGCTTTTTTGAGTGTCATCTATACTCAGATTGGGCCTGTGGGACGACTCGTCATCAGTATACTTGTATCATTGAGTATTTACGGAGTTGGGGCCTATCTTTTTTCAAAAAAAAGTTTCATTCACGAATCACAGATTGTGCTCGGTGTAAGCATAGCTTCTCTATACCTGTCTCTCCTCTACATATTTCGAGTACCAGTATTTGTGGAAAATTTTGGTGATAAATTACCCTACATTGTCCTGGTCCTACTCACTATAGCCGTCATCTGGTGATCCATAACTGGTATGATTTTTGGAGCGACTTCATTGTTTGCGTTTTCGATTGCTATAGCATATATCAATCCTTTTTTGATTGGAGCAAATCTTTCTACCATCCAATTTCTCATCTATATCATCTTGATTTCTGGTGGAGCAATAACTACAGCGAACTATCTGATAAAACAAAAGAGGGATAACTCTCTCGCTTCGACAGTACTTCATATAGCTTTCTGGTGATCACTTATCCTTATTTGATGGGTGAGTACTCGTACTACTTTCGAATTCAATAGTGTCTTAGTCGTCATAGTAGCATTGACAGCGGGAACGAGCTGGGTAGCGAGTTTTTTGAAAGGCACGAAATCCCTCAGTATTTTCTTGATTGTTGGAAGTGTGAGTCTCTTTTTGACGATGGTATGAACGGAGATATATAATACTCTGAGCGGATCTGTTATTCTGGGTGCAAGCGTCGTCTGTATTTTTGGTATGCTCGGTAAATACAAAATGAAACTTGGGGCAACGACACTGATAACTATTTTTTGTTTGCCTCTCATACTCTGGGTGGCATGATATATCACAGGTTTTTGGCTTGCACCAGTGATAGCCTTTGGTGGTATGATACTCCTCTATGCTGCATTATTGATGATTTTTACAGTCATACCGAGCTGGTTCAGTTCAGTTCTTTTTATACTTTTTGGAGTTACTGGTGTCTTTTTCACTCCAGGATTATTTGCCGATATCAGTCTGACTTCTCGCTATCTCTTGATGGCTATCGGAGTATTTCTCTTCGCATTTGGACATTATTTCACACTCAAGAGAAATATAGCAATCACGCCGATTATTCATACTCTCACGAGTCTCGGACTCCTCGCACTCAATCGTCCTGGGACTACTCCATTATGGACAATACTGGCAGTATCTCTCCTGACATTGGCAACAATAGGTATCAGTTTTTATGCTTACAATAAAAAACTTCAGAGTTCTCTCGATCACATACTCGTGCCAATTATCGGTGCCGCGAGTCTCATCGGGACACTCCTCTATTTCGGAACTATTCAGGCTCATTGGGGCATAGCCCTGGGATGAATATTGCTCATAGTCGCAGCTGTCTATATCTGAGCATTTATGGTATGTCTGAAACCACTTCAGCAAAAAATGGAGCAATATATGACCGTCACGTATCTCGCGATTGCTACGAGTATTATTACACTCGCCATTGCGTATCTCTTTTCAGACTACGAAAGTGCCAAAACTCTTGCCTGGATCATCGAAGCATCGCTGATATTCACGGTCTATGCTCGATTTCCAAATCCCTGGATACTCACAGGTGCTATTCTCGTACAGGTTGTTGGAATAAGCCAATTTGCCATCATGGGACCAGAATTACCAGAAAATATAGCCGTGTTCACCGTCGTATTGCTCTCTTCATTTTGGAATATCTGGTCTCTCCGAAATATCACGACCGAGAAAACATGGGCTGCAGAAATCGTACTTTTTATAAGTACATATGTATGGTTTGGCAATTTCACATTCTATAATGGATGGTCCAACCAAGATATATTTATTGTTTCGGCAATATTCATAATGCTCCTATCAATACTTATGGCTTTTGCATTCAAAAAAGTATTTTTCTCGTGACTCATGTTATTAACACTGATATTCTCAATAGAAGCAATTGATATGCTTGAGCGAGAACTATTTTACGATACAGAAAAATGGGTCCATTTTATTACTCCTTTTTGTTTGTTTGTCTCTCAATACTATTTTACACAAAAACAACCAGGCATTTTCGCGAAGATACAGTGGATCATAATTGGAATAGGTACTTTCGTGGTATCAAGCATTTGGGTAGACGGTCACTTCGCAAATCAATACATGCTCACCATCTGGTGGTCACTCTGGATTGGAGGACTCCTCACTATCGGTATCAATCGTAAAATATCCATCCTGCGTTCATTCGGACTCATGGTATACCTCCTCACACTCGGAAAAATACTCTTCGTTGATCTAGGGCGTATTTTTTCTTCAAATGAAGGATCTGGGGTCTATGTCGGAATAGGGATTATTATGCTCCTCGGTATAGTCTCGATAGGACTCTCAATGCTCTACAAGAGACTCATGGGCGATGGAGCTCTGAAGAGAGATTTTCTCTTTCAGGGGGGTATAACAGAAAAAGAAAATATAAAAGATACACTCCTCAAACTCGATATATCAAATATCAAAGGTGTTACTTTTAGTTCTCCGAATGAAAAACCAATTCAATCAGGAGAGTCTGAAAATCTAAAACGAATAGCACTCTACATCGTCAAAAAAACAAAGAAAAATATATTTGAACCTGGGGAACTCGACGAATTTTATACTCTTATTGCCCCTGTTATTGAAAGTAAATATGGTTCTGATGCCCTCGCAAAAGGCAAAACTATGATGAAAAATTTCGTCAAAAAAGGCGGTACTATCGAAATAAAATCATAATGAGCAGCTTCGTTCGACTCTTATTAATATTATTTCTCCTGGTGTGAGGAGGTTTTTCTTTCTGGTATTTTTCAAAAGTTCCAAGTCTCGATCGTGATTGGAATGATGATCAAAAAATACTCGCAGAAATATCATTCAATGGTACAAAAATTGGGCTCAAAAATGGCCGTAATTTTGATTACAAAAGTGAGAAGGAATACACAATAGACTACTATGATACCCACTTTGATACCACGAAATTGAGTCGTGCATGGTATATCATTGAACCTTTTGGCGAACGAGATGGACCAGCGCACACTATGCTCGCTTTTGACTTCAGTGATGGACAACACGTAGCTGTGTCAGCAGAAATTCGTAAAGAAAAAGGGGAATCTTTCGATGCTCTAAAATGACTCTTGCGACAATACGAACTCGTCTATATGGTAGGTGATGAGCGTGATCTTATTGGTCTCAGGAGTAACTACCGAAAAGATACAGTGATCATGTATCCTCTCAGGATACAGCCTGACAATCTCCAGAAATTCTTCATCTCTGTCATGGAAAGGGCTCAGAGACTATCAGTACAACCAGAATGGTACAATACGATTACCAACACGTGCACAACAGCAATACAAAATCATGCGAATCTCCTCCTCCCAGATGATAAAAAAATACCCTGGAGCAAACAAATACTTCTCCCAAAATATTCAGATGAGATTGCCTATAATTTAGGACTGATTGATACAAAATTACCACCCGAAGAGGCTCGTAAATATTACACCATCAACGAACGTGCTCTCGGTGCTGATAAAGAAAAAGATTTTTCTCGTAAAATACGTCCAGAAATCCGATAAAAGTGGACAGCAACGAAGAAAAAAATACAATATTTCTATGAAAATAATACTCCTTCGATTGCTACTCGCTCTAGGTATTTTGACTCTCCTCGGATGAATCATCATTGGTGCCAACGAATATTTTGCTCACAAAAAACTCCAAGAACGCCTCTCACAATTCACGGGAGAATATGCTGAACTGGCTCAAAAATGTCTCTGAAAAGAAGACGGCCTGAGTTGTTGTATAACTTCTGTGGAGTCTATGCAAAGAGCTCAAGCAACAATAACACCAGAGAAATGATGTCCCGATGGGAGTGTTGTGAACTCCCTCAAGTGCATTAGCTCCTATGCATGGTGTGAGAAAAAAGACCTCAAACCAAAAGACCTCAAGTGAGCACCGCCAAAAGAAATTATCAAATATTATTAGACCGTCTTTCGCATATACCCAACAATACGGTAAGTGACTGGGGTAAAGAGCGCCTCTATGGCAACCTTGAAAACGATATTTGAGAGAGCCAGGGCAAAGAGATCAGCATGTCACATAGTGCCCAGAAATGCTATCAAACAAAAGACGGTACTGTCGAACGTCTGTCCAACAAGTGTCGAACCAATGGTTCTCATCCAGAGCCATTTTTGTCCTGTGATTTTACGAATAGCGAGCAATGTCCATGCATTTGAAAACGTACCGGCGAGATAACCAAATATGCTTCCCAGAGTAATACGAGGTACCAGTCCGAGAATAGCTTCGTAACTCCCTTGATTCTCCCAGAAACCAGCAGAAGGAAGAATTTGAACTATGTAGAGAATAACAGCATTGAGAACTATACATGCAAACCCGAGTAGAATAACCTTTCGAGAAACTTTCCAACCATACACTTCAGCAAATATGTCTCCAAAAATATAAGAGAGTGGAAAGAGAATAGTCCCGGCGTCAAGCGTCAAACCGGCAAACTCCGTCATTTTTGTCGAAGCAATATTGGAGATAATGAGGATAACACAGAAAAATGTTACCAAAACTGTAAATCGAAATGAGTTCATAGAAAATAATTAATGATTTTTCACCCAATCGACGAGAGATGTAAGTGAATTATGAGTGATGATAGAGAGACCTTTTATATCCTGATATTTTGACTGAGAAACGGGTATATGAATCGTTTTGAAGCCAAGCTTCTTTGCTTCTTCCAGACGTTTTTCGAGTTGGGCGACAGGTTTGATAACACCAGTAAGTGATATTTCTCCGAGGAAGAGTGCATGATCAAGAGGCTTCTTCTGATCTGAAGAGAGAAGAGCTGCGACGATGGCCAAATCCACCGCTGGTTCACCCACAGAGAGACCATGCGAGACATTCACATACACGTCATCAGAATCGAGGTTTATTCGTCAAAATTTGGCGATCGTCGCCAAGAGGAGTTCTATTTTTTGGCTTGAAATACCTCTTGCTGACCTTTTTGGATATGGGTACTTTGTCGAATGTGTCAAAGCTTCTATCTCCATAATAACAGGTCTATTCCCCTCAAGAGCTATAGTCAAAGCTGTGCCAATTTGTGGTGTTGTTTTGAGGATACCTTCAGCTGGATTTTTGAGATCCAGGAGTCCAAACTCACCCATTTCAAAGAGACCAATAGCGTCTGTCGGGCCAAAACGATTTTTCATGGCACGAAGAATCCTATAACTCTGATACCTGTCTCCTTCGAGAAAAAGGACTGTATCAACGAGATGCTCAAGCGTCTTTGGGCCAGCCAAGTCGCCATCTTTCGTTACATGACCAATCAGAATAACCGCCGTATTCGTATTTTTTGCAAAGTGCATAAATGTCTCGGCAATGGATCGAATCTGCGCCATACCACCACTTGATCACCCCTGAGACTCAGAATAGAGAACACTCACAGAATCGATAATCACAATAGGATGTGGAGCCGATTGAAGGGTGGCGATGATGTCTTCGACGATTTCACCATGAAAAAAGTGAATATGTGGATTTGAAACGCCGAGACGATGAGCACGACCAGCTATTTGTTCTTCGCCTTCTTCACCAGAAACATAGAGAACGGGTGTTTCCTCCGAGGCACACCACTGAGCAAGTTGAAGGGTCAATGTCGACTTTCCAATACCTGGTTCACCCGAGAGAAGTGTGAGACTTCCGCGTACCAATCAGCCTCCGAGGACACTCGCAAGTTCGACACTTTCGACACTGAGACGGGTATGAGATGTCGAACGTGGGTTCAAATTTACTACATCCCCTTTTTTACCAGAGACTTTTGGTTTTCCTGATACTTTGATGACTTCTTGCTCAATCAAAGTATTCCACTGTCCACATTGTGGACATTGGCCTGACCATTTGAGTTGGGTATGATGACAATTGGAGCAAGTAAACATACCCCTATTGTATTCATAACTGCCAAATTTCTATACTAGACTCTGAAAGTGATTTTGAGATCAGCCACATACCCAACTATACCAGTTATAACAGACGAGATAGTACGAGCCCAGACATAGTGAAATGCGAGATAGTGTATGAGGGCATAGGTAATAAACAAAATTGCTATAAGAGAATACAGGGCGATGATGAGAAATCGGATATATCCTTTTTTAAAATGGACAGCGGACTGAAAAGTCCATCGCTTATTCACATAAAAACCTATAAAAGACTCCGCAATGAAAGCAATAGCACAAGAGAGTAGATAATGAACTCCGAAAAATCTCGTAAAAAACCATACTAAAACAAGATTTGCCACGAGCATGAGAAATCCCGCAAAGGTGTAACGGCTAAACTGATGAATATGGTGTCTATGATGGTGAGAAAAACTATGTTTATGTGCGGCGAGAAAAGTCATGCTTGAATTTATGAGCATAACTTAGCATAAATATTTTAAAGTGTCAAGTTATATTTTCTATTCAAAGTCTTTTCTCTCAAAAAAGTCTTTCTGATGTTCTTGTCCACGAGGCTGCACAACGTGTTTGATGGCACAACTATAGAGCTCCATCTGGTTCACTACCGCTTTGGCATATCCAACGAGACCGTTGGCATACTCACAATACAAACAATTAAATTTTTGCCAAAAAGTAAGTTTTGCAAGTTTATATCTATCCAAAACTACATAATCTCTGCGGCGAATATGCGGGATATCAAAGATGCGAAAATAGATATTCTGAAATTGATACAGAAAAATATCCATCAAAATCAGAGGAAAAATGCAAATATAAGAAGAAATAGCGGCTACAATGTTAAGGATAGCATTGGAACAGTCGAATTTGAGTCCTTGTCCTGGTATAACATGTTTAGCCATAAAAAGTATATTATAAGCACAGACTACACTACTTCTCCCTTAAAATCAAAAAACTTGAGAACAAATAAAAGATGAACCTCGAGGAGTTCGAGAAAAAACCACAAAAAACACTCTTAATAGAGTGCTTTTAATTAACAATGGTGCCAAAGAGGGAGATATGACCAAAGTCATATCGAGTTCGAACCGCGGGTTCGAGTCATCGATAAAACAAGAGAGAACTCGCTTGCGCACCCGTCTTATTCTAAATGCGATTTGCGCATTTATCCCCTCTCTGCGCAATTTGCCACCTTCACTCTTTCTGCCATTCAGGCAGTGTTCGGGTTAGCTTCTCGTCTCAAAAATCAGAAATAAAAAATACCCTTACGGGTATTGTTTTATTTCTGGTGCCCAAGAGAGGACTCGAACCTCCATGCCTCGCGGCGCTACCACCTCAAGGTAGTGCGTCTGCCAATT
>CAZJBQ010000006.1:52876-55628 GCA_964544625.1 uncultured Candidatus Peribacteria bacterium | reverse complement strand
GGAAACTTGATCCAAATGATGGTAAAACTCAAATCACGCTCGACGGCAATCAACTCGTCGCAGTCGTCGCCTCTTGGTGTTGAGTTCCTCACGACATATTGCGAGAAGAAGTCACAGAATTTCTCAAAAAAGAAGAACTCCTCAAAGGTCACGATATCGCTGCTGCGAAGCTCCACCTCAACCCTGCTGGTGACTGGAATATGGGCGGATTCACTGCTGACACTGGTCTCACAGGACGCAAGCTCGCGGTCGATAACTACGGACCTCGTGTGCCTATCGGTGGTGGTGCATTCTCAGGAAAAGATCCAACGAAAGTCGGCCGTTCTGCTGCCTACAAGGCGCACCAAACGGCTGTCAAACTCCTCGAAGAAAAAGGAGCAAACGAAGTCATGGTACAAATCGCCTACGCTATCGGCTACCGCCACCCTGTCTCATGCGTCGCATGGATAGACGGTGTCGCAGAAAACCAGGACATCCTCCGTGATGACCTCACACCTCAAGGCATCATCACCTCTCTCGATCTCTGCCGTCCTATCTACGAACAAACCGCTCGTTATGGGCATTTTGGACGGGGTTATATGTGGGGGTAATATTCTTTTTAAGAAACTTATGAAACTCAATATTTACCAAATAGATGCTTTTACAGATAAAATATTTGAAGGTAATCCTGCCTGCGTTGTGCCATTAGTAACATGGTTACCTGATGATGTGCTTCTGAAAATAGCAAAAGAAAATGACGTTGCGGAAACAGCATTCTTTGTAGACAATGATAAAAAAATTCATCTCCGCTGGTTTACACCAGAAATTGAGATGGATTTATGCTGACATGCAACATTAGCAGCAGCGCATGTATTAAAAACAATTTTAAACTATTCGAAAAATACTATTTTATTTGAGACATTAAGTGGAGAATTACATATTACTATTGAGGAAGATTTTTACACACTCGATTTCCCATCAAGAAAACCCACGCACGCAGAATTGCCAGAAATCATAAAAAATTCTCTCAATATACAGCCAAAGAAAACTCTGAAAGCGAGAGATTATGTTTTGATCTATGAAACTGAAAAAGAGATCAGAGATATAATTATAAACAGACAGATTTTTGATACTATCAATCTTGACCCCGGTGGCGTAGTTGTTACAGCACAAGGACTGAATGTAGATTTTGTATCGAGATATTTTACACCTCAATCTTCTATTTTAGAAGATCCTGTTACAGGTTCTGCTCATTGTTCATTAATTCCTTATTGGAGTGAAGAGCTCCATAAAGAAGTAATGGTTGCAAAACAACTATCAGAAAGATGAGGTACACTATATTGCACAGATAAATGAGATAGAGTTCTCATAAAAGGAACGGCAAAAACATACTCTACTGGAACATTTTGGACTGAATAATTATGCCCGAAATCCTCGACATCATCAACATGGACGACCAGGTTATTGGTCAGGCAACGCGAGAAGATGTGTATGCTCAGAAACATATGCACCGTATCGTGCACGTCATCGTGCGGGATAGTGCTGGGAGATTTCTCCTTCAGATTCGCTCTGAAACAGTGAAATATCTCCCTCTGCATTGGTCGACCGCAGTTGGTGGACACGTCCAAACAGGCGAAACCTATAAGGAAGCGGCGTGGCGAGAACTGGAAGAAGAAATCGGCATTACCGATGGAGAACTTTGAGAGCTTGGAAAATTTCTCTATGAAAAAGATGATGGACTCAAAAAATATCTCACTATTTTTGAACTCACAACCGATGAGGATATCAGAGTTGGTGAGGAAGTTTCAAATACACAGTTTTTCACACCTGAAGAAGCACACAAACTCATCACCACGCATGACAAGATTCATCCAGAACTCAAGTTTTTGTGGGGAAAATTATATAATACCTAGAATTCCCTTATTTATTCAGGCGACGCGAGAAGAAATTTACTATTTGTAATTTAATATATAATATATTGAATTACTCCTCCTTATGCCCTCACAGGACACCATTTCATCAGATTTTCAGGACTTCTGAATTTCCCATGCACTTCGTGATGCGAGCACGGTAAAGCGAACATCAAGAGTGGATTATATTGGAGATACTCACGGAAATTACGAAGGTTTTCTCTTTAATATGGGGAAATTGTGACTGTTAGACATGAAGTGAAATTGGATTGGTAAAAAGAGACGACTAGTACTACTCGGGGATATCTATGCAGACAGAAATCTCGGGAGCCTCCAAACTGCTCAACATATAGAAAAATTGAGAGCACAATGAGCTCAAATCGAACAACTCGCTGGAAATCATGAAGATGTGATGGTGAGCTATTTTGATCATGCTCATACGCCAGAAATATCAGCAGTTTCACACTTCTGTGCATGATATTTATTAGAAGATGGCCCAGAAATAGATGAATTTAGTGGATTGCAAGAACTCGCTACTTTCAAAAAGGGAATCAAACATCCAAGCTGGCAAAACTTACTCATCGGTACTCAAACATGAGCGCTCCTCAAGAGAATGCGTACACTCAAAAAATGACAAACAGTACTCTCAAATATCTGTCGTCTTCAAATCGGCAAAATCATCGATGACACGCTCTTTATCCACACGGATCCTGTTGATGGTATGATGACTATGTTTGAAAAATATGATTGGGATATCGAGAAGGTAAATGACCTATTCCGAGCCTATCTCGTTCAAACTCTTCAAAAAGGCGAAATTCCTGAAAGAGATGCACTCCGCGAAGTACTCGGTATTCGTCGATGTT
>CAZJBQ010000006.1:27937-52866 GCA_964544625.1 uncultured Candidatus Peribacteria bacterium | reverse complement strand
TTTTATCGATGTAGATAACAGAAGAACGGATGAGAAAAATAGACCTCTTCTCTCTCATGGAGTAGCCCAGAAACTCAAAACAAAACTCAAAATCAGACGCATTATCCATGGACATACGGATCACCACTCCGAGCAGACAATCTTTCGTGGAGAGTTGGAGATTACATCCGCTGATAATTCTTCGTTTAAATGATGAAATAGAAAACCATGGAATAACTCTATTTCTGCTGGGTCAATACTACCAAATGGACACAGAGTAGGGCCAAGACCATAAAACGCGAAGACCTAGGGATTGGCCAGGCAACGCAAATAATTTAAGACTGAAATCCGAGTGTAATCGGACGATAGAGTGTATTGAGAATAGCTATATAAATACCGCTTTCCTCTGGTTGGAGCCTTTTACACACTTGATGTACTGCTCTATCGTGAAATGATTTTTCAAATTTCTTCCCATGAGTTGCGACTTCAGTGAGTGTGATAGTTGCATATGCAAAAGCATATTCTCGCAATACTGGAGCGATTTGTTCTGAGAGACCTGACTGTACTTGTTCAGTTTGCTCAAAGACGTCTCGAGTTACGGCGTCATAGAGAACCTGAGTATTTTCTAGCATTTTATATCCAGCAGAAATTTGTGGTGGGAGTTTTATCTTGAGGAGTATCACACCCATCCAGAAATCTACGAGCCTCTCGCGCGAAGAGACACCTTGCTGACAATCAGCCTCAATAGCTGAGAGCATCTGTTCGACATGAACCATGCCCATATCATGAACGTTCTGCAATCCTGCTTGTTTTGCTCTTGCTAAAAACGAAAGCACGGTCGATATAATATCGAAATAATATACCACATTATCAAACACGACCTGCTTCTCGGCTGAGAGAGGTGCATCTTTCATCCAGTGTACTCCAGACTTTTTCATAATATCAGACAATCGATTTCCGAGACCGAGACAATCAAAGAGATGACACGTCATCATCGCAGGATCTCAGGCAAGAGTTTCATGCACGGAACATGAGACACAATCTCCGATGTGAGTCAGATTTGGACACGCTTGAGCAGGAGCACGAGAGAGTTTGCCTGGTAATGCTGTTCTACCACTCGCCACACAGCAGAGTCCCTGGCAGTCAGTGCAATCATGAGTACGTATATTTCCGAGAGGTTTCATGATTTATTTATAATATAATTATAAATTATGTCAAACAATTTATCAATACGGACGACCACGCAATTGGCCAGGCAACGCGAGCAATTTAACTCTGAAGAAAATTTCTGACATTTGGAAACCATTTTGTTGGTAACTCCTTCCCTGCTGGCTCATCCTGGATAGACCATGTTGGGATGAGAACGCCATTTCTGTTCACGAGGGAACCACCGGCGATTTTCGCTATAAGAGCAGCATGTTCTCTTTTTTTATCTTCGAGTGAGCCATAGTTACCTGGGTAAAATTGCGGATTTTGCTCGGCAATATGCTCACGATATGCTGGTGTGGCTTGAAGTGTATCAGAATTGTAGAGGTCTTCGGTAACAGGATTACCTGTATGTACTCTCCAGAGCGGTTCTATGACGGGTCAGAATCAATCCCGAAAAGTTCCCTGCATATCCACCACATGTCACCAACCACCTCGGTCTATGACATCTACCACGGCTTCTCCGGCAGCACGAGCAAGACGGATATCAGGCTCGATGGGATCACAGCTTCTCGTTGCAACACCTGGCTCTAGTTTTCGAAGAGCTGGATTTCATAAAGCTCATTCATGTGTTGCGATAAAATCCGTAAGTGGTTTTATACAACCGAGCAGTTTTGGGTTGCCGGCACCATCAGTTTTCTCTGGATCAATATGTGGTTCTTCTCCGAGAAAAGCAAAACCCTCTGCAGCGACAATACAGACATGTTGGTGTATTGCTTTGAGTTCTTGAATTCTTCGTAAGAGATGCTCTCGGGTTATAGGAAATTCTTTGAGGAGAGTGATCACTGGACCTCATTCTCGAGCAGCCATCGCAGAAGCCCGTAGAGCGAGATGACCGTTATCGCGACCATAGACACTGACGATACCTACACCATTTTCCCAGGGAATCTCTCTGAGCGCACTTTTCACGACTCGAGCATACTCATGAGCACACGTCATAAATCCGATATTGAGAGTTTCTTCTGCATCCCCGTCGATTGTTTTCACGCAGGCGACACTATTGAGCACTGGTTGACCATCTGGAGCAAGAGAATATTGAAGTGCCTGACATCCAGAAATGGTTCCATCTCCTCCAACAACAGCAGCACCGAGGAGCCCCAGTGACTGTCGGAGACGATACATCTTTATGAATTCATCACGAGTAAGCATGCTCCGACCAGGACCAAGAACAGTGCCACCATCGGTGTATATATCTGCCAGGACTTGAGGAGGTACATTTGCAAAATCAACCATCCCCAATTTTCACTCTTCTTTGACACCATCCCAACTTTCCACAAGACCTAGTGGCCGTATTCATTGTTTGATGAGTCCTGTGGCAATAGCGACAGTAGCAGTTATGACTCACGGAGCTATCGCTCCACCACCCATCACAAGTACTGATGGTTTATCAGTTTTTCAAAGCTTCTCAATAGGTGTAATTGGAAGTGGCTCAGAAATAGTTTGAATCATATAATTTATTTATATGTAACTATTAAATTTATTTTTCATAAAAGTCAAAATATTATGCTCAATACTATGAAAAAATATTTTCTTCAGGGCCTCCATCAATAATCATATATCCAATTTTTCCAGAGAGACCTCTCCAAAAGGTGATTTACCAAAATCAGAAAAGCGCTATACTGGCATAGATCTATGAGAACTGTTTTTCGCATCACTCTGTCTGTTATTATCATAGCAGGACTCTATCTCTCGCGTGACATCTGGATCCAGCGTGGGACGAGCTTTATCAATCACTCCTTCCCCTGTACGTTCCCAATCACCTACTCGATTTGAGTATTTGATAGTCGATTCGACGTATCACGGGCAGAATTTCTGTGAGATATAGCCAAAGCCGAAAAAATATGGGAAACTGCTGCGGGTAAGGAGCTCTTTCGATACAAAGAAGGTGGAGGCGCGCTCACTATCAACCTCATCTATGATAGCCGACAAGAGACCACGAATACACTCAAAGAAATCAATGGAGTTATCACCGACAAGCAATCCAGCTACGAATCTCTCAAGGCAGAATATGACGCACTCAGTGACAAATTTGTCACACAAAAAGCACAATACCATAGCGATACAACAAAGCTCGAAACCATGAAACGAGCACTCAATCGAGATGTGTCGTATTGGAATGAGCGAGGTGGCGCACCGAGTGGAGAATTTGAGAGATTACAACAGCAAGAAGCAGAAATACAGGATTTCATCACCGCTCTCAATACTCGGATACATGCTCTCAACACCAGTGCTGATACTCTGAATTCCCTGGCTGCGCGCATCAATGCGCTGATCGAAGAACTCCATCTCAATGTCGAAAAATATAACACCACGAGGAGTGCGCAGGGTGAAGAATTTAACGAAGGAGAATACGTGCGTGATGGCATCGATGAAGACATCAATATCTACGAATTTGGGAGTGACACGAAGCTCATCCGAGTACTCACACACGAGCTCTGACATGCCCTCGGTCTCCAACATGTCGAGGATGAACGAGCGATTATGTATCGACTCAACCAGGGGGAACACGAAGCACTCACACCAGCAGATGCAACAGAGTTACAGAGAGTGTGTCAACTCTAGAGAGTTACTTCTGCGGAAAGGGTTTTGATTTCACCAGAGACGACTGCCTCACCAGAGATAAGTCACTTAAATAATAAATCTTGCTTACATGCTTCGTATTCAGCGATGAGCTCATCTACTGCCATTGCTTCGAGTGTTTCGAGAGCTGTCTCTTGTGCGGTGATGTTAGCAGTGATAGACTCAATGTCAGCTTCGCTCGCGACGCTTTTTTGCGCTTCGAGTTTCAGAAGTTCTGCTTTGATAGCTGCTATCTGATTCGTATTTTCTTGCTGATCAAAAGCCGCCTGATGATAGGCTTCAGCTTTTTCTCGGATATACGCAGGACTACAGGTGTCCGTATTGAGAGCGCTTGATTTGAGGCCAGACAGGGTGAGACGTCCAGTGGCTACTAAAGCGACTACGGTGAGAACCACAATGACTCATAGAGCAAGAAACATTTTTTTCATGACGTATATTTTAGGTCTCGTCATAGATTTTACACTGATAGAATATTGACATATATATTTTCATGATTATTTTATATTTATGCAGCAACACCTTGGCCTATCATTTCCTCATCCAACGGAATTACCAGCTGATTTGGTACTACTCCTCAGGGATGTACCTCCAGGACAACTCACTGCAAGAACAGAAGCTGAATTAAGAGCCATAGTCGAAGATCCGCTCATACGCGCTGCACTCGAAAAATTTAGCGCACGAATCATCAATATAGGCAGCGTCAAGCCCCTAATACAAGCAGAACTTTTTTAAACACTATGCCAAAACCAAGCGAACCTGATTTATTTACTTGGGCACCAAGAAATAAAGAAAAAGTATTACCTCCAGGTAGGCCTATTTTTTCTCCGGAAACACATGTTTCTGAGACAAAAAAAGTGGTTGCTGATGGAGTAATGGAGGTGGTTACAGCACCTCCTCCTGCGGTTACAAAGCCCGTACCTAAGCCAGTATCAGAATCACCTCTCGCAGATCCATCTGACGGAGTGGTACAGTTTCTCGAACGACTCGCAGATGAGTATGATAACGAAGGAAAAACAGCGGATGAAGCACTGGCACGAGCTATCAAAGTGCATCAAGATTATCTCATTATTGGTGGGCATAAACTCTCTCGAAAAAATGAGTTCACGTGAGAGGAGGAAGAATATATGACTTTCGAAAGAGCTCAAAAATGGTTTGCAGATTTACCCACCGAAGAACAATGGACTGAAATTATTGATAGTATTCCAGGAGAAAAAGAGTTAGAAAAGTTAGAAAATATCATCAATATATTATTTGGCCCTTATCATGGTTTTGAGCGAGATGAAACAAAAGAAGTGTATCCTCTGATTCATTTCTGGGTGCAGAAAAAATCAGAAGTTACCAGTACCAAAAGAATAAAACCAAGTAAACCTATTGCCTATAGACTCACTATTGGACAATTCAGCAAGTGGGATAGAGAGAATCTGCGCAGGTTCATACTCACAGGCTGAAACAAAGAATTTCTGTGTTTTACGAGGCGAATATTGTGATAATTTGACATTTATTATATTTACATATTTTTACATAAATTAATTTTATGCCTTCTCGACGCTCTCAGCCAGAACAACTTTGATTCTTTGATAAATTACAGACTGCTCCTCTGGTTGCATCCGATTCAAGATGATCAATTGCAACTCTTCTCAGTGAAGTACCGCCAGTTATAAATACAGCTCGACACAGTGTTGGTGATGCTGATGAAGTTGTCAGATATGTTAGATTAATGGAGGATTATTATGGTCGTGTGCTCACAGATGACTGACAAAGAGAGCTCAAGAAAGCACAAGAGATAATTATTGATGCAGAAACAGTCACTATAGCTGGACTAAAAGTAGAGAGAAAAAATAGTGGGAGTATGAAAGAAAAGGCAGCATATGAAAATCGATATTGGGTACCAACTCTCGATGAATGGCAATCGATCATTAATGCTCTCCCCGGAGGAGAAAAATGGCATGATGCGCTCAAAAAAATACTCGATATCCATATCTATGAAAAAAGTTATTGGGCCTGGGATGTAAAAGAACAAAAAATGAAAATAGTACGGATGAGCTGACACAATCACTCAAGAACTCTAAATCAACAACGCTCTCAAGATTCAGATCAAAAAGCATTAATAAGGCTCATAGTTCGCGATGAACTTGCCCAATAAAAAATCTCGATAAAATGGTAGAGAAAGTGCACAATAAAAAGCACATAGTGCATGCGCAGGAATTTTATTTTGATAATTCTTCTGTATGCACTTTTTCTATGACTATGCACTCGATTTACATATTATAATTAGAAATTATGTGACGCTGACCAGTTATGGCCAATAAAAAGGCCGCAAGTGCTCTCCAAAAAGGAAAAATCTATGGCATGCATAGTAAACTCATCGCTGTAGCAGCGAAAGGTGGAGCCAATCCACTCGAAAATCCTACTCTTTTCACCGCTATCGAAAAGGCAAAAAAAGACAGTGTACCAAAGGATGTTATCGACAAGGCTATCCGTCGTGGTGCTGGTCTCGATAAAGACGCGGCAGCCATCGAGGATATCATCTACGAAGGTATGGCAGCGGGTGGTATCGGTGTTATCATCCGTGCGCTTACTGACAATCGTAACCGTACAGCGAGCTCAATTCGCTCATATTTCAACAAAAATGGCGGTAATCTCTGAGAAACTGGCTCACTCTCAAATCATATGTTCAAATACCGTGGCGTTTTCGTTATCCCGACGAGTGCTATCACCGAAGATCAAATTATCGAATCAGGTTGTGATGACTATATTGTCGAAGGTGATGAGACACGACTTCTCTGTCTCCGAGAACAATTCTCTGGAGTGACAAATTTCCTCAAAAGTGTGAATATCGAACCGACATCCAGCGGATTCGAATATCTCCCTAATATGGAACTCGAGGTCACTGACTTTGAACAAGGAGTGAAGGTGATGAAGCTCCTCCAGGATTTGGATGAAGATGATGATGTAGAAAAAGTCTGGACAAATGGCGTATTCGATGATATACTGCGCGAGAAAATAGAATCATTCCTTGATTCAAACGGATTCCGAACTTAAGCAGACATTAATTCGTAATTCGTAATTCGTAATTTTTAATTTATTACATATGGCAGAGGATACAACAGGTGCAGCTCAGGGTGGTCAAGGTGACCAGTCTGGTACAGGTGGACAACCACTTCCAGGATTTGATCCAGCTGCTGCTGAAGCGTTTTTCAAAGACCTCATCGGTCGCTACAACACTGATGACAATCAGATTATCATGGACCTCGTGTCGTTTCACCCACTGACACAGTTTGATGAAAAAGAGTTCGTCGACCTCCTCGAGCACTCTCTCTCACTCTCAGTGGCTGAAAAAAAGCGTGTCGTCGATGCTATCCCAACACTCTCTCAATACCAAATAGATGAATTGAAAAAGGTGTTCACAGAAGAACGTGAAGAATTCCGTAAACTCATGCCAAAAGAAGGTGAAACAATCAAGAAACTCGTCGTCGATAAGCGTGCAGAGTGGACACAACTCAAACAAATCTATATCGACGAACTCAAGAATCGTCAAAAATCAAACGAAGATGCTGGAAAAATAGATGACCTCAAAAAGTCTCTCGGTCTCGATGAAGAAGAAGGAAAATAGACAGTACCATACATCATAAATTCATACTATGCACATCGCTCTCCTGACAGGTGGTATCTCTGCAGAACGCCCTATTAGTCTCAGAAGTAGCGAAGGTTTGCAGAGCTTTATCGCAGAAACATCGCACACCTGTGATATCTATGATATACCAACACAAATCGATGAATTTCTGGCGAAATATCAGTCGTACGATATCGTGTTTCCTTACCTTCATGGTCGATACGGGGAAGATGGTATTATCTCAGGTCTTTGTGAAGCTCTCGGTATCCGCTATATAGGGAGTCCGAGCATGGCGCACGCGTTGTGTATTGATAAGTTTTTCGCCAATTCTGTGGTCGAAAAACTCGGCATCGTCCAAGTCCCAAAATCATGGATCCCTGGGATGACTTCTCCACGTCTCCTGGGTATCCCTGAAGAATCTCACATACAGGCTGGAGACACAACTAATCTTTCTCACGCTGTTATCGTCAAACCGAACAGCGGTGGGAGCACGGTAGCGACCAACAAGGCTACGAATATCGATAAACTCTTCCACAGTATCGAAGAAGTCTATCAAAATACTGCCTCTCTCGCTGCACAAAATATCAGTCTCCTCGGCAATGGAACAAAAACATTTATGAGGCATTTCTCAGACTACGCCGATAAACCGCTCATACAGGAATATATCGAATGAGATGAATACACAGTGGGTGTCGTGGGACCAAATAAAAATCCTGAAGTGCTGCCCATCATGCAGATCGTGAATATCAAAGCAGAGCTCTTTGACTGGCAAGAAAAATATGAGTCTGACGGGAGTAATGAGATATTCCCAGAGAATATGAATCCTGCGCTCGCTGAGAGACTCCAACAAGCATCTCGAAAAATCTACACACAGCTCGGTTGTAGTGGTGTCGCTCGAGTTGATTATCGCGTCCGTGGTGATGAGATTTTCTTCCTCGAGGTCAATACGTTTCCTGGGGCAACGAAGGCTTCGTTTATACCAAAAATGTGGCGAAAATCAGGGAAAACAATGGGCGACTTTGTTGAGATGCTCATCCAAACCGCCACTCATCAATAGTTACAGAACTAGAGAATAATCCCTTGGAGATCTTGGACATCGAGTGTGTCATCTTCTGTTCCTGAAATAACATAACCACTTTCATCACGGATTGTGACATATTCTTGTCCGCTCGTGAAGAGAAGCTGCAATTCTGAGGAAAGAAATGGAAGTATCTCATGAAATTCGTCTGTTGTTACAACATCGATAAATGTATATCCAGGGATACGGAGAAGCCATTGTTTTGTGTCAAAATGCTCTGGGAGATACGTTGAGAGTAGTTGTGGTTCAGTAGTTTTGGCGCCATCTATCGGATCGAGAATATACCACTGTTCGTCATCACCGAGAAATATCACCGCTCTATGTCATTGCATAAAGAAACCTCTCCCTCGATCATCAGGGCGTTCCATCGTGAGAGAAGATGTATTTTGTCTATACGCATCAAATACTGTTTCTATATTGTTCGTTTTCCGCTCATCAAGTGCCTGTATGAGTGACTCCCGATCGTCAAACGCTTGGATAGTTTTGTTGATGAGTCCATAGACTATGAGCTCGGCGGCGTCTCCCTGAAATATTCTATGATGCCCATTCCCGAGATGACTGACGAGCATATCGAGGTTTTTGCGTGCTATGAGTGAACATTGGCCAACTGCACTCGAAGAAGTGTTGTATGATTTCACTGTTCAGAGTACGACACGACCATCGAGAGTAAATACCGGATCAGTTTCAGGACGAAATATCTGAACTCTTTCAGAAAAAGTCGGACTTGGAGATGTTTCAAGTTGAGAATTTGTATTGACAGAGGAATTGCTCTGTGTTGTAGGTAGGGCATTTTGCCCGTCTCATGACCCACCACTGACTGTATTTATAGGAGCCGAGACAGGTACGATATCTTCGGCAAAAACACCGTTAAATAAAAGAAAACTCGCACTGACCAACACACAAATCTGTTTTTGAAACATAGGGTGAATTAGCGAAATGATAGAGGGGTTTCAGTTGCTGTCAAATACACAGACGTGACAAAAAAGCCTGTTGCGAAAAAATACTGATTGCTATAATTGAATGCAATGAAACGCATTTTTTCTTCTCTTATTGTCTGGTCCCTCGTACTCCTCGTCTTGATGGGGGCTGTTATCTCTCTCGAATGACGTTTTCCACAGCTTCATCTCATGAGGATGGTCATGGGTTCAGTTGTTGTCTTACTCCTCCCTGGATACTGGATTACCCGTTGGACTTTCCCGCTCACCGGCAGAGAAAATCTCATTGATCCAACAGATGAACATGTGGAATCAAAAGATGACACTGAGTCGGATACTATTGATGGATTAGAGCGATTTGTGCTCTCGGTTGCACTCTCTATCTCAGCTGTGCCGCTGGTGCTCTTTTATGTCAATTTCCTCTGAGTGCCGCTCTCTGTCTGGAGCGTCTATGCTACGATTTGTTGAGTTACTCTTGCTTCCATCGGTGGAACTATTTTTATCGATAGACGTCATGCTCTCAAATCCAAATAAATACTGGTATCTCTGAGGTGCGCTGTTTGCACTCGTCCTCGGTGTGATGTCGTTGGGATACGATATATATCCTCAATTCCCCTCTATGTGCGTGATTTTGGGGATTGTTCTCTCGATTTTGATAGATACACTGGAACCTATACCCCCCATCCAATCACACCACTGGCATGATATGTTTGCTGATGTACGTGGAGGCAAAGTCTCTCTCTGGAGGGCTGTTTTATTTGTGCAAGCAAAGATAGTTTTTCCTACTCTCTTCACGATCTATCTCATCCTCCTCATAGTGCAAAAAGTAAAAATTATAACTCCTGATTGGCAGGCCTATGCGACATCAGCGATTGAGACACTCCAACTCCTCTGGGTGACACTGATCAGCGCTGTATTAGCTAATTTCACGGGGCTCCCCGATAATGCCTACGAAAATACACATCATTCGAAACTCAATAACAGTCTCACTCTGCTACTCATCTGCCTCCTGTCCTATGGTGGTATGTGGGCTATATTTGTGGAAATTGCGAAGATAGGTCGTGTAGCCTATTTTATCTCTCTCAGTGTCGGTATATTGATAGCCCTCGTGAGCACCATGATACTCACAGAAGAAGTCGAAGAAGCAAAAACTGACACCAAAACGAAACCTGCTTCCCCTTCACCATCAACAGTCTAGTATGGTCAAACTCATTATCCAAATTCCCTGTAAAAATGAAGCAGAGACACTCCCTGTCACGTTCGCTGATTTGCCAAAGCATATCGATGGTATCGATACTATCGAGTATCTCGTGATAGATGATGGGAGCACCGATGCTACATACCAGGTTGCAAAAAAACTCGGTATCCATCACATCATACAATTCAAGGCAAATCGTGGACTCGGAATAGCGTTTCATCATGGCGTGATGCAGAGTCTCATGCTCGGTGCAGATATCGTCGTCAATACTGATGCTGACAATCAATATCCTGGTGCAAAAATCGCTGAACTCGTACGTCCTATTCTCGAATGAAGGGCAGAGATGGTTATCGGCGATCGTCGACCGTGACTCAATAAGCATTTTTCGCCATTTAAGCGCTTTATGCAAAAATTTGGTAATAAAGTTGTGAGCTTCGTCGCTGGTACACGTATTCCCGACTCTGTGAGTGGCTTTCGTGCATATTCACGTGAAGCACTCTATGAAATCAATGTGACGTCGAGATTTTCCTACGTACTCGATACGCTGATACAGGCGTATAAAAAATGACTCAGTATCAAATGGATACCAATTGAAACACACGCTGCCACTCGGCCATCACGACTCTTCCGAAATATCTGGGAACACATAGGAAAATCGATGATTAATATCATAAAAGTCTACATTCTCTACGAACCACTCAAAGTGTTTTTTGTACTGAGTCTCCCTTCGCTCATCATCGGTATGACTGGGGTTATACGATTTACGTATCTGTTTTATTTCACAGAAATTGGACGCAATGCGATACAGTCATTGATTATTTCTGGTGTTTCTATCACGATTGGTATCACTCTTTTTTCTCTTGGTATTATCGGTGATTTGATGGCAAAAAACAGAACTCTCTCTGAGCAACAGCTCTCGCTCCAAAAGAGACAAAAATACGAGGTATAATTGTTTTGACTTGGCTTTCTGAATAGTGTAGACTGAGAGGGTAATTTACTTTCTCACGTTTTCTTATGTCAAAGCACCGACGAGTTGATCTCTCTGATTTTCGCGTAAAACCAGGCGAAAATATCCATATGAGTAAAATCAAAACTGACGATGTCGGCGATTGGGATGAAGAATCAGCGATGCATCGTCTCGAGAAAAATCGTGCAAAAATCATCGAACTCCAGGATACACTCTATGCAGAAGGCAAACAATCACTCCTCGTCGTCCTCCAAGCAATGGATGCAGCGGGCAAGGACTCAACAATCAAGGCAGTCACTCAGGGCATCAATCCTCAGGGATGTAGTGTGGTCTCTTTCAAGCAGCCAAGTTCTACTGAATTTGCTCATGATTTTCTCTGGCGTATCCATCAAGAAGTCCCTGCAAAAGGGAAAATCGGTATATTTAATCGCAGCCACTACGAAGACGTCATCATCACTCGTGTCCACGAACTCATCGACAAAGAACTCATCAAAAAACGCTACGATCATATCAATGATTTCGAACGTATGCTCACTGATCACAATACAAAAGTCGTCAAAATCATGCTCCACATATCAGCTGATTATCAACTCAAACGCATCAAGCATCGTCTCGAAAAACCTGATAAAGCATGGAAATTTCGCCCATCAGATATGGAAGAAAGAAAGAAATGGCCAGAATATATGGATGCCTTTGAAAAGGCAATTGAACACACTTCGACCAGTGATTGTCCATGGTTTATCGTTCCTGGTGAAAACAAATGGTACCGTTATCTCGTGGTGAGTGAGATTATCCTCCAAGCACTCGAAGATATGGCTCCAGAACTCCCAAAACCAAATTTTGATATCAAAATCGCGATGAATCCCGAGTTTTTGAAATAGTATATGAATGTAGCATCCCTCTCCCGTGAAGAATTATTCGATGCATTCTGGGAAATCACTGTCAAAATTTGTACGAATGATCATGAAGAAGGGGTGGATGGAAAATGAAAAAATGTACGCCAAAAAGTGTGCTCTTGTCTCGATGCTGATTGAGGCAAAAACAATGCTTGTGCTCATTGTGGAACTGTTCACTTTCCCTTATTTCCTGCTCATGATATTGTAGAAAGAGTCCTGGAAATTATTTGTGTCACAGATGAAGTAAAGAAAACTTTGTCCTATGGTTATGCCGCCTCTAGTCATCTCATTATTGGGCTTGATAGAGTTCGGGTTATGAGCGTGAGATATCATCCAAACGCATCTCGTGAGGTCATGGATCACTTACGGGAAATCAAAAAATTATACGATGTATGGCCCTATATAAAAATACGATGAGAACAACTTTTTTATTTGCACCAAATGGCTCAAGAGATTTTTTTAGAATGATTAGAATCTAGCATATCGGCTCGCCAAAAAAAGTTCATGACAGAATTTAAGAAAGAAAAAATAATAGTCACAGAATTTCGAAAAAAAATTATCAATGAAATAGGCAAATACGTCCCTCAGCCCAAAAACAGAAAAACATAACTCATAAAAACCCAGAAATCTGGGTTTTTTATTTGCTTCATAATGACACTGTATAGAATATCGCTATGACTGAAATATTTTTTATTGTTATTGGTTTTTTCTTACTCGGCATCTCATGTGGGAGCTTCTGTGGCGTATTGCTGGAGGAGTGAATCCGTGATCGTTCCTTTTGGACTGGTCGTAGTCAGTGCCCCTCATGTCGCAAAAATCTCCACTGGTATGAACTCATCCCCCTCGTGTCTTATGTTATCCAATTTGGGCGATGTAGGGCGTGTCAGAAGAGTATACCAACATGGGTATTTCATATTGAGTGGGTGATGGGTGTAGTATGGATGATATTTGGAACGCTTTTGATATTAGAGGGTTATTCACTCGCCTTTGTGACGCTTCATCTCCTCCTCTTATCATTTGTGCTTATACTCGCGCTCGCTGATTTGAAAAGTTTCACCATACCCGACGATCTCTCATTGCCGATGATTACTACAACACTTGTTATGGTGGTCTTGCTCGAGCACTACAGCATAGAAACTTGGCTCATACCGAGCGCGCGATTTGCTCTGATTGGTGGAATTGTAGGTATGCTCTTTTATTCTCTGCAAATTATGATACCTGGAATACTCTACGCTTGGAGAGAAAAAAACTATCGAATTATGGCTGAAGTGCTCACGCTTCCATTCTTTTTTCCGTTTTGGATGGTAGTAAAAATGTTTCTCGGTGAAAAAAGAGCTGACAAATGGATACCGTCAATCAGTGCTATAGACACTGTACCAACATGGGTAGGTGGTGGTGACATCCGGCTTGGTATCCTCATCGGTATGATTGCTGGCCCTCTGTATTTCTGGTGGGTTGTGGGTATTGGATACTGTTTTTGAGTGTTATTTTGGTCAATAGCTCGTGTATTTCGAGCGAAACAACTCGACATACTCCCCGTGGCACCCCTCCTCCTCATCGGTCTCTGTGCGACTTGGCTCATACTCTTGTTGCGATAAAATAGGTGTTTCTGAAGAGTAAATTATATTAAAACATAGAGTCAAAAAGGTACAGTCTCATGGATTTGAGAATGAAAAAAAAGAAGTGTAGGATAAGAGTAACACTTCCAAAAACTATGGCAAAAGACTCTAAGTCCTCACAGCAAGCATCTCTTCACGCTTTGCAAGAACTCCTCTCAACAGCAGAACGTTCGCTCCACCATGCTAAAAATCTCATGGTGCAAATAACAGGTAAAAAAGCTATAGACCACACAACTGCGCCAGATATGGCTGGTCTCCATGCCTATAAACATGGCAAATCTCAGGTAGTAGAAGGCGTATTTAATGGTCGTGATATGCTCGGATCGGATAAAAAAATCTATCCTGTTCCAGCAAACTACGCCAGTAAATCAAAAATAGTAGAAGGAAGTAAGCTCAAAGCAACCATCAAAGCTGATGGCTCTTTTCAATACAAAATCATTCACGAAGTTGATTATGTGAGTACAACGGGAACTCTCATCAAGGATGGTGACCATTTTGTCGTTATCTCTCAGAGTGGTATCTATCAGGTTATCCCTGCTTCTGTCACCTACATCCAGGCTCGTGTTGGTGATAGAGTATCTATTCGCATTCCAAAGGATATCAAGGCAACCTATGCCGCTATCGATGCTCTTGTACCAGCTGATTTAGGTCTTGTTGAGGCTTAGAACTAGAGACTCAAACCACTATAAAAAGTATGTCACTTTTGTCATAAGACAGAAGACCTATCTCCTCTATCGAGTTTTCTCCAGGTAGCTTCTAGAGCTTCGAGTAATGGATCAATATCAGTGTAGTACTGTCAAAATGGGGGAAATTGGTTCTCTACACTTCATGTCATAACTCTCCGCATAATAAAGCGTAACTCACCAATATTCGTTGTTCAATTTTTATCGGACCACAAATACTGTCGATTCGATGTAGAATCAGGGGTGAAGTCTCTTGCACTTTTTGGCATAAACCTGAGTAACCTCGATAATGCATCGAGATTATGTTCTTTTTGACATGGTCGAGACAAAAAAAGTCGTTCAGAAGGAGTAATAGTATCAAGTACTCTGGTTCTACTCATATCAACAACATCAACATGACGGTCAACTCTGACATCAGCTTCAATTTTATAAATTGTAGGTTGATAAAAACCTCCTTCGATATCTTGTCTCTCTCAGAGAACATCCGGACTCGTGTAAAAAAACGGCATAAATTTATTATAACAAATCTCGCAATTCGTCAATATTCCCTGCTCCGAGGAGAAGGAGGAGGGAATTTTTTTGTTCTGTGTCGACGGTTCTAAGTTTTTTTCGTGCATCATCGAGTGTCCCCACGTATTCACATGGGGAATTTTTTGCCACCATCTCAGCAAGGATTTTTGAAGTAATCATATCGCGTCGTTCATCGATATCACGGGCTGCATAAATATCAGATATGTACGTCATGTCAGCACTCGCAAAGCTCGTTGCAAATTCGTTTCTGAGTTCGTACGTTCTAGAATACTGATGTGGTTCGAAAAAGACTATAAGTTTCTTCTCTGGATGAGCTTTCTTGAGAGCTCAGAGGGTTGCAATAATCTCCGTCGGATGATGACCGTAGTCGCTCATCACGAGATTGGAATTTTTGGTCGTACCAATCACTTCCATGCGTCTCCAGCTTCCCGGATACTGTGCGAGAGATTCTTTCGCAGCTTCTGCATCGAGTCAGAGCAGCTGACTCACGACATACGCGAGCTGGGCATCGAGACGGATATGATCACCTGGGACGAGAAGGGTTGGGAGTATATAGGAGTATTTTCCTGGCTGGATAGTATTGAACGGATTACCAACAACTTCGAAAGAATCATCAGAGACAAGGACTGTTGTCGGAGCGAGCCCAATCATTCATTTTTTTTGTGCTTCATCAGTGAGCATAACGAGACACTTCGCAGAGCGAGCAAAAACATGAAATGCCTCTGTATAGGCAGCCTCTGTTTTGAAAAAGTCGAGATGGTCTGGATCGACATTGGTCACGACAGCGATATCGGGATGATATTTCAGAAATGCATTACGGTATTCACACGCCTCGATATTCATGATTTTTTGCCCTTCTGACGAGATATTTCGACCATTGAAGGCTTTGACGAGTGTGCCAGTAATTGTCGTCCCTTGGGCCTGTAAATCATGAAGAAACGTCCCTATCATAGCACTGGTTGTCGATTTACCGTGCGCGCCAGCAACAGCGATTTTCATCGGAAATGTGTGGAGGACATCTGCAAGTGCTTCGGGATAGGAGAGAATCTGAGCGTGAAATTTTTGACCTGCCTCTATCTCTGGTTTATGATTCACACGAACACCATTGAGACCGAGTGTGTCGTCATCAATAATTGCTTCTGTGTAGATAACTTTCTCAGTGTCTTCAGAAATAGTTGAAGCGCCATCCTGAACTATCTCAATCCCTTCAGATGCAAGCGTATCCAGGAGTGGCGAATGTCCCATATTTGTCCCTGTCACACGATAGCCCTGCGCGAGATAATAGCGAGCGAGCGCTGATATGCCGATACCTCCTATGCCAATGCAATGAATATGCTTTTGAGCTGTCATAATAGACAGAGTATAGGAGAGTGGACTGTTATTTCAAATGCCACAAAATATCCCCTATCAATACCACCGCACAGACGAGAATAACTATTCCTGATATTTTATTTACTTTGCTGAGGATGCTGGATTCGTGTGATTTATGACGAAATAGTGACGCCCCGAAACTGAGGAGAGACCAGCATGCTATCGATCCGAGACTCGCTCATACGAGTAACACACTACTCAGCCAAATATGACCTACTACATGTGGTGCTGCACTCGAAAAAATCGTCGCAAATGCAATGATAGTAAATGGATGGGCGAGATTCATAAGGAGAGTGCCAAAATAATCGGCTATGAGATTTTTATGAGGTTTTCCATGGAGATGAACCGGTGGCGTGTGATAGATTTTTAGACCAAAATAAATCAAGAAAAAAACACCTCCGATCCGTATCCAATTTTGCCAAGAGATGAGTATGTCTGAAATAAATGTCAGTCCAAACGCAGCAATACTCGCATAGATAACATCTGCTGTCGCGGCTCACAATCCAGTAAAAAATCATGATAAACGCCCATTCACGAGAGTTCTATGGACACAGAGAACACCTATCGGACCGACAGGGGCAGCAAGTATAAAACCGAGGAGAAAACCTCGGGATAAGAGAGCAAGAGAAGGGATAAAATCCATGAATATTTTTATTCGGTCACCTATTTCAATATCAATTTTTGGCTTTAAATTTTTCTAAAATCTAAATGGTGGGTGATAGTGGGCTCAACCTGTGGCCGGAGAAATGCCTTAAACGGCATTTCGAGTGGTAATGGTCACGAGTGAGAATGTGGAAAATCTGGTAGTGAAAGACGCGAAGGTTACTTTCGTTTTGCCATTGTATTCGAAGATTCGGAAACGCAAGGACTGATGAAGGTGGAAGACGTTTTTTGTATATCTATCCAGAGAAGAAGTAATGAAGTTCCAAGGTAGATTTGGAGACATGAGGAATGTTCAGAAAAGCCTCATAGACAGTAATCTAGAGAAATCTAATGTTTAGTCTTTTTTATTAGAGTAATGGGGAGTTACTTATTCCCAGTAATATAGAAACTAAATATTTGCATTTTAGCAGAATACTTATATTTTTAATTAAATATTAATTAAGTCCAATTCTTGATATGCTAAAGCAAGGTGAATCCAAAATGATACAAGAGTTAAGGGAGATTCCTGGTATCCTTATTGCTCAAAATAGAGCCCATGAATCCCTGCTTATAGATATAGCCGCCAAAGTGCAGGATAAAACTCCAGTGATGTGTGGAATGGGAAGTTCTTATTTTTTATCAGAATTCGGTGTGTTTTTCTTAAAACATATTGCAGGAGTTCCCAATGCATACTGTGTCGAAGGTGATGAGTTAATCAATCAAATACCAGATTTGTGAAGCAATCATGTTTTATTTTGATTGTCCCAATCAGGCAATAGTAAAGAAACTATCGTTGCTATTAAAAAAGCTAACGATGTATGAGCCATTACTTGTGGTTTCCACAACAATGAAGATTCTCTTTGTCAAAGCCTTGGGCAGCTATCACTTTACCAAAATATAGGTACTGAAAAATCGCCTGTAAGTACAAAATATATCACCTTTCAACTTGTTCTTTTATATAAGTTGGCAATATTTTTATGAAAAATAAGATGAAATATTACTGAAACAAAAGAAAAAGAATTACTTCGAGATGTCCATGCTCTCGCTGAGTGAATTGCCTATATATTTCAGCACCTTGAACAAAAAATAAAAGATTTAGCTGATTCATTTAGTTGAAATAAGTTTGTTGTAGTTTGAAATTGAATAAACTCCTATAGCGCACAAGAAATAGCCTTGAAAATTCGAGAAACTACATGAATACATGCCACTCATGATACTCAGGGCATATTAAAACATTGAGGTATTAACTCTCTTTGAGAAGAAGTATGTTGCGTATTATTCAATGGTTCTTCAACATTTAAAAATGATCTAGAATCAAGGTGATGCAAAGTTCTTTCATTTGGAAATCAATGAAGTCATAATGTCCTTGTTCCACATGTTAATAGGTATCTAGACGCCTGACTTATAATAATTTCAGGACAGCTATTTGTACATTATTTGTCATGCCATTTAGGCATCGATACTGATATAAAAAATTGGTAATTTAAATTATGCTCTCTCCTGAAAAAATTTATCCAGAAATTGCTCCTTCAATACACGATTCATATGGTATAAAATGAGGTAATTATGAAGTTTTGTGAAATAACGAAAACTTGGTACTTGGTTTATGAAAATCAGTAGTTCGAATAACTCCATCTAACCACCGAACTTCTCAAGAGCTAGATGCTGAAGTAGAATTATTAGATGTTTTAAAACGTCATTGATGTTGTGTGGCAAATATAATTCGTTCTCAAGGATGAAACCTATATGAAGGTATTGCGACTTCTGATGGAAGACTTTATATTACGGTCTTTGAAAGATTGAAATGAGTAAACCCTGAAATTAATAATAGCCTGGAACGACAAACTATGGTACGAGAATGGTGAAGAACAATGGGACATATACATCGTATAACGTCTCAAGAACATTTATCTCATAAGAATAATAGATTGATTTGGGATCAGGAAATCATCATTGAAAAAGCCCAGAAACTACTACCTTCAGAAGATCAAGAAGTACTGGCTGAATTAAAGAGAGTCACGGACACTTTAAAGTGAGTTACTACTAATTCCGAAAATTATTGATTAGTCCACACTGATATGAGACCTCGTAATTTTGCATATCAAGATGGTAAAGTTATGCATTTTGACTTTGATGATATCTGTCATCACTGGTTCATGTATGACATAGCCGTTGCAGCATTACATGAGACTGAGAATTGAGCGAATACTGCTGAAAGAAGTGAATTTATCAAAACTTTCTTGTCTGATTTTTTAATTTGATATTCTCAAGAAAAGATTATTTCCAAGGAAATGTTGAATTTACTTATACTTTTCATGAAATTGCGCTGTATATATGCCTACATAGACTACTATAAGCGACTTAGAATTAAAAAAGTTGATTCATGAAAGGATAAAATGAGTATTCGTAGATGATATATTTTGGATTTCGATTCTTTTATTAGTACTACAGATATTGAATTATTTATAAAATGACTCTATGCATAAAAATCCCGATTATCTAATAAAAATATGAGGTTCTCTTATGTGAAAAGATGATTCTATGAAAGAACTTGTTCAAACTATAGAAGAGGAATCAGATGGAAAAAGAATAATTGTAACTACTGGCTCAAAAGATCTTTCCAATGTTATAAGAAGATATGTAGCCGATACATTGCCTGATCCAATTTCAGTTGAAACACATGTAGATATAACTATGCAGGCAAGAGATATGATGGCTCTAGCATTTTCACACGCTAGTAATAAGTTTGTGCCAGTAAATTCTGTTGGCTGAATTGATGAAGCATTATCTTGAGGTAAAGTTCCAATTTTATTACAATATGACTTGCTCAAAAGTCTCAGACCATTCCCTATCATAAGATGACTTTCCACCGATACAACATCAGCCTATTTTGCTGATTTATTAAAAGTTAGAAAATTCATTAAGTTAACAGATGTAGACGGTGTATATGAAAAATTATGAGAATGACTACCTTTTTCAGCAATTAGCACTTCCGAGTTACGAAATTTAGGGAAAACTTGTGTTGATACTACTTTGCCAGACCTTCTAGATAGGATAAAAATGCGTTGTTACATAATGAGTGGTAAAAAAGTACCAAATTTAAAAAAATTCCTAAAATGCTGATCAGGCTTACACACTTGTGTGGAACCAATATAATTTTAATAATCTAATATGATTGATATAAATGACGCCTGGTACAGAATTAGTGCTAAAGCTCTTATATATAATGAAAAATGACAGATTTTGCTTTGCAAAGAACCAAATGATATATGGGATATACCTGGAGGATGACTTGATCATGGTGAGGATCCTCGAACCTGTATTAAGAGAGAACTCGTTGAAGAAATGTGACTTGAAGTAACCTCTATTAGTACAAAACCAGAATGTTTTATTACAGCTCATAAAGAATCTAGCAAATCTAGACCCTGGATATCAAATATTTGCTATAAAGTAGAGGTTAAAGATTTCAATTTCTCACCTTCAGATGAGTGTGTTGAGATTGGATTTTTTGATGATAAGAACATTACAGATATAAAAACTATCATAAATGTTACTGAGGTTTTTAAGGAGATTTTCGGGGGAAAGTAATCACAAATTTCTCATTAATTTTGCAATAAAAAAAGCCATGAAAATGGCTTATATAAGGTAACCTTTAGGTAAAAAATGGTGGGTGATAGTGGACTCGAACCACTGACCTCTTCCATGTCATAGAAGCGCTCGAACCAACTGAGCTAATCACCCGTAATGTACATTCGGTCAATACTACTCCCTCACCCGAACATGTGGGATTGTAGAGAAAATATCAGAAAAGCAAAAAATTATCGTGTTTCTAACAAAGGATTATGTTCGCCTGTATCATTTTGTAACCACACACTCTGAAACGCTGACTTAATAGCATCGATTGCGTCAGGAACTCAGTTGATTGGTACAAGTCTTGTTGTTTCGCCAGGAACAAATTGAGCAACATGGGCATAAGCCGTTGCAAGATCGTTGTATGTATCACGCAGATATATTGCCTGTGGCAATTCCACCACCTCTCATTCATTATATGCCCGAACCAAGAAACCATAAAATGCTCTAAATCATTCCAATAAACCACGAGCATCTTGCTCGTTAATCACAACAAACGTTGGATATTTGGTTAAATCACTAAAACTCGTAATAACTCCCGTTTCATCCTTTTGTATAAGAAACTCAAGCGCTCCGTCTCAGTTTGATGGAATATCGGGCATAAATTTTTATTTAGAAAATACTTCTAAAGATTAATTTTAGGCAATCCAAAATTCTGTCAAATATGTTTTGCACTCACTAAAAAGAAAAGAGTATTTTAAAATCACCAATAAATGGTCCATCTTCTGCACTTCCCTCATCCAGTTCTCTGTGTTTTATGGACAATTTTTCTGATTCTTGAAATACTCCTACATCATCGCCTGCTCCAGCCCACCAGCAACGAATGCCGGCGATTTCGCCCATATTTTTCTCTAACTCCTCACGCTCGAAACAACTCCCCATATACGTCCCTACATCGTGTCTTTTGCCATCAATATGTACTGTTACCTGTGTGGTCGGATCAGTATCATCACCATATTTGGAATCATAAGTCCACTGAATATCAGGCGAAACTGCGGGGGCTCATTTTTTTAATAATCCAACATATGCCACCATCGTTACTATCATGAGCAGGGCTATTATCAGTGTACCTGTTGTTTTCTTGGTCATAATTTATTTGGTTAATTGTTCTATCAATTCCCTCTGATGAGCTGTGAGCTTATTTGGCATTCTCACATCGAGTTTGAGGTAGAGATTCCCCGCCTTTTTACCGGATGTACGACCTTTTCCGGTGACTTTGAGTCGTGTCCCTGGTTTGGTACATTCTGGCACTGTTACTTTGAATTTGCCAGAATAGGGTGACTCAATAGAGATTTTTGTGCCAAGGAGGAAATCCCAAATTGGTAACTCTACCACTTGTTCCATATCGAGACTTTCTTCTTCATATTCCTCGTAGATGGGCTGTTTTCGTGATGATTTACGACCACCAGAGAAATTCCCAAAGAGGTCTCCGAGATCAAATTCAAATCCCTGTGATGCACCACCACGAGCATTTCAAAAAATATCACCGAAATCAAATCCCCCAAAACCGCCTTGCGCACCACCGCCTCAGCCCATATTGCCAAAATCCGCAGTCCCAAACGTATCATATTTTTGTCGCTTTTCTTTGTCCCCGAGGACTTGGTAGGCCTCATTGATTTCCTTGAATTTCGCTTCTGCTTTTTTATCACCCTGATGTCGGTCTGGATGCCATTGCATCGCGAGTTTTTTGTAGGCTTTTTTAACGTCAGACTCACTCGCTCATTTGCTGACTCAGAGGATGTCGTAGTAGTCTTTTTTCATGTCTAAAATAGTAGTAAAAAATGCTCATAAAACAAGATGGAGAGAATTATTGACATAATATAATTTATATATAATATATATTTATGAATTGAGCTCGCCCTGCCTTTTTAAAACGAATTGATTGTAAACGAATTACTCCAGAACAACGAACGCAACTGGAGCCATTTTTGATAGTTCCCGAAGTTCGGACTCGACTCTTGGCTGTGTTATGAGGTGTCGCAGGGAAAATAGATATTATGTCGAAACGAGTTCGTGAGTGTCTCACTAAAGATGGAATTCAAGTCTTTGATACTATTGCAGACGAGAGAGAACAAAAACGATTACTCGTAGAAAAACTCCGTCATAGACCATGAAAATCAGGGAATTGAAATAAGATGACGAGAAGATAATTTTTGACAATACCAGTTTTGCTATTTGTATATTTTTCCTATACTGCGCCTAATGAAAATCCCGTATGTACTCATCGTCTGACGTCCCAATGTAGGCAAGAGTAGCCTCTTCAATGCTTTTACAGGTCGTAAGATAGCTATTGTTGATGAAAATGCGAATACGACTCGTGATATCCTCGAGTACCCTGTTCGCGACTTTGAGACAAATTTCTCATGGACTATCGCGGATAGTGGTGGTCTCAATTTCGGAACACAGCATCAGATACTCCAGGACGTCAATCAACGCGTCAATGAATGTGCAGCACAAGCAGATATCATCCTCATGGTCGTAGACTATGACCGACTCACCGATGTCGATGATCATATTATCAATGTCCTACGAAAAACTGGTAAACCTGTCTGGCTCGTCGCCAACAAAGCTGACAATATCACACGCGTCAACGAAGCCTACCAACATCTCTCAACTGGCCTCCCTGTCTACCCCGTCAGCGCGACACATCGCAAAATCGACGAACTCGAGGCGGATATAGTGAAATATCTCCGTGAGAAATTCCCTGTTCACACTGGTGCAGAGGAAGATGAAGGTATCAAAATCGCTCTCGTCGGTCGTCCAAATGTCGGTAAAAGCAGTACTTTCAATGCACTTGTCGGATACAACAAAGTCGTTGTTTCTCCTGAGGCGGGCACAACTCGTGATGCAACCGACACTGTGATTACCTACCAAGGACAAAAGATGACACTCATTGATACGGCAGGCTTTCGAAAGCCTGGGAAAATCGGTGTCTACAATGTGGAGAGTTGGTCAGTCCTCAGAACCAAAGCTGCTGTCGAACGTGCTGATATTTGTGTCCTCCTTGTCGATAGTGTCGAGGGTATTGTCCAGCAAGATAAGCACATCTTGGCTGAAGTGTTGGAACAGAAAAAAGGTATCATCATCATGGTCAATAAATGGGATCTCTCTCTCGAAAAAACCGACATGGAACCTGATATGTTTCATAAGCGATATTTGGCGTATCTCCAGAGAGAATTCGCCTACTGTCCATGGGCCGTCACGGTATTTGCTACGGCCAGTGAAGGAAAGTGAGTCAGAGAAATCCTCGAACATGCTATTGGTATCAAGGCGGAGCAAGAAAAACGAATTTCAACTGGTGAATTTAATCGATTTCTCGAGCGAACATGTCTCGAACATGCACCGAGTGGAAGCCGAAAAACTCACAATCCAAAGGTCTACTATGGTTCTCAAGTAGCAATCAACCCTCCGAAATTTGTCATCAACGTCAACAAGGCCGACTTTATCCATTTCAGCTGGAGACGTTATCTGGAAAACCGCCTCCGTGAGACATTTGGTTTTTTTGGTACACCAATTGAGGTCGATTATCATGGCAAAGATCCTGATAAAAACCCATACAAACCAACGAAAACAATGTCAAAGGCATTACGACCTCGATAATCCAATAGAAATCACAGTCGTCTAGAGCTCTTTGGAGCTCTTTTTCGTATTACTTTTGAAACAGGGAAGCATGTATGTGAGAATACTAAAAATGGGTATCTTCTCGCGCAAACCTCCAACTCCCGTGCCACCTCCAACCCCTGCTGGAGGATGAGAACAGCCTCGTTCACCAGAAGCCCAGAAACCACCTGTTTCACCGACAACCATCTTAAGTCAGAATGAAAAAAAAGAGAAAGAACTCAAAGTTACTAATGAACGTTTTAACAGGACCAGAGTACCACTCGTGCCCCCAGCGCCAGTCAATAGAGAGGAGAAGAAACCTGAACCTGAGAAGAAACCTGAACCTGAGAAGAAACCTGAACCTGAGAAGAAACCTGAACCTGAGAAGAAACCTGAACCTG
>CAZJBQ010000006.1:0-27837 GCA_964544625.1 uncultured Candidatus Peribacteria bacterium | reverse complement strand
GAGAAGAAACCTGAACCTGAGAAGAAACCTGAACCTGAGAAGAAACCTGAACCTGTTAACGAAAAAGATAAAGGAGCTCAGGCGAAACCTACACCAACACCTGTAGAACCTCCAAAACCAGAACCTTCAAAGGAAGAGGCGAAACCTACACCAACATCTTCTCAGCTGACACAAGAGGAACAAAAATTAGTCGATACTCCTCCAGAAAAACTCTCAAATCAAGAAAGAATGAAGAGAGGAAAACTAATGGCAACTCATAGTGATGCTAGTGTTCGTTTACAACATAAACGAGAAACATCTGCAACAGAATTGGAGGGAGCTCGAAAAAATGTCGAAACTGCAAAAAAAGATCTAGAAAATCGCAGTTTGCTCGAAAAAAGTGCTGATGCATTGACGGGATTCTCGAGTGAAAAGATGCTCAAAGCAAATCTCGAAGAAGCTGAAAAAAGAGAAAAAGAAATGGCAGCACGTGTAGAAAAACTCAATGAAAATACTGAATGAAAAAGCCAAGAAGATATTCAGGCAATGATAGATATCGATAAAAAAGCGGGGAAAGCTGGTCTCAAAACTTCCATGGAATGAAATAAAAGAGTACAGGAACTGGCTGATACATCAGTCCGTCGTGCTGCAACAGCTGGCCGAGTAGCAGAAGCCGTACAGGATGTCAACGCAGGTATCGCTTATACTGGCGGTACCATTCTCTGAGGACCAGGATGAGGTGTCGCAGCTACTGCATACGTCCGATGAATCGGTTGAGCTGTTGAAAGTGCAACAGAGAGCTATTTGAACGATGAAAGTGCGAGTGATATAGCCAAAAATGCTGCTCTCGGGGGAGCTAAATGAACACTCGAAGGAACAGTAGAGTGAGCTATTTATACACTCGGTTGAGCTGCATGAAAAACAGTCGCAACGAAAATAGGGAGCAAGGTATTGGGAGGCACAGTTGGAGGTGCTGTGATAGGTGGCGGTATGGCAACTCAGAGAGAAGCGACTGATATGCTCAATGGTGGTGAGTCTACTGCAGAAGAAAGATTAAAAAGAATCGGTCTGAGCACGCTCGCTGGTGCGGCTGGAGGTGCAGCTATGAGCAAAGTGCCAAACAATATCCCCGCTCAAGCAGCTGGGGGCGCAACAGTGTGAGCTGCGACAGCAGCAGGAGTTGACCTCGCCACCACTGGAGAAACATCACTCGAAAGTATACTCATAGGAGGTACATCAGGTGCAGCTGGGGCGTTTGGATCAAACAGCAAAAAACCACCAACGGTAGATGATGGTTATACTATAGAATCTGGATACCTTCCCCTTCAAAATAATAAACCAACTGAAGGCGGAGAAGTTCCACCGAGACCAAGTGAAACTCCAAGACCTCCAGAAGGCGGAGAAGTTCCACCGAGACCAGAGAACACTGTCCCAGAGAAAAAATCAGAACAGCCAAATGCTGATGAACCCAAACCACACAAAGAACAACAAGATGCACCTGATGCAAAACCGCGAGAGAGACTTCCTGACGGAGCAGAAGAAAAAATCAGACCTCTTCCACTCCCACGTAATACGACACTGCGCGACATAGGTGATGTTCCTCGAGAAGCTCGTACACATCATGTAGGAGATACGAATGGAAGCTATGAATGATTTTTAGCCAATATGCGGGCCTGAGAGCACCCCTTAATAGATGCTGATGGTAATTGGCAATGAGGTAGTGAACCACTTGTGCTCACAGGCGATATCCTCGGCGATAGAAATATGGGTTGAGTACAGACTTACGAACATATAGCACGACTCCGTGAACAATGAGCAAACATACATGTATTGGCCGGAAATCATGAGGATTTCGTTATTGGTTATCTCACTAATGGAGAACACGCTGGCGGCAATGCGCTTGATTGGGCTGAAACGAATCATCAATGAAAATGATTACTGGAATTCGGCAGATTCGCTGACCCACACCTCACAGATGGGGGTATTAACTCAAGTACCTACGATAGAATGCCTTTTTCAGATGATGTCTTGCATTCTATGCGTAACGATACGAGAGGTCGTGTTGTGCTCGAAGAAATGGCAAAAACAAAATTAGCAGAACAAATCGATGACACGCTCTATGTCCACACTGATCCAAATCACAATATAGTACAGGCTCTCGTGAACCATAGAGGCGTCGATGGTGTCAATCAGGTTTTCCAAGCTAATATGCGCAGACGGTTATTGGGATGAGCTGATCCGAATTCACTCGATCCAAGTTTTTATGATTTAAGAGATGTATTTTTGCATACCTACAACGGTCGTGCAGGGACAGCAAGAGCCGCCGAAGGTATATCACAGCCTATGACTGAGATGGATGGCATACGTCTGAGGTCACGAGGTATTAACCGAATTATACACGGTCATACTGACCATACTTGAGACTGATCGTCACAGACTATCTATATCGGTGGCGTGGAGATTACATCAATTGACTATAGCACATTCAAATCAGGATATGATAAATATGGCACTCGATCCGCATGATCAATAGAAACTGACGGTACTCATGTCCTTAAAAAACCATAATTATGAACTATAATCAACTCTTTTTGCATGAAGTCCTCGAAGGTATACAACCAGATGTTATATCACACCTTCAATGACGTCTCGCACAACCATTTTCAGACGATATTCAGATCCAAGCGCATAAATCTGCTTTAGCAGTGCTTGATGAAGAAACATATGCCATAGTTTGTGCTAAAAATCCGAAATACCCAGAGGAAGATTATCTCTTCATACAGTATCAGAAAAACCCTGATGATACCTATCGTATCGGGCAAGTATTCTTCCTCACCCCAGAAGAAGTTGTCAGGATGAAAAAAAGAGGCACAATACCATGAGGAGACTAAATTATCTCTGTCATGGATAATTTGACTCTCATACTAATAAATAATACAATAGAGGCATGGCTCATCCTTTTGAAAATAACCTACGTCCAAATAACGATATTGATGCAGCAGCAATGGGCAAAAAAAAATTTGATGCCAGTACTGATGCGCAGTGAGCGCTTGTAAATAATATTCAGTGGGATGAAACAATGCGTAATTTTTCACCAGAAGAAAAGAATCAATCTCGCGATGTTACAGAAAAGCTCCACACACTGATGGCAAATCAAGATGTAGTACAACTCAATCAGATACTTCGAAATCCCAAATTCAAACATCTCATTAGCCCACAATTACAAAATGAAATCCTGGCTATGCTCAGGACAGCAAATATGGAGAAAGTACGAAGAGATATAGGAAATGGTAACATCGGTGCCGTGACAGAAGAGGTGTCGAGTCGACTTCATGAGGTTAAAAAAGGATATGGAGACATATTTCAGAGACTAGCAGAAGAGCTCAATAAACCAGAGGCTCTTGTCGAAGATAGAACAACAATAATGCAACTCCAAGCAGAAGTGAGTGAGGCAGAGTCTATGGTTAACGCTCTCCTCTCAAGTATCAATGCTGTGAGTGATATGCCCCCTGAGACATTACCTCAAACAAGGGAAACTGGTACTAATTTTGTCCAATAAATATTTATGCCAAAAAAAGTAGTACGCAAAAATCCTGATATAAAACAAATCGAAGATACGCAAGTATTGAATGCTCAAAAATCCGAAAAAGTGTCACAGATGGAAAACCTCGTGCATGATTTCGACGTCCAAAAAATATTAAAACTCAATGATAAACTCCGAGCCTATTATCAAAAAATGGGAGACGCGGAAGCATTGGAGCTTGTTGATCGAATGACGGTCGTTATGAAAGAACTCACTGAGATTATCAATCAGGTGAAAGCCAAGCGCATCTCGCTGGAACAATGACAACGAGAAATACAAGAAAAAATTCAAGAAATCAATGAGGTTCTCTCCATGATGAAAGATTGGGAAGCAACTGGGCTCTAAAAATCCTCCCAGTTGGGAGGATTTTTATTGAAATTTTAAAAGATTATTTCTTCTTGTGAGTTTCTGCTGCACAGCAAGAACCACAGTCCATACCACAACATGCTTTGATAGTTTTGAGTCCTTTTTGAGCAAAGACTGCCAAGAGCAAGAGATCGAGTCTGACGAGCTTGAGGAGATTATCCAATTTACCAAATACGCCTCCTTCGAGTGGTTTCATACCATCGAGTTTCGTAAGGAGGGCAACTGCCATAACGACTGAGAGAGCCACTGCAGCCCAACCAGAACTCTTACGACAACCAACAGCGATAGAGAGCCCACCGAGAACTTCTATGGCTGCTGCGATAGCTCCGAGATACAGTGCTATTTGAGCATGTCCTTCGATACCAAAGATACCGAGTGCTGCACCACCAACCCATGTTAAGATACCTTTCCCAGCGATGAATTTGCTGAGACCGGCCACAAACATGATAACTCCCGCTACAACTCCAACGATACTTGGACAAAACCATTTACCAAGTCCAGTATTTGAACAACATGCGTCTTTTTGCATATCTAAATAAATAAAAAATAAGTATATCTAGTGTACGTTTTGGCTTCGGGAAACAATCTGAAAATCATTGAATTTTTTAGTATTAATTTCTTATATATTTTAACTCAGCATGCGTCTCAAGCAAAACTTGTAAAAAAAAATTGTCTCAATACTATGCACGCATACTAAAAATCAATCATGCTCTTTTATGGAAAACATCTTTGCTTCACTCGATACACTGCTCGAACTACCTTATTCAGCCTTTGAAAAAAAACTCACTAAATTCGAAGAAGAATTCAGGGATATCTCTGTCACAGACATTTCCGAAGAAGAGCTCGAATCATATTTTTTGAAAGTAAAAGATGAGTATGAAAAAAGTACTGGCGACAGAGCAAAAACACATCTCTCTATCCTCGGCTACCTCTCACACTTTGACACTCTCGTGGAGAAATTTTTTCCAGATTATGTGAGTATATTTCAGATCTCTCTCGAGCGTGATGATCATACCGAAGTAGCACGTGTGAATTATGCTTTTCTCGAACATCTTGATGAAATACTTCGTGACTATACCCATCGTCTCAGTGAACCAGATCAATATCCATCCTACACAGGCTACATCCAAGAACTCGTGCAAAATAGTATGATTGATCTCTTCTTTTGGCTCCAAGATAGAGAATCGGAACAAGAAAAAACAGCAACCACAGAAGATAAAAATACAGATTTAGTTATCCGTGCCAGTAGTGAAACAAAAAATCCATCACTGCAATTGACGCGACAATGCCTTGAACTCCTCGGAGCATGAGTACTCGAAAAAATATTTTTTGATCACGAATATCCTCTGCGTGTCTCTCCGATAGACCCTGAATTACAGCTCATCGGTCGTTACGAACACAAGAAATCTTAGGCTCCTTTTGGAAGCGCTTCACACACGATACCATCTTTATCTCGATCGAGTCAGTATACATCGATTGAGCGAATATTTTCTTTCGTTACCTGATTGTCAGTTGCGATTTTATCAGCACATAAGTCGTATTTTGATTGAGCTTCTGGCTGAGTTTTGAAGTCGTCACAATTGAGATTATTGGAGGCACAATCTTCACCAAAGATCTTCATACCATTTTTATGTTCCACGCGTGATTCAGAAACTGAACCAGTTTCCCAGAGCTTTCCGAGATCGACATCATAGTCGAAATACTCCACACCAAAAGCTGAAACTAACAGTATGAGGATGATCCAGAGTGCTACTTTTGCCTTTCACCAAAATACTAACAAGGCTACAACTATAATTATCAACACACCAATAACAGTGAGGCGACAATTTTTGCTTTGTCGACAAGCAGAGAGTTTTTCGAGGATTTTCATAGAGAAAGTGTAGATAGGTACTTCTCTTTGTAAAGAGACTCTTCCCGATTTTTGATTTTTAATTTTTGATTTTTAATTACTATAGAGGGGTGTCCTCTCTTCAAAATTTCTTTTTCGCACGTTACCTCTCAGAAGGCGACAACATACGAGCTGTTTTTCACAGGCATTTTTTCGTAGCTCTACCAAATATATTTTTCTGGCTTGCTGTCCCTGTGTGCGGAGTGTCATATGCTGTCTACAGATGGTATCCTGATATCAGCTCGACGCATTTATGGATTTTTGAAGCCTATATTTTTGGTTTATTTTTTTTGATGATCTACAAGGTATTGGATTGGTACTGCGATGCCTGGATTGTCACAGAAAGAGGTCTCATTGATATCCGCTGGTCCCTATTTACAAAAGATATGATTTTCACAGAATTTCATGATATATCTGGCATACAATCATTTCAGGGAACAATATTTGATAAAGTGTTTGACATCGGCGATATCACGCTCCACAAAATGGGAGACGAAATGAGAATCATGCGTATGTATCAACCCGATGCGATAGTAGAGGCTATCGAGTCACATCTCGAAGAGCACCATCACGAAGAATCAAAACCAAATCCTGATATGCATATCTATCTCGACTGAGTCAGACAGACAGGAGCAGTTCATCCGTACAAAAATGGATTTCGATACAGTCCTGCCGATGGGGATGCTGATACAAAATTCGTAGAGCAGATTCGGAGTCGTCCTGGAACTATTGATCTTTCTGGAGCAGCACCAAAAGTAGAAGAAAAAAAATCTCACGGACACGGACATCATGGGCACTAAAAAGACAATGACGAATGACGACCTTGCCTACCGGCAGGCAGGATGACGAATGACGAAATGGAAGCCTTTTCCTTTTGCGAATATTTTTCATTGGTACCAGAAAAATGGTCGCCATGATCTACCATGGAGACAGGTCTATGAAGAACCTCTCCACGATAGACTCTACAAGGTCTGGATAGCTGAGGTCATGCTCCAGCAGACGCAAGTCGACAGAGTCATCTGATACTACACACGTTTTCTTGGGAAATATCCGACAATTGAATCACTTGCCGAGACAACTTATGATGAGTTGTTTCCATATTATCAAGGTCTCGGATACTATGGACGTGCGCGACGAATGATAGAACTCGCAAAGGCAGTTGTCGAAAAATATGATGGTATCTTTCCTGATAATTTTGAGAAACTTCGCAAACTCCCCTGAATTGGAATATATACAGCCCAAGCGCTGCTCGCTTTTGGATACGACAAACCAGTGCTCGCGATGGATGCTAATCTTGTAAAGATTTTTGCACGATATTATTTCGGTAATCGTCATTCCGTCATCCTCGGGCAAATGAGTGAAAGCGAAGCGTCACGAAGACGACCCGGGGATCCAGGAAAAATACTACGCGAAGCGAGCTCCCAAAAAAATAATGCTACTGGCCTAGATACCCGCCTACGCGGGTATGACGAAAAACTGAATTTCAACTCCATAGTTACTCAACTCGAAGCACAGCTCCGAAAAAAAAATATTTCTGGCAGGACCATCAATAACGCTTTGATGGACTTCGGAGCCCTTGTTTCGACAACCTTCGACAAAGTAGACAGAGCATCATACCCACTCCAGGATTGCCTCTGGTTTACAACGCAAGGTACTCTCGAACCCATCAAAAAGAAAGTAATTCGACGCAGTGAAAAATGAGCGAAGCTCGTCGTTTTTCTCCATGAAGCACATAAATCCTACTGGGGTAGCTCTTCACACCATTTTGAGCCATTTTTGATAGAACCAACGAGCTCTGACGACCGACGTACAGTTCAGGATTATTTCTCTGCGACATTTGGACTCGAAGTATCTGTTCGCCCGAGTTTTTGAAGTGGTACTTTTGACAACATGCCCGTTCGGCTCTTCCATGCACAAATACAGACTGGTTCTCTCAAACAAAAAACCTTTTCTAAAAAAGAGAAAGATGACTGGATTGGTAAAAATATAATTCTCCATACACTATAATCTCGGAGCGTATTCTCACCATCACTTTTATGAAACTATTTTCTTTTTTGAGTCGGAATAATACTGAATCACCTCTCCGCGTCATACTCCAGAAATTCCCACTCGCAGGAGCAATTGCTATAGGATGTACGGCGTGGCTCCTCTATCTAATCAACGCTGAAATATCAGGCGATGAAATCAGTCGAGCGATACTCATCTGTGGAACGACATTCTTTCTTTCCATAGGATTATCCCTCTTTTCAGAGACAGCACACAATAAAACATATATCAAGTATCTCCAGATACTCCCTGTCCTCTACGGTATTGCCATGTACGCGAGTGGAGCCTGAGTAAGGTGGGATTTTGAATCAACTATTTCTCTCATACTCCATCTCTCTGGATTTATTGGATGTATTTTTATTGCTCCTTATATCACCGATTTTGTGCAAAAAAGAGAGAACGAAATCACCTATACCAATTATTTTTCGATGACATCGTGGGCACTTTTCATGTCTGCAATTGTTGGTATCTCTCTCTTTATTCTCGGAGCAATTGGCATCACATCTGTTATTGAACTCTTTGATTTACAATCACTGGTCGATGAAGACAAAATCATCTCAAATTGGGTAGTGATTGCATTGGCTCTGGTAGCCCCACTTTACGCGCTCGTCCATCTCCCAAAAATACACGAATTGAATACACAGGATTTTCAAACTAATAAATTTTTCTGATTTCTCATTCGTTTTGTTGGTGTACCATTTATCTCTCTCTATTTCCTCATACTCTATGCCTACAGCGTACGAGTACTTATCAATTTCTCGGACTGGCCAAAAGGGATGATTAGTTGGATGGTAATAGGATTCTCAGCATTTTGATATCTGAATTATATATTCTCAAAATCATATGAAACAGGGAGTACTCTCGTCTCTCTGTTTCGCAGATACTTCCCTCTCGTTGTCTTGCCACAGACGGTGATGCTCTTTTATGCTATTTATCTCCGTATCAACCAGTATGATCTGACGATGAATCGTTATTTTGTTGTCCTATTCTGAGTGTGGCTCGTCATCGTCTCCACCTATCTCATCATGAGCAAAAAGAAATCCATGTCGCTCATCCCTGCTTCTCTCGCAATAATTTCATTTGTGATTTCTGTTGGCCCCTGGTCAGTCTCTCGTCTCCCTCTCCATCGACAATATGATCGCCTCGTTGTGAATCTCGAAAAGGCAAACATCCTCAAAGATGGTATCATTACTCCACTCAAAAACACCACCGATATCGATGCAGATTTATCGCGAGATATAGCATCAGGTATCGACTATGTGTGTGGTTATTCTGATTGTTCCCTCATACGAAATCTCTTTCCAGAACAGGTAAAGAATATCAAAGATGAATCGAGCTGGAACGTGTCCTATACCATCTCTCAGGCCATCAAAGTGCAACAGTATAGTAATATCCAAGACAGTACTGTGAAATACCTCATGTACAACAGTCGAACTCCGCTTCTCCCGCTCGAGGTCGAACCTGGTTATACGAGAATAGTTGATATTCGTAATAAAAATAATTGAGCTGATAGCCGATACCCCTCTATCACTTTTGATCCTGAAACAAACACAGTCGCCTATCACCGTGATGCAAAAAACGCAACAAACCTCCCGCTGACTCTCCCAGAAAAAATCAGTGAAGATAATCTCGTCTTTACCGTCTCAGATAAAAACCTCACACTCAAGCTCTACTTCCAAAACTTTTCTACCAAAAATCCTAATTACACTGGAACTGAAAATGACATTGATAAAAGCTACTATGTCTCTGGTATGGCGTTAGTACGGGAGAAATAAAATCCTACAAAAACGCTTCACCAGGTTTTGAATACATATCTCCAGAATTTGGAGAAGAAAAGACTCCTGCACGAATAAGTTTTTTCTTCATTCGAGCTATATAACTTTGTATACCACCTCCTCTTACTGCTGCAGTAAATGGTGGTTCGATTTGAGATAATTCTGCCACCAAGTCATCATACTGCTGTTCAACACTTGATGGATCTACCATAAATTGATGAAGAAGCTTTGGGCTCACATTCGCTGTTCCAGATACTAACCCTGCTGATTTTTGCCTTTGTTCTGCCGATAAATTTCTCCAAACAGCTTCACTCCCACAAAATACTTGAAACCCTTCTGGTAAATCTTTCAATCCGTGTAAGAGTCGTCCATAATACTCGGCATCTCCGGAAGAATCTTTGATTCATTGTATTCGCTCATCTGTCTCGCACCATCTTATGACATCATTCAGTGTTACAGGAGAGAAACCACCTGGCATATTATAGAGCATCAAATTATCTTTTTCACCCAAGCTACTACAGCTCAACTCCACCCTCTCATCGTTATCACCGAGATGATTCAAACCGAGAGCAAACCGTGTAATATTGAACCCTTTTGCGGTTCATATTTGTTCATCTATAGTCTCATCGGAGCCCAATATCCCAGCTATAATTGGGATATCCTGCCCAGGTGAATCCTGACCAGCATGCTTGGTCAATGCATGATATACAGCGCTTCTCTGTCGTGCGTTCATTTGATGCGATTCGCTCGTAGTGCCAACAAGTATAGAGCTCGCACTTCCCTCAATATATGAAACCAAATTTTTCATACCGCGATAAAACGACGTATCTGTGCCAATGAGACAACCAGAAACATCAATACCTGATACAACGACTGGAACTATGAGTTGTTTTCCGTCCATAATAAATATAAATACTTTTAGTATTTATACACTATTGATAAATATGCTTTGTCAATTATAAGTCTTTCATGCTCTCCACACCAGACACGATTTCTGAGATTTCTTTGGTAATCCCCGCTTGTCGTGCTTTGTTGTAGACGAGTGTGAGTTCTTTTACTTTGGTGCCTGATGATTCACGAGCATTCTTCATGGCGACCATACGTGCTGCATGTTCGCTCGCTTTTGCTTCGAGCATCATCTCGTGGAACATCAGGTCGAGAATAAGTGGAACGATACGGTCTGCAACGGCCTGTTTTGATGGTTCGATTTTGTATTCTCCAGAATATGTGACTGGCGAAATAATAGATCCCGTTATTTCTTCGAGAAATGCCGAGAGAGAATCTCGTGAAACTGGGAGAAATGGTCGAGTGACAGCTCTCTGGGCAATAGCAGAAACGTAGAAACTATAAATGACTTTCACAGCAGAATATTCGCCTGTGAGATAGAGCTCACGAATACTGGCCGAGATTGATCTTACTTGTGCAGGTGTTGGATCATCTTTGAAGGTCTCAGAATAATCAGCCACAAGTGAATGACCTGTACGAAGTACGAATTCACGAGCTTTTTTTCCAATCGTGATACAGTCTGCCTTGATGCCTTTTGTTTGTTTGATTACTTCTCGAAAGACATTGATGTTGTAGGCTCCACACAAACCTTTGTTTGAAGTGATGACAACTATTAAAGTTTTGAGTTTTTTCTTTGTTTTTTTCTCTTTTCCTTCAACATATGGACTCATGCTAATCTCCTCTGCTACGCGAGAGAAAATACCACTTGCTTCCATGGCAAATGGACGAGCGCCCAGTGCGAGGTCGGCCGCTTTTTTCATTTTCACGGTTGAAATCAACTCCATCGCACGGGTGATTTTACCCGTGTTTTTGACAGATTTGATACGATCGAGGATTTGTTTTCAGGCAGGCATAAACTATATATTAAAATTACCAATATCCGCTCTAGCGTGGAGCAAAGCATTTGTTGTTACTGCTCTCTGTTTTTCATACTCCAATAGACCTTTTCTGCCCCAGAGTAATTGTGATACTATTTTTTTTCTTTTTTCAGAATCAGATAGTGTTGCAATGAGGAGATTGCCTTGATTACTTAATCGTCCGAGTAACTGTTGAGATGCCCCAACAACATAATCACGCAATTTTTGTAACGTAGCATTTTGAGCTCATTTTTGTAATCAATAAATTGGTAGTTCTTTTACGGCATCTTTTCTCTCTTCAGCCCATGCTTCAGAAGCACGAGGCCTGTCATAATACTGAGATGTTTCGGTTCTACCTCTTGGCATAAAAGAAAAAATTATACACCCATCTCACTCTTCACTGCTTTGACGACCATTTCAAGATCAGCTTTTGTTTTATCTTCGAGTTTTCCAGAGGTACGAATAGCCTCGAGAACTGTCGATTCAGTATCGAGAGCAGAGTAAAGCGCTTCTTCAAATTTTCTGATATCTTTCACTGGAACTGAATCGAGGAATCCTTTTGTACCAGCATAGAGAATACAGACTTGTTTTTCCATCACGACTGGTGAGTAAACATCCTGTTTGAGGAGTTCTACCATACGTTGACCACGTTCGAGCTGAGCGCGGGTTTCTGGATCGAGGTCTGATGCAAATTGAGAGAATGCTTCGAGTTCACGGAACTGGGCAAGGTCGAGCTTGAGTGTACCAGCAACGCTTTTCATCGCTTTTGTCTGCGCAGAACCACCGACACGAGACACAGAGAGACCAACATTGATCGCTGGACGAACGCCTGAGTTAAAGAGGTTGGTTGCGAGCATGATCTGACCATCTGTAATCGAGATAACGTTTGTTGGGACATACGCAGAGATATCGCCTGCGAGAGTCTCAATCACAGGAAGAGCTGTCATAGAACCAGCACCCATTTCATCGTTGAGCTTCGCAGCACGTTCGAGAAGTTTTGAGTGAAGATAGAAGACATCACCTGGATACGCTTCACGTCCTGGTGGGCGTCGGAGGAGAAGTGACATTTCACGGTAAGCATTTGCGTGTTTTGAGAGATCATCGTAGATGATGAGAGCGTGTTTGCCGTTGAACATGAAGTATTCAGCCATGGCACATCCTGTATATGGAGCGAGCCATTGCATCGCTGCAGGAGCACTCGCTCCAGCATTGACGACGATAGTATAATCCATCGCTCCAGCCTTTCGGAGTTCTTCTGTAATGCGAACTACTTTTGCATCTTTTTGACCGATAGCCACGTAGACACAGATCATGTTCTGACCTTTTTGATTGAGAATAGTATCGATAGCAATCTGAGACTTACCAGTCTGACGATCACCGATGATGAGCTCACGCTGACCTCGACCAACAGGTACGAGCGCATCAATCGCCTTGATACCCGTTTGAAGTGGTTCATGAACTGATTTACGACTCATCACGCCAGTCGCAACACGTTCTGTTGGATATTTCTCTTTTGCCTTGATAGCACCTCGACCATCAAGAGGATTACCGAGTGCATCTACGACACGACCTATGAGAGCCTCACCAACTGGGACTTCCATGACACGACCAGTCGCTTTGACTGTTTCACCTTCTTTAATGGTTTTGAAACCAGAGAGGACAACCACTCATACTGAGAATTCTTCGAGGTTGAGAGCGACACCGATGGCGCCAGACTCAAACTCTATCATCTCGTTATAAGCAACACCAGAGAGCCCATCGACACGAGCAACACCGTCTCATACAGAGACGACGATACCGGTCTGCACCTTTTCAGGTGTCATATCCATGGTCTGGATTTGCTTGGTGATGTCCGCGAGGACTGAATCGAATGAAATAGAAGTCATAGAAAAAATTAAAGTTTTTGAAGTTGTTGAGTGATGCTATTGAGCGTCAATTCTACCATCTCATCTCCATACATCATTCTGACACCTCATTGAAGCTGTGAATTGAGAAAAAATGTAGGTTTGTGTGCGTCCGGGAAAGATTTTTTGAAGAGATTCAAGAGGTATTTTTCTTCATCTTTTTCGACAGATTGCCCCGTGATAATGAGAGATTCTTTGAGACCATTCTGAGTCCGAGCAAAGAGTTTTTCTGCGCGAGTACGAGAGATTTTTCTGAGTTTTCGAAAAACTCCCAGCATCTTCACGAGTTTTTTTCTTTGAGACGGATTATCGAGGTTTGGTATTTCGAGTTCCATATTATTTTACGACATCTTCGAGGTGAGCTTTCATGAAATCACGACGAGCAGTGTTGGACTGACCAAGAAGTTTCTTGTTGAGCTCAACAGCAGCTGTCATGACGCCATCCTTCATGCGTTTGGCAAAAGTCTGCTCAAGAGCATGGATTTCACCTTCAGCACGTTCACGGATGATACGAGCCTGTTCTTCTGCTTGGGCGACGATATCATCAGCATTTTTTTGTGCATTTTTTGCAGCATGTTCTCGCATTTCAAATGCTTTTTTATGAGCATCGGAAACAAGAGTTGTTGCTTCTTTTTCAGCTTCTTTACGGATTCTTTCGACTGTTTCATGAACAGCAGCGATTTCCTTTTGTTCTGTCTCAGTCTTTTCGACGAGCTTCAGATATGGGTCAAAGAGTGCTTTTTTAAGAACAAACAACACAATTGCGAGATTCACGATCTGGATCAACATGGATCCAAGATTAAACGCTTCCATGGAATAAAATTAAATGAGAAAAAACTATTTTACGAATGCAACAACGAAAGAGAGGACAACTGCTACGATACCGAGACCTTCTGCGAAGACCATAGGGAGCAATACTGCTGATTTGATATCTGCAGCAGCGCTTGGATTACGACCAATCGCATTTGCTGTTGCAAAACCGATAAGACCGATAGCCAAAGAAGAAAGAAGAACTGAAGCAGCAATACCGAAAACGTCGATACCGTGTCCAGATACAGAAGTAGCAGCTGCAGTAGCTTCTTCAGCGAAAGTCGCGAGAGGAGCTACGAGAGAGATGAGGGCAAGCTTTTTCATAAAAGAAAGTTAAGAATTAAAAGGCTTGTGATATAATTAGTGAGCTTCGTGCTCAGACGCTTCTGCAAAATACATAGATACAAGCAGGGAGAAGACCATCGCTTGTATAAATCAAACAAACATTTCGAGAAAGTAAAATGGAATAACGGCGAGCTGACCAATCGGGAGAAAATCTATTTTTATCAATCCCGACAACCAAATCATCACACCTATCAATACAACTCCTGCAAATATATTTCCAAAAAGACGAAGAGAAAGCGCGAGAACACGCACTATTTCGCCTATACCATGAAGCCATCAAACAACAACGCTAATACATTTTTCGATGAAATTTTTACCATGAAAGTGAAATGCAAAATGCCCAACATACCCGAAAAAACCACGAAAACGAATCATGATAAGATGAGAGAGGAAAATCATTACTGCAGCCATTCCAAGTGTTGTATTGATATCAGCATTGATAGGTCGGAGATAGTCATGGAGTCCTGGGAGGAATGCGAGAATCCAATCCAGGAAGAGACTATAGAGATTAGCGCCAAAAATATAGATAAATACGCCTCCTACAAACCAGAGAGTTTTGTTCAGCGGGAGATGGTGGCCAAGAAGTGGCTCAAAGAACGCTTTCATATGCTTCACTATCAAGAAACCAGTTGTATGGATAAATCCAGACTTGCTTTTTCTTGCCGCAAAAAGAAAAGTAGCACAGAGAGCTACGATAAGCACAAATATCCAGGTCGAAAATACCGTATTTGTCACAGCAGATAACCATCCACTTTCCGCAAATGCATGCGGTGGAATAGACAGAATATGTGGTGCATTGTGGGATTCCATGTTCGCGAAGATTATAGATGAAATTTTTGAATTGCAAGAGATGCGTTTTTTTGCATTCCAATGAGACAAATCTAGACTTCAAAATCCGTAACAGACGAATTATACGATTTGAGATTTATTGTCACACTTGAAGCAGGGATGTCTTGCACTGTTTTTGAGAGCTTTGTATTTGTATCTCATGCGATTTTAGAGATATGTCGTGCATAAATTTCAAATCGACCTCATTTTTCGGGAGTACCAATAAATATCTTTGTTGGGCGCATCTCCACTAATAGACGTTGGAACAAAATATCAACTGACCGAAACTCTTGCAGTTCTGCTTCTTCTTTTTTTCTCTGCTTTTCCAGATACAGTGGACGTAGTTGTCGGAAGAGCTTTCTTCATTCAGGAGTTTGGAGGAGTTTGTGTGTGATTTCATCCCAGATATGGACACTTTTTCTATTTTCGCTGTTGACTGTTTCTCATAGATTTTTAGCTGCCACCCGAAGCTCTGGATTTTGATATAAATGAATACCGTGAACTTGGAAGAGGAGATCAAGTCTCCTCTCAGCGTCCAGCAATTCTGGTGTATGTCGCACACCGATGGTTTCTGATACTCTTTCGCGTGTCGCTCTAAATGCTGGAATAGTTCCTTTATGCCCGAACAGTGTGTCCATATGGAGAAATGGTTCACGGATTGCGAGTTCCATCCGATCAATATCAGCATCTGAAATCGCTGGATCACCTCCAGGCGTGATAATAACTCCGACCTTTTTCCGACTATTGCCGAGCAATACAACAATTCTTGGTCATATTGCATCAAGTGTTACTTCTTGGATACTTTTCGGAAACGTGATTTTCTGAACGTGGGCCTCACCAGTGAGTACTGGAGCATCCTGTCAAACTTTGATAGTGTGTGTTTTCATAACAAATAAGATAAATAGATAAAATAGAACTGAGACAAAAACAGCACATACACCAGAATTCCAGAAATGAAGTAGAGAAAAGAAAAAACATAAAAAAGAACACTAAAAAGCCCTCCGACTAGGAGGGCTTTTGAAAATATACTTTACAAAACTCTTCCTAGCAACAGCGAGGAGGAGTACAACAGATGAGAGAGAAAGTATTGTTCATTGATGTAATACTATTGAAAATGATAAAAATTCAAAGAATTTTGTAGTATTCTAGAAACGGAAATAACTATCCAAGAGCCACAAATCGTGTGACTTCGCTCTCAAAATCAGTAACTTTGATAGTTGCTGCATCGCTGACTTCTACTGTTTGTCCAAGTTTAGTGAGAAATTCTCCTGCCTTCGCACCAAATGGAGCGATGACTGAAGCCTCCCACGTTTCGACTGTTTTCCAGAGTGTCTCGTTTGCCGGGAAGATAACCATATCTTTGTTATTGAGATCGCGGAGTGTATCGAGACTCTCAGCCGCAGTTCATTCTGGGAGATAGATAAGCGTCTTGCCTTCGATAGTGAGGACAAAAAGGAGCGATCCTGATTCTCGTATTTCTACGAAAACCCCACGACGTTCAAATTCTCCTGGGAAATCCATAACATAATCATCGATAACAACAGATGCATCCTTGAGGATGATATTAGCCGCTCCAGAGTGGATTTCGATGCGACCGTCTTTGAAATTGAGATTCATAAAAAAGTTTAATAAGTTTAATTTGTTTTGTTCGTTTTATTGGTTGTTGGAACAGGGAGGAGTATATGAAAGTAGCGGTAAGTTGCAATATCATGAAAATGATTCTACCATTTTTCATTATTCATTCGTCATTATTCATCTATAAAATACTGGGCATTTTACATAAACCCCTTATTCTCCTCGACAATTTCATGGACTGCGGGTTTCATTTTCACTTTTTTGAGTTGCTCAGGCGTGAGCCAGACAAAACCAACAAATCGTTCTTCTTTTTGTACTTGTGGTTTTTTGGTGCCGAGATATTCGACGAGATAGAGATGGACGTCTTTATCAATCGTAGGGTGTCCTGTTTTATGTCGAGCGGTAAAAGAAAATGAAATGGTCTTGATAAATTTTTTGATACGAAGCATCGACGCTTCGAGTCCTGTTTCCTCTGCGATTTCACGGATAGCAGCATCTGCAGGCGCTTCGTTTTCTTTGGTATGCCCCTTTGGGAGCGTATACACTACCTTGCCTCCTGAATTTTTCCATTTCAGCAAAAGCACCTCAATAATACCCCCATGACGGCGATAGACTATGCCTCAGGCGCTTTGCTCAAACAGATGTGACATGGCTAAATTGTACCCGACTTATCTCGAAAGGCAAATATGTGCAAACCGCTCTATGCCTCGTAAATCGGCAAAAAAGGTGTACGAACAATTTTTTCACATAAAAACCGTCTCTGCGATATCTCTCTGCCAGAGTCAGAATTCTATCACAACATGGCACGTTTTTGGTCTCTGTTTCCATGAGAGAAGCTGGTCAAAAAATCGTTCATAAAGCTCAAATCCTGTCTGCACTCCGCCCAAAAATGCCATACGTGGTTCGTGTATGAGTCATGAATCTATCTCCTTTTCGCGAACATACGGGAGATTCGCAGTGATGAGTATTTCATCTGGTGCAGAATTTCCAAAGTGAGCTATAAGCGGTTCCAGGAGGTCTCATTGGAGAAATACAATCCCGTCATCGCGAGGAACGGAGTGACGTGGCGATCCATGATTCAGTTCCATGCTCGCAATGACAGAAGCATTTTCTCGTGCCAAACTCAACGCCTCCTGGCTCATATCAGTCGCGAAGACTTGAAGCGGTCGTTCAAGTTTCTCTGCAATCGAAATCGGAATAATACCACTCCCTGTTCCAATATCGGCTATTGTTTGGATACTTGGATTCTCTCAAAGTAATTTTAAACAATACTTCACAAGTTCTTCTGTTTCCAGGCGTGGAATCAGGGCACGCTTATCGGTGATAAATCGTCGCCCCATAAATATCACATAACCATCGATATATTCTTCGGGGAGAGGTTGGTTCGAGGCCATATCTTACTGTTTTACAGAAGAAATATTATTGATTTTGAGATTATCCAAATCCACTTTACTCCTTACTTTATAGGTCGAATTGACTCCGTTTTCAATCATATCAACGAAAAATTCATACGTATTATCACCGAGATCTTTGAGTGTATCTTCTCGGAAAACAACCATGGTGACGTTTTTATACCATCATACAAATGTTTCCTCCGAAACTCACACAGGAGAACGCATAGAATAGGCTCAGTAAGGGTTCTGATTATCAATGAGTTGATAATATATCGTGAGAAGATCACTATGATTCACTGATCTATATCCAGAGGTAATATCAAAATTTATCTTCTCTAATCAATCTAACAATACATTAATTTTCTCTTCACATGCTGAATCAACTTTAATAATTTTATTACCTGCAAAAAATATCAAAAATCTACCATTACACATTCCTGAGTAATTAAAAACATAGTATGTTTTTCATTTGTACGTTCACATTCTTTCAAATTTATCTCACACTGCATAAGAAAAACGTGAATTATCAAAAATACTGAGTGAATAACGGTGATCCAGAGTTCATATGGGAGCTTCAAGTGCTTGCATTTTTTCTCAAAAACTAATGTATGTAATATTGTTATCTGTAGTTTGAGAAAAATCATCTCAGAAATCAGCAGAGAAAATATTTTCATAAACTGAGTTATTTGTGGCTCCATTTTTTACTAGAATATTCCTTGCAAAACTAAATACTTCAGCACGAGTGGCTGAACGGTTAGGATAGAATGTAACAGTTGTAATAGTAGCGATACTTATTGGACCAGAGGAGTTATTTACCTTTGTAGCATACTTGTAGTCCTCTAACCTTAATAATTGCATGCCAAAAACTCATCTCAAAAGTTCTTGTTGCCAATCTATGTCTGTATCAAATATATAAGGTAGTTCACTTTGGGTTGCTTTTTCATATATTCATCCTGCTTTTGTCAAAATTATAAGAGCTTCTGCTTTGGTAATCTTATCCTGAGGTCGGAATTTAGTATTGGTACGAGACACAAGTTCGGCATCAGCTGCGAGCTCAACGGCTCTACAAATCCAATTATTATTTGCGTTGTATTTAACATCTGAAAAGTAATTCTTGCAGTAATAACTATCTGGCAATGTTATTCACTTTATTTTCAAAGCGATTCCAATAACTTCTGCACGGGTAATAGTATCGTCGAGTCTATATCATTTTGCGCTAGATTGAGACGTGATAATCCCTTGCTCAGCAAGAAATAATGCATTGGAGACATCAACGCTCGAATATCCAAAAACAGAAATAGTACTTGTTAGAATTCCAAGAAACAAAGAAATTTTTCTCATAAAAATGATTAGGAATTACCGCACAAAAAGTTTCACTTCCCATGGTCATGATGGCAGTGTGTACCCAAGTATCCACGGATTGAGCTCGCGGAGTTCTTGGTAGTCTATATCGTTTTTGAGTGAATACTCCCGTAGATCGAGAATAGGCCCTGTGAGAGTCACTTTTTTCGTAGCTGGACCCTGAAACACGCTACCGAGAAGCTCTGGGGAAAAGAGTTTCCAGCGATTTTGCATGAGGTATTTGATAGCAACAATACGGTAAATATACGATCCTGTCTCATCATTGAGGACAAGGTCATAATAATTTTTCGCGCCAGGCTGAGCTTTTTGATCACGCTGGAGACCATTTTCGCCACGGTTGTACGCAGCAGCCGCGAGCGTCCAGTTTCCAAATATGTTTTTCAAGTAGAGTAAATACGCTGCGGCGGCACGAGTCGAGCGTTCAAAATGAAGTCGTTCATCGATTTCATCATCGACTCTGAGTCCATAACGACGCGCTGTCTCGGGCATGAGCTGCCACATGCCACGAGCACCGACACGACTTTCTGCATCGGTACGGAGACCACTTTCGGCAACGGCTAAGTATTTGAGGTCGTCTGGCAATCCACTGTCCTGAAAATATGACTCTATATAGGGAAAGTACGTCTGAGAATATTTCGAAAATAAGAGGAATTGGTAGAGCGAAAAGTGTGTTATGAGGAGTTCTTTTTCGAGTTTTTCGTGACCAAGAGGATTATTGAGTGGATCGACGTCTACTTTTTCTCCTGCGAAATTGAGATTGTTCATGTCTATCTCGAGTGGTGTCCAGACGATACGCTCTCCTGTGAAACTCATATAGGGCAAACGCGCAAAAATCACCGCAGCAAAAACAAATATGAGAACACTGCCCATGGTAATGCCTGTGGCTTGTTTTGAGATGAATTTCCTGAATTCCATAGAGTGAGTATACGTATTTTTTATAAAAAAATACTCCGATTGCTCGGAGTATTCTGAGTGAGAAATATTATTTCTTCTTTGTGGTTCTTTTAGCAGGCTTTTTTTCTGCTTTTGGAGCTGCTTCTTTTTTTGGAGCTTTTTCAGCTTTTGCCTTTTTGACAGTAGCTGTTTTTTCAGCTTTTGCTGTTTTTTCAGCGATTTTTTTCCCTTCGAGTTCTTCTTCTATTCTTTTAAATGCTTCTGGATTTGTCTTTTGGAGATAGTTTTTGAGCTTGCGTCTTTTCTGGACGAGACCGAGGAGACCGCGTCGAGAGTGATTATCTTTTTTGTGTTCGTTGAGATGCGCTGTGAGCGAGTCGATACGAGCAGAGATAAGAGCTATCTGTACTTCAGGAGAACCAGTGTCGCCTTTTTCACGAGCGAACTTGCCGATTATCTCCTTTTTTTGTTCATGCTTCATAATAAAAAGTTAGTAAAGTAAAATCCGAGTGAAGCCTCAGACGCGTGAATTGTAGGATTTTTTATGTTTTTGCAAATTGTTTCTCTTTTTTGAGGGCTTTACGACGAAATGCATGGCCCAGGAGTTTCCTCTCACGAGTTTGTGTTGGCTTCGTTTCCCTGATTTCATTGAGTTCACGTTCTGCCTCTGTGATAGTCTGGAGGAGTTCTACTTCTTGGATATAGGTTTCGTAGGGACGAGAAGATATGGCACGAAACATGAAATGTATGAGAGCACTCCAACCAATCATCATCACCACCGTCGCTGGTCCTGGCATACCAATAGCAGCAAACGCATTGATAACAGCATGAATAAAAGACGCACAGATAATACCAAATATAATCCAGAAGATTTCCACTCCTTTTTCACCATGACCAACTATCCAACTGACGATGCCTCTTTGTGCACCAGAATCAATCCATCGCATCTGAGCAAAATGTCCGAGCGTATAGAGTGCAGCTATGATACCTGTAAAGAGGGCATGTCCGAGTATGCGTATCATGAGCATGATAAATCCTATATAGAGTGATCCGTGTGAGAAATAGACGAAATTTTCTACTACCGCGAAGCCGGTTCCGATGAGAATACCCGAGATTACAATCTCGCGTGTATTAGCTGGCCGTGTGATACGGATAGCAACGAGAAGCACCAGGAATTTGATGATTTCTTCGAGCAATCAGTGACCGGCGAGATAGGCTTTGACAAAGAAATTACTCAGGATACCGTCATGGAATACGAGCTGTGCAGCCATGGCCATGCGCTCTCCAACATCATTACCAACGATAGTGAGTGTGAGGACCCAGGCATCGATCGTTGTCTGCACGCCAGACATAGCCACCAATTGGGCGACGATAAAGGCTGCGATTCATCCGAGTATTAGTGATATAAGTGGTTTCATGGGTTTTTCTAACCACATTTTGCCCTATTTTATGAGAGAAAGCAAACATATTAACTATATTTGACTTATAATAAATTATATTGTATTATATGCTTATGAAAACCAGAAAGCCTGATCCAGAATTTGCAAAGTTCCAAGAAGTCATTAAACACGACGGAGCTAAATGGCGAGAAATGACAAGCAGTAACGGATTAACTGTTACTACCACTGGTTCTTTTAAAGAAATAATGAAATGAAAGTGAACTGAATGTCTCATATTGGTAGACGCCCAGGGAAATCAAGTAGGACAAATAGACAAAATGGGTGAAGTTATAAATGCTGGTGGCGAGGTGATTCCTTATGGCAGACATGTACTCCGTATGTTAAATCGGTACAAAAGAGCTTATAAAAAAGATGTTAGGGAGCCTGGGGTTCGAGATTTTATTGAAGAATGATCTGTGGCACAAGTCTATTCACTGGGGAAAACAGGACTTTGTGTACGTGAATCAATGAATGATAATTCTCATGAATGAAATTTAAATCACAAGCTGGATAGAATGGACGCTATACACCATTTGGTGGATATAGGTAACTTCCCCCGCTGGATAAAAGCTGCTGGGCATTATTGACTCGTGCGAATACCTACAAAAACTATCTGAATTTATCGTCAATTTCTTCTCATGGAACAAATTGATGGCGGCTTATCATTGGAAGACATAACTCTCAAACCTCGCAACAAAAAAATGGAAATTAAGCTGAAAGAAAATTTCCCAGACAAAGTTTCATGAGATGGTGAAACATTAACAATTGATGAAAATTTCAAGAAAGATGCTCAAGAAAAATATAATTTTCTAGTTAAAAGACTTGAGGAAGAATATAAACTTCACCAAAAAGATTTTTTACCAGATTATCCTACTTTTCAGTCCCTATTTAGAGACTTAAAACCGGCAAATATTTCTGTAGAAAAACTGGAGACTCCTCGTGGATGAAGTGATATAGGTTTTTGGATTATTGATCAATAAAAATTGTTTTCTGCATTGTTTTACTAAAATAACTTCATTATAAATATTTATGACTAATGTTTTTGGAAGCTACGATAGTGAAAAAATTGGCCACTTGTATATTGGTTGAACTGATCCTCAAGAATTCGCATTAAAACGAATTCTCATGCCCGGAGAAACACAAAAACCAAGATACAATTATATTCTTGATACCGGCAAAACAGATGTACCGTTTGTCTCTGTACATAAAATTCACGGGGAACATAAACTCGCTTGAGTATACGTACCTGAAAATATGAGGTGAAAGTGATTAGGAAAGACGTTACTTGGTGTAGCATTTGAACTCGCCGAAAGAACACGAGGCATCATAGAATCAACAAGCGTTATGAGAAAACCAACAATTGCAGCATTGCTCGATCGTTATGGATTTAGTCCTGAAGGGGACGGTGTGCAAGTAAAAATAATTGGAGAGGAAACTCATGGAGGTGATGTTATTCCTGTAGTGTATCCTCTTTCGGAGTGAAGATTAGAAACGGTATCAGATGATAGAAAATTCCTCATCGTTTCACGAGAACCTCGTGATGCAAAAAGACAGGGAAAAATCGTGACTCTCTCTGTACCATATAGACTAGAAGAAACTCCTGTGGGGCAACAACGTTTTGTAAACGCTCGCATGGAAGACCGAGGAAAATTTCTCATTAGAGACCTCAACCCCGATTTTAAAATCTAGATAGCAGAATTTATATATCCAAATTCGCAACGCTCTTGGCACGAGACTGGATAAATCGACGACGTGGTGGAACCTCTGAACCCATGAGGACACGGAAGACTTCGTCCGCTGCTTCTGCATCGTCGATAGTGACGAGCGCCATGACACGACGAGCTGGATCCATCGTTGTTTCCCAGAGTTGTTCTGGATTCATCTCACCGAGACCTTTGTAGCGCTGAATTCCTTCTGTTTTGACATCGTTTTTCTCGATGATTTCGAGTTTCTCTTCTTCACTATACGCATACCAAACTTCTTTTCCTTTTGCGAGTTTGTAGAGAGGTGGCTGAGCGATGTAGAGATATCCTGCATCAATAAGCGGACGCATAAATCGGTAAAAGAATGTGAGGAGCAGTGTACGAATATGTGCACCATCGACATCCGCATCCGTCATGATGACGATACGATGATAACGAGCTTTTGTTATATCAAACGTATCACTAATTCCACAACCAATCGCGGTGATGAGATTTTTGATTTGTTCGTTGAGAAATATCTTATCAATACGAGCCTGCTCTGTATTGAGGATTTTACCTCGAAGTGGAAGAATCGCCTGTATATCACGGTTTCGCCCCTGCTTCGCAGAGCCTCCCGCTGAGTCCCCCTCGACGATGTAGATTTCTGATTTTGATGGATCTTTTGATGCGCAATCAGCGAGTTTCCCTGGGAGGGTGAGCCCTTCGAGAGCACCCTTGCGGATGATAGTCTCACGAGCCGAACGTGCTGCCATACGAGCACGACTTGCGAGGAGACATTTGTCGATGATAGATTTCGCTGTTTTTGGTTGCTCTGCGAGGAAGTCTCCGAGCGTTTCTGCGACTGATTTGTCGACGATACCACGGACTTCTGAGTTACCGAGTTTATCCTTGGTTTGTCCTTCGAATTGTGGTTCTGGGACTTTCACAGAGATAATGGCTGTGAGACCTTCTGCGACATCTTCGTTGGTGAGGTTGGCATCTTTTTCTGTGAGGTAGTTTTTCTCTCGGGCATATTTATTGATAGTACGAGTGAGAGCTGTACGAAAACCTGTCATATGTGTACCGCCACCTGGCGTGATGACGTTATTCACGAAACTCGTGAGATGCTCTGAATAGTCTTCTTTGCGGTACTGCATGGCTACTTCTACAGAAACGAAATCCACCATATTTTCTGTGCAGAAGATATCCCCGAGTGACTCATGATGACGATTGAGATAGGTAATGTATGATTTGAGACCTCCCTCGAAATAATAACGAATACGATCTTTTGATCCGCTTCGTTCGTCGATGGCAGTGAGTGTGACGCCACGTGTGAGGTAAGCTCGTTCTCGGAAATCTTTTTTGACGTAACCAAAATCAAAGACGATATCTTCAAATATTTCTTTGTCTGGCCAAAATTCGATTTTTGTACCATTGACGTGGTCAGTTGCTCCAACTTTTTTGATGGCTGCCACTGGCTTACCACGCTCGTAGGCTTGGAAGTATTCAGATCCATTGAGCCAAACCGTTGCTTCTGTGCGAGATGAGAGAGCATTGACGACTGAAGCACCCACACCGTGGAGACCTCCTGAAACCTTGTATCCAGAATTTTCTCCACCGAATTTACCACCCGCATGGAGGACCGTCATAACTGTCTCGAGCGTTGAAACACCTGTTTTTGGATGAATATCGACAGGGATACCTCGACCATTATCTTCGACCACACAGCTGCCTGATTCAGTCAAACGAAGTGTGATGTGTGTACAGTGACCAGCGAGGGCTTCATCGATAGAGTTATCGACTATTTCCTTCACACAATGATCACGACCTCGTGCATCGGTCGAACCGATGTACATACCAGGGCGCTTTCGCACTGCTTCGAGACCCTCAAGGACCTGGATCTGACTAGCATCATATTGATGCTCTTTTGTATCTTCTTTTTTAGTCATAGGAATAAATAATTATTGGGCGAGAGTTTCAATATAGTAAATCTCTCGTTTATAGAGTGTTTTTATGAGATTTGATACATCAGCAAAGAGGTCTCCTCGTTTCATAATGGCAGTTCCAGGGGTTTTGGTCGTGACTATGCCGAGATCAAATGCGGTCTGCATGATAGAATCTTGCCATGGCTTATCTTTGTCGATAGCTGGCGTGAGTTTAACTGCGGCGAGGATCATAGCGATAGCTTCGGCTTCTGTGATGTATTCTTCCGGACGAAATGTCTTGTTATACGTACTGACGATCCCGAATTTGGCTGCGATTTCTACCGAACGACATACCCATGTATTTGGAGTATTTTGTTTGATATCGGTAAATGTATTTTCGCAGGTGTATGGATCCGGGAGTGAGATAAGTGGAACATCTCTGAAATTGAGCCCCGTGAGACGTATAGCGATACCGACGACTTCTTGGCGGAGGACATTGTCTTCGAGTCCATAATTTGTTTCTGGACGCTGTCGTACTATCACTCGTTTGTCTGCGAGATACTCAGCATAATTGAGAGAGTTGAGAGCAGAAACAGAAATGGCAGCAGTCACAGCGACTATCAGAGCGAGTACTATTTTTTTCATATTTTGGTATCGTTAGTATATGATTTTTTGGAGTGTTTCAAGTCGCATCCAGAGATAGCGCTTGCCACTTTCTGGAAGCGTGTCTGGTATTCTCTTTACAAAGGAAGAAGAGTGGTATATCATATGGCTATGAAAATAATTCTCCTCATTCTCGTCGGCGCTCTGGCTATATGGCCAATTGTCTGTTGGTTCTCGTATCATACTATCGGGTGGAAATTCTGGGAAAAGATATTTAAACGCCCTATAACGAACCATGATACTATGATTGCGAGCAGTGTCGGGCTCAGGAAATTCTGAAATTATAACCGATGTATCCATGTCGGTATAGATGATTACGGCGTGTCTTTTGTACCATCAAAGATTCTCCTCTTCCACACAGCTTTTGTGGTCCCGTGGATCAATATCCTCAGCTACGAAATTATTGTCGCGCGTTCATCAAAGCGTTGTGTACTCAATACGAATATGGGGAAACTCACTCTCTTAGGAGAAGTCGCTGAAATCGTGGCACGAGGTTGCGAGCATCACTATGTAGCTCTTGTGCCTACTCGTGTATAGTGAGCGATTTGAGGAATTTCTGTATCTCTCGTTGATTTTCAGCAAAATGTGGTTCATCTGATATCCCAGCGAGTCCGTAGAGTTGGTCGTTGGTAAAAATCACTTGAGCATATCCGCGGAATAGTTGCCCTTCGACATTTTGTGTATATTCGAGGAGTGTCGTGTCATAGTTCTGGACTCGTACAGTATTTTCTTTGACTATAGTTATGCCTGTTCCATCGAGGAGTGACTCTTTGAAGGCTTTGTAGAGTTCTTCATAAGTGCAATCAGCTGTATCACACGTTTCTCGGACCACTGTATAGCCTCTGACGCCTAACTCTGCATCATTGTCAGAGAAAATCTGCACCTTGATGACGCCTTCATTTTCTTGGGCGATGTACATATCTGATGGATATGAGACAGTGAAATCACCTTCGCTCGATGTATACTGAGTATATCCATTACTTTTTTCTACGATGCTCCCCTGGAGTTCTCCTCCTTCATTTCCTCCATTCCCGCCAGATGAAAGAGCGTTATCAATATTTACGACGAATTCGAACACTTGTGCACGAGTAGCAGGCTTATTTGGTTGAAAAATATCCTCTGGCGAACCATCTCCCGCATAGAGATCAATGATACCGAGAGCGTTCGCTCCTTCGAGGAGAATTATCTGCCATTCTGGTGTCCGTGGGCTATAGAGGTCTGCTATGTCGCCACCTTTATATGCTTCAGACGCATAATCAATCTCAGCCGATTTCATGAGCATGGCGAGAGCTTCAGCTCGAGTGACGTTGGATTTTGGACGGAAATTGGTCTTTTCTCGAGTAATAATACCATTATCTGCCGCGAGTTCCGCGCTGGCACACACCCAAGCATCACGATGTTTTGGAGTAAATTTTGCATCTTTGTAATATCACTTTCACACATAATCAACTGGTGGGGTAGGCCCCGCGAGTCGGAGAGCAATACCGACGACTTCTTAGCGGCTAATAGTCGCATCG
>CAZJBQ010000005.1:53619-59337 GCA_964544625.1 uncultured Candidatus Peribacteria bacterium | reverse complement strand
AATTCTGCGATGAGTGCATCGACTTTATCGAGAGAGCGATTCCATACAACGATGGATTCATCGCGAGAAATAATATTACGGACGAGATTCTCGCCCATAGTTCACAAACCGATGAGTCCGAGGTGAGTCATTGGAAAAATATTAAAAACTGATTATTGATGCTGTACTTTTATTTCTGGAAAAATGGAGCGTACTTTTTGTAAGCAAGGATTGATAAAAGCAATGCTACAATGAGAAACAAGACAAATTCTGGGCCTGTTTTGACTTGAGTTGCTTGTGATACGGTGTCATCCACATCATAGGCAGGAGCAGAGTAGAGAGGGACATCCTCATCAACATTTGATTCATAGAGTGGGACGTAGTCTTCTGCTGAGTTGAGATTCCCTGGTTTGACCTCTCCTGATACAGTTGGTTTAGTGCCAGCAGAATTGAGTTTTACTTCGCCAGAAGCAGTTTGTCCAAATGCTTGACCCAAAAGTGCCGCAAAGACACATACGAATATGATTGATTTTTTGTGAGACATAGTGAGGTTATATGGAGTAAGACGCAATAACGATATCATAATAGTAAATACTTTTCATAACACAATTCAAAATCCCCATACAAAATACTTGTTATATGGATAAGAAATGTTGTAATATTATCTTATAAATTATTACTTCCTTGTAGGCGTGTTTTGGTAGCTCTGTGCGAAGGCTGTATCGATGATATCAGTTTTTTCTATTGCTCGTGATACTTTGCCGAGAGAATGGAGGGATTTGTCAGAAAAACCGTGATTTGTATACCAGAAGCTCTCAATAATAACACATGCTATAAAGAGGCATCAACTGACTATTTTGGCGCTTCTTTGCATCTTTCAGAAATCTCGGAGAGCAAACATATACCAGTATCGTACCCTATTTTGAGCCTCAATGCAAGAATTGAACTATTTTTCTTTCTTTTCGAAATAAGTCTCTATATCCTGTCGTATCTCATAGATTTTTGCCAAATCAGTGATAGAAGCGAGCTTCAAATCAGGTATTCCAGATTGTCTGACCCCATAAACCTCTCATGGTCAGCGGAGATCCATATCGATTTCTGATATTTCAAAGCCATCATTGGTCTTTTCGAGGGCCTTCAATCTATCGCTATAGGTGTTTTCACTCATGAGATAGCAATAAGACTGAGCATCACCACGACCGACTCGACCACGGAATTGATGGAGCTGTGAGAGTCAGAATCGATGAGCGTCTTCTATACAGACGACAGTAGCGTTTGGATTGTCAACACCGACCTCGACAACAGAAGTGGAGGAGAGTATATCGTATTTTTTATCAATAAAGTCTCGCATGATACTGTCTTTTTCATCGGGCTTCATTTTCCCATGGAGGATACCGATATTTCTATGTGGGAAGAGCATTTTGAGCTTCTCTGCTGTTTCGCGGACCGAGACTGCCTCGATTTTATCGCTTTCATTGACGAGTGGTGAAATCCAATACGCCTGATAGCCACTCTCTATTTGTGATTCTATCCACCTATAGGCTTCATGCGTATGAGCTGGAGTGACGATTTTTGTGACGATTTTTTTACGATTGGCAGGGTATTCACGAATAATAGAAATATCCTGGTTGCCATAGAGCGCCATAGAGAGCGTTCGTGGGATAGGAGTGGCGGTCATCATGAGAACATGTGGAAAGGTCGCGACTTCACGGAGTTTTTCTGGAGTGTCTCCGAGAGCTGATTGAAGAACTCATTTACTGATATATTCTGTGAGTTTCTCTCGTTGTTCGACGCCGAATCTGTGCTGTTCATCGATGATGACATAGGAGAGATTTTTGTAGATGACATCTTCTTGTATGAGGGCCTGTGTTCCGACGACCACGGCGAGTTCGCCACTCTGCAGAGCTGCTTTGATGGATTTTTTTTCTTTAGCTGAGACGCTTCAAATCAGCAGCGCAGAACTGATATTGTAGGGTTCGAGAAATTGTGCGAGTTTGCGAGCGACTTGTGTCGCGAGTATCGTCGTCGGGGCCATATAGACAACCTGTCCACCACCTCACTGAATCCAGTGGAGGAGTGAGAGAAAAGCAACCACCGTTTTACCAGTACCGACATCTCATTGCAAAAGTCGTTGCATACAGATATCGCGTTCCATATCTTTGAGGACTTCGAAGAGTGTGATTTTTTGTTGGCTGGTGAGAGCAAAAGGGAGAGTACCGATAGCCTCTTTCATACGTTCTACATTGAGAGGTACGCCGTGTGTATGTCCTATACTGGCTTCTTGGATGATTTTCTTGCGTTGGAGGGCTCGATACTGGAGTTCCCAGAGCTCTTCGTAGGCGAGTTCGTGTTTTGCCTGTTCATAGGCTTCAAGCGTTTTTGGAGCATGGAGCGTTTGGATATTTTCTATGCGGGGTTTGTGTTTTTTTTCAGTGCGGATTTCGTCTGGTAATATCTCTGGTATGAGATGGAGAAGAGGGAAGAGAAGAGGGATTTTTTCTCTGAACCATTTTGTATTGATACCCTGGAGCTCCATGTAGACCGGGAGATAGGCGAGTCTGTCTGGATCATAGAGCTCTATATCTGGCTGAGGAAATGAGAGCTTCCCGTATTCGTATTTTGGTTTTCCGTGAATGATAATAATATCGCCAGCCTTGATGGGTTTTTTGAAAAAAGGCGTGTGAAAAAATACACACTCGCAGAGCATATTATTTTTGTCTGAGACGAGAAACTTCGTGAGTTGTTTCTGAAACTTCGTTCGCTCCTGTATGATATTTACGAGAGTCACTTTTATGGTGTTTTTTTCCTGGACATTCACATATGCGAATGACTCGAGGACATCAGCAGTATCCTCCAGCCCACGAGGGAAAAAGAGGAGTAAATCCTGCACTGTCTCGACGCCTCCGCGAGCGAGTCTCTGGATATAACTCTCTGTGGTATGAAGTATGGTTTTCGTCAACCTCATAGGGTTTGATTTTACGTTGAGAAGTTGCTACAATCATAGTACTTTTCCTCCCTATGACAACGAGAAAAAATACATCGATAAAGAATTCCAAAGAAACTTCAACAGAAGATGATGATTACTACGCTGTCGAGAGAAAAAGAATCGCCGAAGAAGCCCAAAAAGCTCACAGAATCCATGAAGAAGATATTCAGACTCACCTCACCGCGATGATACCCTACTATGATGATGCAGAGTCAGATGATAGACGCAGACTTCTCCTCCTCAATAACCTCCTCATTCATCGATTCGAAGAAGTAGGTATGGTTTACTGGGGTATATTTCGTCATACGCCAAGTGAAATACGAGACTATCGTGATCTCTTTGGAGATGATCTGAGTGAGACTGATATGAATAGGATTATTAGTTTTCTCTCACAAAAAAAAGAAGAATCAGAAAACATGGTAGAAATGGGATTTGATGAGGATTGAGAAGAGGACGATATTGCTCCTGAGAAAGAGAGAGATGAAGATCCTGCAGACGATTCTCGCGAAGAAGAAGAATAAAAATTTGCTCCTAGCAAAAGTTTTCATACAATCCACACACATAAACTATGGTGGGATACCCAAGAGGCTGAAGGGGCGGGATTGCTAATCCTGTAGGGTGACCAAAAGTTGCCGCGAGGGTTCGAATCCCTCTCCCGCCGCCATGTTTATAGAGTACCAGTTCGGTCTTCGAACCACTCGCTGTGCTCGGGTTGACTCGAAATGCCATTCAGGCATTTCTCCCCCTTTCCCGCCGCCATGTTTATCGGACCCATAGCTCAGGGGTTAGAGCAGTTGACTCATAATCAATTGGTCCCTGGTTCGATCCCAGGTGGGTCCACCATGAAATCTTCAAGTAATTGGAGATTTTTTTATATAATTGAAAGCATGAACTATTTCCTCCTCAAATCAGAGCCCGATTGTTTCAGTATCGATGACTTACAAAGAGTCGGTCAGGAATCCTGGACTGGTGTGCGCAACTTCCAGGCGAGAAATACTCTCCGTGATTCTATGAGTGTAGGAGATTTGTGTTTCTTTTACCATAGTAGTTGTTGTCCTCCTGCGATTGTTTGACTCATGCGAGTTGCGAGTGAAGCACTCCCAGATATGACTGCACTTGATGTGGAAAATGAGCACTATGATTCGAAATCCACCCTCGATAAACCCATATGGACCACGAGGATGATGGAATTTATAGAAAAATTCAAAAAGCCACTGACTTTAGCTGATATAAAAAACGATCCAAAGCTCGCAGATATGGTCGTCGCGCAGAGAGGCTCGAGACTCTCTATCCAGCCTGTTTCTGAGAAACACTTTCAGCATATTCTCGGACGAGTGAAAGACAGTGTGTAATTATACTTCTTTGCTTTATTAATTTAATGCTTATTAGCTTTCATTATCAAAGCTCCGGAAGTATATTGTCTTTAATTATGAAAGCGTAGTAGCATACTATCACTCAAAAAATCTCTCTGTGTAGTCTCACAGATTTGAGTTTGAGTGTCAGTCATTATGATTAAAACACTATGAAAAAAATTATTATCGCCATCATCATCCTAGCTGCAGTAGGAGGAGCAGCATTTCTCTACATGACTCGCCCCGTCTCAGCACCTTCGGCGATACCGCTCGTTCCGAGCGTCTCATCAGAAGTAGCAATTCCAGGCATGGAGACATTTGTTATCGTGCCAGAGAAATCAGAAGCAAAATTTGAAATCGATGAAGTCCTCATGAGCGCTCCATTCCATGTCGTCGAAGTAACGAAAGACGTCTCAGGTCAAATCTCTGTCAATGAAAAAGATCCAAAGGCGAGTATGGTGAGCCCAATTCAGATTAATGCTCGTACACTCAAGACTGATTCTGATATGCGCAATGGCGCTATCGGTCGTATGATTCTCAAATCAGAAGCCAATGAATTTATCACCTTTACTCCGACGACTGTTTCTGCTCTTCCAGATAAATTTGAAATAGGAGTGCAATATACATTTGAGACAACAGGACAACTCACGATAGCTGGTACGACAAAAGAAGCAGTGTTTAATGTCAAAGCTCGTGCCGTTTCAAACAACGAAATCCAGGGTATCGCAACCAGCAGTCTCAAGTATGCTGATTATAATATCACAATCCCATCAGTTCCAATCGTTGCAAGTGTGTCTGATATTGTTGACCTCACATTCTCTTTTGTCGCCGTGAAGAAATAATTATTTTTTCACAAACAAAATCTCTGGTTTTGTAATTCTATTGAGGTCTATCGAAATCGGATCGTCGAGCGTTGTGCCTCTTTTTATTTCCATAGCATGCATGACTTTGCTGGTCGCTTCAGGAATAAAAGGGGAAAGCATGAGTGTTGTATAATAGACATATGCTAATGAGCGTACTAGGACGGCTCAATTTTTTGGACTAGGAATTTTCCAGGGTTCATTCCAGTTAAGAAAATTATTTACTTCATCTAATAAACTACGAATAGCGGAAAAAGCCTGTTGTGTATTACATGAAAATATTGCTTGTTCAAAATCATGTATCTTGCCTCCGTCTAAATAGCTCAAGATACTTTTTCACTGGCGAAAGAAATTCGTGATAGAGGTGGTATTCCAATGTCTATCAAGGAAACAACTGAGCGAGATGGTAAGGGAAGTATGGATATAAAATTCTTTAATCGAGTTTCTCTTTCCGAAAAAATAATGTTTACGAACAATTTAAGTGGAATGCTTTCCGCTGGTTTATCTCTAACTCGAGCTTTAACTGTTCTTGAAAAACAAA